>JAIXYO010000020.1 GCA_027490215.1 Rubrivivax sp.
CGGCCCATTTATGCCAGTTGTAGAGCTTCACGCGCTGCGGCGAAAAAGGCAGGTCGGCCATGTAGAACCCCAGGCTGAAGACACCGAGGATGCCCAGGGCCAGCAGCCAGTGCATTGCGATGGCCGTCGATGTGTAGCGGGTTGGGTGGGCGGAGATCATGAGGGCGGGTGAGGCGTCAGGCAGTGAGGTGTACTGTAGGAGGGGAGCGCGGCGCAAGGCTTCATGTCGCTTGACGTGAGCGTTCAAAAACCATGAGGCCCCCTAGACTCTGCTCGCATGACATCCCGCCGTCGGGTCCTGCTTCAACTGGCCGCTACCGCCAGTGGTGCGGCGCTGCCAGCAAGTGCGCAGGCAGCACAGCGACGGTCGCTGGCCGATCCATTCCGCCTGGCTGTCGACGAGGCCTTGGCCGACTCCGGGTTCGCGGCCCACTTGCAGCGCCGTTTCGGCCGCGACACGGGTGTGGCCATCGCGCTGGTCCGCGGGCCCGCGCGTGAACTGCTGGAGGCGCTGGGCCGTGGCGAACACGATGGGGCGCTGCTGAACACACCGCAGGCTGAGCTTGCCCTGGATCAACTCGGCCTGCTGCGAGGTCGGCAACCCGTCGCCACGTCCGACTTCCTGATCGTCGGGCCCACGCTGCTGCGATCCGGCCTGGACGCGCTGGGCGCGCGGACGCAGGCGGCGCCCGCCCTGTCGGCGCTTGCGAAGGCTGGTGCGACCTTCCTCGGCGCAACGCCGGGCTCGGGCACACAAGAGCTGGAAGCTGGCCTGTGGCGGGCGGCGAAGGTGGCCCCGTTGCCACCTTGGTACATCCCGTCGCCGGGCCGCGATGCGCTCGCTGCTGCACGTGCCCGTCTGGCCTGCGTGCTGGTCGAGCGCGGCGTCTGGGCGGCGGCCGGCGCAGCGCTCAGGCAAGCCCGCGATTTCGGCGTGCTGGTCGAAGGCGACCCATTGCTGCGTGTGCCTGTGCATCTGATGCGTTCTTTCCATGTCGATCACCCGGCCGGCAAGCTGTTTGGCGACTGGCTGGCGAGCCGACCGGGTAGGCAGGCGATCGCCGCTCGGCCGGGCTACCGCCCTTTGCCAGGCTGAGCCGGCCTGGAACCTGCATGCCGACGTCTTCATCATCGACACCCCCAACCCGCCGAGAAGCAACACACCATGCAAGTGCTCAGCACCAACGTCGCCACCGCCCGCGAGATGGCGATCAATGGCCGTCAGGTTCTGACCGGCATCGGCAAGCGCAGCGTCAGCGGCCCGGTCGAAGCACGACCGCTGGGCCTGGTGGGTGACGAGCAGGCCGACCTTTCGGTTCACGGTGGCTTGAGCAAGGCGGTCTACGCCTACCCGATCGAGCACTACGCCTTCTGGCAGACGGTTCGCGCGCAGGCCAAGGTCGCCGGGTGGAACGAACCGCTGCCGCATGGTTTCATGGGCGAGAACCTGACGATCAGCGGCCTGCTGGAGAGCCAGGTCTGCATCGGCGATGTGCTGCGCTTCGCGAACTGCGAGCTGGCAGTCAGCGAGCCGCGCTTTCCTTGCTTCAAGTTCAACGCGGTGATGGGTTTCAACCAGGCCGCCAAGCTGATGGTCGCCAACGCCTGGTGCGGTTTCTACCTGTCCGTGCGCGTGCCAGGCACCGTGGAAGCGGGCGAGACCTTCGAGCTGATCCACGGCCCGCGCGAAGTGGGCATCACCGAGCTGTTCCGATCACGGCTGGCGTCGCAGGAGAGCTGACGGCCCCGCGCTGACGGCCTCGCGCGGACCGCCTCGCGCTCACCCCGATCAACCGATCGCTGGGTAGTCGGTGTAGCCCTTGGCACCACCGCCGTACAGGGTGTTCGGGTCCAGCGGGGCCAGCGGCAGGTTGTCGCGCAGGCGGTGCACGAGGTCAGGGTTGCTGATGAAGGGCCGACCGAAAGCGACGACATCGGCCTTGCCGCTCGCCACCATATCGATCGCCAGTTGCCGGTCGTAGCCGTTGTTGAGGATCCACACGCCTTGCGGTTGCCCTTGCTTGTAGCGCTGGTGCAGCGCTTCGTAGTCGAAAGGCAGGTAGTCGCGCGCACCGCCGGTGTCCCCTTCGATCAGGTGCAGATAGGCCAGCTTCAATGGCGCCAGCCGCTCCACCACATGGTTGAACAGGCCTTGCGCATCGCTGTCCTGCCCGATGTCGCTGAAGGGAGTGACCGGGCTCAGCCGCAGCCCGGTTCGGTCAGCGCCCACTTCCTCGGTGACGGCCTGCAACACTTCAAGCAGCAGCCGCGCGCGGTTGGCAATCGGGCCACCGTAGGCGTCGGTGCGATCGTTGGTGCTGTCGCGCAGGAACTGGTCGATCAGGTAGCCATTGGCGCCATGTACCTCGACGCCGTCAAAGCCGGCCTGGATGGCGCATTTCGCCGCGTGGCGGTAGTCGGCGACGAGGCGCGGCATTTCGTCGGTGCGCAGCGCGCGCGGCGGCGAGACATCGACGAAGCCCTCTTTCGTGAACGTCTGCGCCTTGGCCACGCGTGCGGTCGACGACACCGGGGAGATGCCACCGGGCTGAAGCGACACGTGCGAGATGCGGCCGACGTGCCACAGCTGCAGCACGATCTTGCCGCCCGCGGCGTGCACGGCGTCGGTCACCTTCTTCCAGCCAGCGACCTGCTCAGGCGAATAGATGCCCGGCGTGTCGAGGTAGCCCTGGCCTTCGGCGCTGATCTGCGTCGCCTCGGCAATGATCAGCCCGGCGCTGGCGCGCTGCGTGTAGTAGGTCGCCATCAGTTCGGTGGGCACTTGATGGGCGGCCGCGCGATTGCGCGTCAGCGGGGCCATGGCGATGCGGTTGGCGGCGGCGATGGCGCCGATCTGGATCGGGTCGAACAGGCGGGTCATGGTGTGGTCCTTTGGGGTTGATAGCGTCGATTCTGACGATCTCAGCCGCTTCACGTTTGACAATGGCGATGGCAGCGCCCGCTGGATTGGTGCAGCGACTACATTGCCCGATTGATCAGGAACCCTGAATGCTTGCATACCGCCATGCCTTTCACGCCGGCAACCATGCCGATGTGCTCAAGCACATCACGCTGACCCTGGTGTTGCGCTACATGAACCTGAAGGACAAGCCCTACCGCCTGATCGACACCCATGCCGGTGCCGGCGGCTACTCTCTCGAAGGCCAGTACGCGCAGAAGAAGGGCGAATACCTGCAAGGCGTGGCGCGGCTGTGGGATCGTGACCCGGCCGAGCTGCCCGAGGCCGTGGCCGACTACATGGCGCTGGTGCGCGAGTTCAACCCCGAGGGGCAGCTCGAGCAGTACCCCGGCTCGCCGGCCTTCGCGAAGATGCTGCTGCGCGCGCAGGACCAGCTGCGGCTGTATGAGTTGCATCCGACGGACCATCGCATCCTCGAAGCGTTCCTGGGTTCGGTGAAAGGCGCCGAGGTCAAGGACACCAATGGTTTCGACGGCCTGAAGAGCCAGGTGCCACCGTCCTCGCGCCGCGCCGTCGTGCTGATGGACCCGAGCTACGAAGGCCATGGTGACTACTCGAAAGTCATCGCGTCGTTGCGCGAGGCGATCACGCGCTTTCCGGAAGGCGTCTACATGGTCTGGTACCCGCAGGTCAGCAAGCTCGAGGCGGCGCAGTTGCCGCGCCGGCTCGAAGGGCTGGCGCCGAAAGGCTGGCTGCATGCCCGCCTGACGGTGCAGCAGCCGGATTCCCAGGGCTTCGGCCTCGCGGGCAGCGGCATGTTCATCCTGAACCCGCCGTACACGCTGCACGACCAGTTGCTCGCCGTGTTGCCCTACCTGACCGAGGTGTTGGCTCAGTACGACGGTGCCAATTACCTGCTGGAACAGAAAGCCGCTTGAACGATGACGACATCCACACCCTTCGGCCCCTTGGCCGGCCTGAAAGTTGTTGAACTCGGCCAGCTGATCGCCGGGCCCTTTGCCGGCAAGACGCTGGCCGACTTCGGTGCCGAGGTCATCAAGATCGAGCCACCGGCCAAAGCGGGCAAGCCGGGCGGCGACCCGCTGCGCGAGTGGCGTCTGCTGCACAACGGCACCAGCGTGTGGTGGCAGGTGCAGTCGCGCAACAAGCGCAGCGTGGCCCTCGATCTGAAAGACCCTGCCTCGCGCGACATCGTTCGCCAGCTGATCGCCGAGGCCGATGTCGTGGTCGAGAACTTCAAGCCCGGCGTGATGGAAGCCTGGGGCTTGAGCCACGAGGAACTGTCGAAGACCAACCCCGGGCTGATCATGTGCCGCATCAGCGGCTACGGCCAGACCGGGCCGTACCGCGAGCTGCCCGGCTTCGCCGCGGTCGCCGAAGCGATGGGCGGCTTGCGCCATCTGACGGCCGAGCCTGGCCGCATCCCGGTGCGTTGCGGCGTGAGTCTGGGCGACACGCTGGCCGCGCTGCATGGCGTGATCGGCATCCTGATGGCGCTGCAGCACCGCCATGCCACCGTCAGCCCGCAGGCGCCGAAGGGGCTCGGCCAGGTGGTGGATGTGGCGCTGTACGAATCGGTCTTCAACTGCATGGAGAGCCTGCTGCCCGAGTACAGCGCGTTCGGCGCGGTGCGCGAACCCGCCGGCTCGGCACTGCCTGGTATCGCGCCCAGCAACACCTACGCCTGCAGCGACGGCTGGGTGCTGGTCGCCGGCAACGGGGACTCGATCTACCAGCGCCTGATGCACGCGATCGGCCGCGACGACCTGGGCCGCGACCCCGGTCTGGCGACCAACGCCGGCCGCGTGAAACGTGTGCATGAGATCGACTCAGCGATCGGCGAGTGGGCCAAGACGCGCAGCGTGGCCGAGGCGCTTGTGACACTGCAGGCGGCGCAGGTGCCGGTGGGCCGCGTCTACACCGCGAAGGACATCGCCGAGGACCCGCACTACCGTGCGCGCGGCATGATCGAAAGCATCACCACCGCAGACGGCCTGGTGCTCGAGGTGCCCGGCGTGGTGCCGAAACTGAGCCTGACGCCCGGTCGCATCGATCGCCTGGCGCCCACGCTCGGGCAGGACACGGACGCAGTGTTGAGCGCACGCGGCCTCAAGTCGCGCGAATGAATCTGCGGTTCAGCCCCGCGGCGCGGGTGCGCGTGATCCCGTTCGTGGTCTTCATGCTGTTGCTGCAGCTGCGCGGCATGGCCCCTGCCGATGGCGCCTGGGGTTTCGACCCGCGCTGGATCTACGGCCTGACCGTCCTCGCGGTGGGCACCTTGCTGGTGTGGTGGTGGCGCGAGTACGGTGAACTGTCCGTGCAGTTGTGGCCGTCGTGGCGCGAGGTGGGGCTGGCAGTCGGAGTCGGGTTGCTGGTGTTCGCTGTGTGGATTCAGCTCGACGCGCCATGGATGCAACTGGCCGCGCCAACGGCGCCGTTCACGCCTCTCGACGCGCAAGGTGGCTTGATCTGGCCACTGCTGGTGGTGCGATTGATCGGTGCGGCGCTGCTGGTGCCGGTGATGGAAGAGCTGTTCTGGCGGTCGTTCCTGATGCGCTGGTTTCAGCACGAAACCTTCGAGGGCGTCGTGCCGCAGCAGGTCGGTCTGCGCGCGATCGTGCTCTCGACCTTTGTCTTCATGCTGGCGCACACCTTGTGGCTGGCCGCCATCGTGGCCGGCCTGGCCTATGCCTGGCTGTACCGCCGCACCGGCAAGCTGTGGGTGCCCGTGATCGCGCACGCGGTCACCAATGGCGCGCTCGGTGTCTGGGTGGTGGCGACAGGGAACTGGGCGTTCTGGTGATCCGCGCCAGCAGCGATTTCAGCGCGTGACGATCGCGAACTCGGCGCGCGCCAGGTTGCCCTTGGTGATCGGCGTGAACACCGCTGCCACCTCGTCGAAGGACTTCAGCCGCAACGGATCGAAGTCGCCCCAGCGCAGTGCTGCCGGCAGCGAACTGTAGATCTCGTTCGGCGTGGTGAAGCAGCCGACAGCTTCGTTGCCTGCAGCGGCCGCGCGCAACTCCATCGGGGTACGTCCCGGCAGCGTCAGCGCCCGGTTCGCGGTGACCCGTGGATCGCGGGTGAATCGGTTGGGGAAGATGCGGCGGATCGTGCCGCTGGCGTCCTGGTGGTAGCAGTACAGGTAGCCGCTCATCGACGGGATCACATGGAAGCCCACCGCCTCGCCCGGCGCAAAGCTGTCCTTGATCGGCAGCAGTTGCAGCCGGCGATCAGCGGCGGCCAGCGGTGCGGTCGCCGGGATCGGAGCGGGCCTCCTGGCCGCCCCGGCGGGCGCTGCTGCAGGCTTGGCAGCGGCGGTCGGCTGCGGCAGAGTCACTTCGGCTTGCTGCACCGGTGGCACGGTATCGGCGACGAACGCCTTGGCGGGCGGCGGGGGGAACGGGCGGTGCAGGAAGTCGCTGAAGAACGCCAGATCGACGAAATCGACCTCGGAGAACCCCGACGCGCGGCGGTACGCCTTGATGGCATCGCGCAGCCCCGGCGAGATCTGCCCGTCGATCGGGCCGTCGAAGAAGCCACGGTTGCGCAACTGCTCCTGGAAGTAAGGCACCAGTTCGCCGCCGCGTTCCATGCCGATGAACCAGTCTTCCATCTCGCGCTTGATGTCGGGGTTGTCGGGACCAACGCCCAGGCAGGTCCAGTAGGGCAATTTCTGCAGGCGACCGAAGAGCTCGATCGCCGACATCTCGACCATGTTGCGCAGCGCCTGCGCTGTGCCATCGGTGCGCTGGAAGCTGGTGCTGAAGTTGATGCCGATCTTGCGGATCGTGGCCTGCGAATCGAGCGCATCGCCTTCCTTCGCAATCACCACGATGTTCTTCGACGACACGCCGGACAGCAGCGCGAGATTGCTGGTCTGCACCATGCTGACGTCGAAGCCCAGCACATTGAACTGGCGGCTCTTTGAGGCGCCCGCGCTCAGGAACGGCTCGAGCGCCAGTCCCAGGTCGCTCTGCCGGCGCAGCACGCCCTCGTCGAGCTGCGAGACCGAGCCACGGATGTTGAATTGCGGCACCGCGCCGAACGGGCTGCGCTGTTTCGCGTTGGCAAGGAAGGCGACGACGTTGTTGGCGTCTTGCCCGAAGGTGATGAGCTGGATCGCCCGGCTGCGGCGCGTCATGTCCGAGATCGCTGAGATCATCATGTCGCGTGTGCCGACACTGACCTTCTTGGTCGAGTCGCCCAGGTCTTCCATGATGACGCTGACATCGCGCGTGCCGTAGCGCAGGAAGGTCTCGTCCATGCAGCGCAAGCCGTCGGTGAAGTCGGTGACGTTGCGCTGCGGCGTCGTCGAGATGCGGCTGCTGGCGGCGGTGGCGACGTCCTGCTGGCGGGTCGGCGGCGCAGCACAGCCAGCGAGGGCGGCGGCCAGCGCGGCGATCAACCAGTGGGTCTTGCGGTGTGGGTGTGTCATCGCTCGCTTTCCTGCGCTCTGTTTGACGGCCTTACTTGCAGCGATTGTTCGCCATGATCACGTCGCCCTGGACCACAACCGTGGTCTGCGCGCGCGCTGAAGTGCTGAAGCCCGGCTTGGACTGCTCGAACACATTGCCGATGGCGATGTTGCAGCCGTCACCGAGCACGTCGCCGCCCCGCCCGGCGGGCTGCGACGCATCGA
>JAIXYO010000032.1 GCA_027490215.1 Rubrivivax sp.
ACTGTTGGCCGAGATGGTGCCGACCTGAGCGATTTCCTTGCTCGTGGTGGTGGGCTTCGACTGCGCCTTGAGCTGCTCGACCAGGGCCGTCACGGCCTTGTCGATGCCGCGCTTCAGGTCCATCGGGTTCATGCCGGCGGCCACGTACTTCATGCCTTCGCGCACGATGGCTTGGGCCAGCACGGTGGCGGTGGTGGTGCCGTCACCGGCGATGTCGCTGGTCTTGGAAGCGACTTCCTTGACCATCTGCGCGCCCATGTTCTGGAGCTTGTCCTTCAGCTCGATTTCCTTGGCCACGGACACACCGTCCTTGGTCACGGTGGGGGCGCCGAAGGAGCGCTCGAGGACCACGTTGCGACCCTTCGGGCCCAGGGTGACCTTGACTGCGTTGGCGAGGATGTTCACGCCTTCAACCATGCGGGCGCGTGCATCGCCACCGAAAATTACGTCTTTAGCTGCCATCTGAAATTCTCCTAGAGCTTGGTTTGCCGGCTTGCGCCGGTGAATTGTTCTGTCTTCGGTCGTCCGTTTGGGACTTGACCTCGCCACGCGAAGTCAGCCTGCGACGAAAGTGAATCGCGTGCGATTTACTTTTCGACCACGGCGAACAGGTCTTCTTCGCGCATCACGAGCAGTTCGTCGCCATCGACCTTGGCGGTCTGGCCGCTGTACTTGCCGAACAGCACACGGTCACCGACCTTGATGTTCAGGGCGATGAAATCGCCCTTCTCATTGCGCTTGCCAGGTCCTACGGCGAGCACTTCACCTTGATCGGGCTTCTCGGCGGCGGCGTCGGGGATGACGATGCCGGAGGCGGTCTTGGTTTCCTGTTCCACGCGCTTGACGATCACGCGATCGTTCAGAGGACGAAGTTTCATAGCATCTCCTTGAGGGATAAAAACCGGGTTTGATGTTTTTACGAGCAGGGACGGTTCGCCAAGGCTTCGCGTCCGACTGATTTGGCAGGGCCTGAATCGTCGTTAGCACTCAATGGACTCGAGTGCTAGCAAATAGATTATAGGGACGATGAGCGGCAGTTCAAGGGCCTGATCCGTTCGTTTTTCGCACAACCATGACGGCTCTGGCCGCCATGGTGCACAGGTCTTGTGCCGATCAGTGCGACAAGGGTGCCGAGTTTTCGTCGGTGTCGTCCGGTGTCGTGCTGGACGCGACCCGGTAGTTCTCGCTTGCCCATGCGCCGAAATCGGCGTTCTTGCAGCGAGCGCTGCAAAAGGGGCGATTCGGGTTTGAACTCGCATAGACGCTGTCGCCGCCGCAACCGGGACAGCGGACGATGCGTTCGGACACTTTGGAGGTGCTCACGAGCACAAGGTCAGTTCGAAGCAGCCATCGCTGGTGTGCGGCCGCAGGCGGCCCTCTGCGTCTTGGCGCATCAGCCGCACCGACACCATCAGGCGGTGACCTGTGATCTCGGGCACCAGACCGCCGGTCGGATCCAGGCGCACCCGCATCAGGTGATAGGAGCGCCCTGTTGGTAGGCTTTGCTGGAATTGGCCGGCGATTGCATTCACTCGCTGCGGCACACCCGAGTCGCGCAGCAAGCCCAGGAGCACATTCAGCGCCTCGGCCAGTGGGAGCAGCAGCGCGATCCAGCGAGCGAGGTCGGCACGGCGTTCCGCGGGTTCGTGCTGCTGCCAGGCGTAGTAGGCGGGCAGATCGAACTCGCAGGTGCCGCCGGGAATGCTGATGCGGCTGCGGATGCTCATCAGCCATTCGTTGTTTGTGAGCGCGTGACCGGCCTTGCCAGGCAATTCGTTCAGACCGGTGTGGGCATGGTCGATCTTCTCGATCACCTCATCGAGCGCCTTCTCCGAGATCGATGGGTTGCCGCGGTAGCTGTTGAGTTGGGACTTCTGCCGCTCGAGGTCTTTCAGGAGGTCGGACTTCAGATCGGCGCGCGAGGCGACCTCGATGATCTCGAACAGCGTGGCAATCGCATAGTGGTGATCGACCGCGGTGTCCCGGGTGGCCAATTGACCTAGCCGATCGAACAGGTGCTCCAGCCGAAGCATGGTGCGTATGCTCTCGTTGAACGGGTACTCGTAAAGGACCAAGAGGCCTTCCTTCAACGGCTGATGAAATGACGACAGGTGGGCGAGTCGGCGCGGCGGCCCAATTGTTTCACAGAGGTCCGACTCGGAGCGCGAGCCAGGTGCTCCACACGGTGGCAACCCGCTCGGCCAGCTCGCTGATTGAAACACCGTCGTTGAGGATCAGGTCATCGGCAATGGCGCGCCGCTGCTCTCGCGTCGCCTGCGCGGCGATCACGGCCCGAACCGACGACTCAGCCCACCCGGAGCGCTGCACCACCCGCGTGATCTGGGTCGCCTCGCTGCAGTCGACGACCAGCACACGATGCACGCGACGCAGCCATTGCGGCGACTCAACCAGCAGTGGCACATCGAACACGATGACTGCCGAATTCGCCAGCAAGTCAGCCTCGCTCTCTGCGTTGACCAAGATCAGCGGATGCAGGAGCGCTTCCAGCCGGTGGCGGGCCGAGGGGTCCTCGAAAGCCAGGTCGCGCATCCGACGGCGGTCCAGCGCGCCGTGGGTGTCGATCATGGTGTCACCGAAGGCCTCACGTAGCAAAGGGATTGCTCGCCCGCCTGCGGCGGTCAACCGCCTCGAAATGGCGTCGGTGTCGACGATGCCAGCGCCATGCGCCGCCAGCATGCGCGCGACTGTGCTCTTGCCGCTGCCAATGCCGCCGGTCAGGCCGATGCGCAGCGGTTCAGCGGATCGCGGTGCGGGAACAGCCATCTGGCAGGTGCCGACGCACACACTTGGCCATCAGGCCCAGCCCAGCCAATCGAGGATGGTGGGCGAACCGATGAACAGCACTGCCAGCCCCGAGCCCGCCAGGAACGGGCCGAAGGGTACGTAGCGGCCTTCCCGCAGATTACTGGCGAGCTTCATGCCGATGCCGACGATCGCTCCGATCACCGACGCACCGAGCACCACGGGCAGCACCATCGACATGCCTAGCCAGGCGCCCAGTGCGGCCAACAGCTTGAAGTCGCCGTGGCCCATGCCTTCCTTGCCGGTGGCAAGCTTGAACAGCCAGTACACCGACCACAGCGACAGATAACCCGTCACAGCGCCCCAGACGGCGGAGGACAGCGGCACGGTCAGGCCGACGGCCGAGGCGATCAGGCCCCCCCACAGCAGTGGCAGCGTCAAGCTGTCAGGCAGCAGCGTGGTGTCCCAGTCAATACCGGCAAGGGCCACCAGCACTGCGGCAAAACCGCACCAGGCGAGGGTGGACGGATGCGCTCCCAAGCGCCAGGCGAGGCCTGCGAACAGCAGTGCCGTGATGAGTTCGAAGGCCGGGTAGCGCGGCGAAATGGTTGCCTTGCAGGCTGAGCATTTGCCGCCCAGTCGCAGGTAACTCAACACCGGGATGTTCTCGTGCCAAGCGATCTGATGGCCGCACGAGGGGCATCGAGAGCGCGGTGCAGACAGCGTGACTTCGGCCGGCACATCGACCTTCACTCCCAGCAGGTCGGCGCTGTCCAGTTTCCAGCTGCGCTCCAGCATCAAAGGCAGCCGGTGGATGACCACGTTCAGGAAACTGCCAATGCACAGCCCGACAAGCGCGAAGGTCCAGGGAGAAAAAAACGCTTCGATCAACAGCGTATCCATCCCCTGGGATCAGACCACCTGGCCGAGCTTGAAGATGGGCAGATACATCGAGACCACGATGCCGCCGATCAATGTGCCCAGGATCACGATGATGAACGGCTCCATGAGGCTGGACAGTCCTTTCACCGCTTCATCAACTTCGTCCTCGTAGAACTCAGCGGCCTTGCCCAGCATGGCGTCCAGCGAGCCGGACTCTTCACCGATCGAACACATCTGCAGCACCATGTTCGGGAACACGCCGGTGGTCTGCATCGAGGTGGTCAGCGAAGCGCCGGTCGACACGTCCTTCTGAATTTGCTCTGTGGCTTCGGCGAAGACGGCGTTGCCCGAAGCACCACCGACTGAATCGAGCGCCTCGACCAGCGGCACTCCGGCGGCAAACATGGTGGACAGCGTGCGCGTCCATCGCGCCACCGCCGATTTGTTGACCAACTCGCCAAACACCGGCACTTTCAGCAACAGACGGTCCATGGCCTTTTGCATCTTCTCGGAGCGCTTCCATGACTCGAGGAAGAAATAGGTGCCGCCGCCGATGAAGCCGAAGATTGCCCACCAATACGTGACGAAGAACTCCGACATCCCGATCACCAGGAGCGTCGGTGCCGGCAAATCAGCGCCGAACGAGGTGAACACGTCCTTGAACGCCGGGATCACGAAGATCATGATCACCGCCAGCACCACGAAAGCCACCACCAGCACCGCGATCGGGTAGATCAAGGCCGACTTGATCTTGTTCTTGATCGCCATCGTCTTTTCCTGGTAGATGGCCAGGCGATCCAGCAGCGCTTCCAGGATACCGCCCGCCTCGCCGGCTTCGACGAGGTTGCAGTACAGCGCATCGAAGTGCAGCGGGTGCTTGCGAAACGCGGCCGACAGGCTCGTACCGGTCTCGACATCTGAGCGGATGTCGGTCAGCAGGCGGGTCAATCGCGGGTTCGGGCTCCCACGCGCCACGATGTCGAACGACTGGATCAGCGGCACACCGGCACGCATCATCGTGGACAACTGACGGGTGAAGATGGCGATGTCTTTTTGCTTGATCGCGCGGCCGCCACTGACGCGGCGCTTCTTGACCTTGGTGATCAGGATGCCCTGGCGGCGCAGACTGGCATTGACCATGGCCTCGCCGCCGGCGCGCATCTCACCTCGAACGATCTTGCCGTTCTTGTCCTTGCCTTCGTACTCGAAAACAATTTCTTTAGCGCGTGTTGCGGCCGCTGCAGTCGCCATGGTTCCTCCGGAACTCTCAATCCACCAATGTGCTTATCGGCAGGATTGTGGAGTTATTCATCGGTAATCACTCGTTCGTACAAGCGATTACTTCTTCCAGCGTCGTCACGCCTGCCCGAACCTTGACCAAGCCGGATTGCCGCAGGTCGCGCACCCCCTCGCGTTGGGCCTGCTCAGCAATGTCGACGGCCGTGCCTTCGGTTAGGATGATCCGTTGGATTTCTTCAGTGATGGGCATCACTTGGTAAATGCCGACACGGCCCCGGTAGCCGTTTGAGCAAGCCGAGCAGCCCACCGCCCGGTACGGCTTCCAGTTGCCGTTCAGGTCAGCCTCGGCGAATCCTGCCTTGATCAGGGCTTCTCTGGGGTATTCGGCCGGTGCCTTGCAACTCTCGCAGAGCTTGCGCGCCAACCGCTGGGCGGTGATAAGCAGCACGCTGGACGCGATGTTGAATGGTGCCACCCCCATGTTCAGCATGCGTGTCAGCGTGGTCGGCGCGTCATTGGTGTGCAGAGTCGACATCACCATGTGGCCGGTTTGTGCTGCCTTGATGGCGATGTCGGCGGTTTCCAGATCACGGATCTCGCCGACCATGATGATGTCCGGATCCTGGCGCAGGAAGGACTTCAAGGCCACGGCGAAGTTCAGCCCCGCCTTGTCGTTCACATTGACCTGGTTGATGCCTGGGAGGTTGATTTCAGCCGGGTCTTCCACGGTGGAGATGTTGACGCCCGGCTGATTAAGGATGTTCAAGCACGTGTACAGAGACACCGTCTTGCCGGAGCCAGTCGGGCCGGTCACCAGGACCATGCCGTAGGGCCGCTGAATGCAATGCAACAGGCGGTCGCGTTCGATCTTCTCGTAGCCCAACGCCTCGATGCCCAGCTTGGCGCTGGATGCATCCAGGATCCGGATCACGATCTTTTCGCCAAACAGCGTTGGCAAGGTGCTGACGCGGAAATCGATGGCCTTGCTACCGAATTTCAGCTTCATCCGGCCGTCTTGTGGAACGCGCTTTTCGGCGATATCCAGCCGCGAGATCACCTTGATGCGCGACGACAGCTTGTCCTTGATGGCAATCGGCGGCTGTGTGATCTCGCGCAATTCGCCATCCACACGGAAACGAACACGGTAGTGGTACTCGTACGGCTCGAAGTGCAGGTCAGAGGCGCGCGCGTTGATCGCGTCGATCAACATCTTCTGCAGGAAGCGCACCACTGGCGCATCCTCGACATCCGGCGTGGCTTCGGCAGTCTCTTGAGAGGTGACATCGTCGGTAACGTCGAACTCGAAGTCGCCGGAAGCCATCGACTCCAGGGTTTCTGTCGCACTGGTGCTGCTGGTTTCAACGATCTTCGACAGCTTGTCGTGCTCAACGATGACCCATTCAGGAGTCAGTTGTGTCGCGAACTTGATGCGCTCAACCGCCTCCTGGTCAGTGGGGTCGGCGCCACCGATGAACAGGCGCCCACCGCGTTTGCCCAGAACGACGATCTGGTACTGCGACGCCAGCTTG
The DNA here is from genome assembly GCA_027490215.1 of Rubrivivax sp. Classification (GTDB taxonomy): domain Bacteria; phylum Pseudomonadota; class Gammaproteobacteria; order Burkholderiales; family Burkholderiaceae_C; genus PBB1. Next base: position 6,414 of record JAIXYO010000032.1, read on the forward strand.
GTGTCGATGATGTTGCGTGGCAGTTTTTGCGCATCGACCGCATTCAGGTCCAGCAATGGCAGCGCGAGCGCAGAGGACAGCGTGTGCGCCAGATCGGCGGGAGATACCGCACCCGCAGCGATCACCGAGGCGACAAAACTGATTTTCTTGTCGCGGGCCGACTTGACCAGGCCCTCTGCGGTTTTCTCGTTCAGCTTGCCGGCGTGGACAAGAACCCGTGCCACGCCAGATAAGGCGGATTGAGGCGCTTCAGCGAGGGTGTCTGCCATTCAGTGCCCGGTGGTCGAACGATCAACTGACAAATGGGCTTCGTTGAACGAGGCACAGCCCATGACCCAGAAACTGGTCGGGGTGAGAGGATTCGAACCTCCGGCCTCTACGTCCCGAACGTAGCGCTCTACCAGGCTAAGCTACACCCCGAATTCCTGTGTCTCAAGTGTTTTGTCGCGGAAATCTCAGGATGAGCGGTCGAGTGAACGTACGCACAAGTTTATCAGAGCGTCCCGATAAACCGACGGGCGCAATGCCTCCAGGCTTTGTTGCGCCAGATCGATTTGTTCACGAGCAGCATCGCGTGTCGCGTCGATCGATCCGGTGCGGCGCACGACCTCAATGACCTCTGGCAGTCGCGCTACCTCGCCATTGAGGATCGCCTCCCTGATCATCTGCCGCTCCGAGGTGCTGCCGCGTTCCATGGCGAGGAGCAGGGGCAGGGTGGGTTTGCCTTCGCGCAAATCGTCCCCGACGTTCTTGCCCAGTTCGGCAGTGGTTCCCTCGTAGTCAAGCAAATCGTCGATCAGTTGGAACGCCGTACCCAACGATCGGCCGTAATCAGCGCAGGCCTCCTCGATCTCTGGCGGCGCTTCGGCCAGAACCGCTCCGAGCCGCGCGCTTGCCTCGAACAATTTTGCGGTCTTGAAGCGGATGACTTTGAGGTAATCGCTGACCTGCACATCCGGATCGTGCATGTTCATCAACTGCAACACTTCGCCCTCAGCAATGACGTTCGTTGCGTCGGACAGCACCTGTAAAACGCGCATGCGGTTCACCGACACCATCATCTGGAAAGCGCGCGAGTAGACGAAGTCGCCAACCAAAATGCTGGCTGCGTTGCCGAAGAGCGCGTTGGTAGTCTTTTTCCCTCGACGCAGTTCAGATTCGTCGACCACGTCGTCGTGCAGCAGGGTGGCGGTGTGGATGAACTCGACTGTCGCTGCCAACTCGAACCGTTCTGGGCCGCGGAAACCGAGCGCGTTTGAAAACAACAGCACAAGCAACGGCCGGACTCGTTTGCCGCCCGCTCCAGTGATGTAGCCGGCAATCTGATTGACGAGCGCGACCTGCGAGGCCAAACGCTGGGTGATGACCGCATCGACCTCCTGCAACTCCGCCTCCATCAGCCTCGGGGCTGCGGAGACGTCATCGGTGTATGCGTTGGGTTCGGCGCGCACGCTGGCCTTTGTCGGGAAAGAGACGAATTATAGAAATGAGGTGGATGCGCCGGAGGCTGCGTTTGCCCGCACCTGTCGATTCCAGCGCAAACGCCTGAATTCAGGCTAGAATCGTGGGCTACGCCAGATGCGGATAATGCATGGTTGGCACGCAACAAAGAATCCAATCGAAAGGACTGAAATGTACGCAGTCATCAAAACCGGCGGTAAGCAGTACCGGGTCGCTGCAGGCGAGAAGCTCAAAGTCGAGCAGATCGTCGCAGAGATCGGCCAGCAAATCACCATCGATCAGGTGCTGGCCGTAGGTAGCGGCGCGGACATGAAAGTCGGCAGCCCTCTTGTCTCTGGTGCGACGGTAGTCGCCACCGTGTTGGCCCAGGGGCGTCACGACAAGGTTCGCATCTTCAAGATGCGCCGCCGCAAGCACTACCAGAAGCGCCAAGGCCATCGTCAGGCCTTCACCGAAATCCAGATCAGCGCCGTCAACGCCTGAGCTTGGTTGCTCTAGTTTTTTGAGGATTCAGTCATGGCACAGAAAAAAGGCGGCGGTTCCACTCGCAACGGGCGCGATTCGCAGCCCAAGATGCTCGGCGTCAAGGCTTTCGGTGGTCAATCGATCCCCGCCGGCTCCATCATCGTTCGTCAGCGCGGAACTCAGTTCCATCCTGGAACCAATGTGGGTGTTGGCAAGGATCACACGCTGTTTGCGCTCATCGACGGTGAGGTGGTTTTCGCTGTCAAGGGCCCGCGTAATCGGCGCACGGTGAGCATCAAGTCGCACTGACAGCGGCGATGGCGGACTCACGCGAGCCCCGGTTTGCCGGGGCTTTCGCATTTTTGGTGTGCCGTTTAATGTCGATCTTGTCTGAATCCGCCCACCCTGTATTTCGACTCAACAGCCCCTGATCGCCGATGAAATTTGTTGACGAAGCCTCGATAGACATTGCTGCTGGCGATGGCGGTAATGGATGCATGAGCTTTCGGCGAGAAAAGTTCATCCCCTTCGGCGGGCCGAATGGCGGTGATGGTGGGCGGGGCGGCAGTGTCTATGCCATCGGCGACCGGAACCTGAACACGCTGATCGACTTCCGCTATGCGCGCCGGCATGAGGCGCGCCGGGGCGAAAACGGCCGTGGGTCGGACCAGTTCGGCGCGGCGGCTGAAGACATCTTGCTGCGCATGCCGATGGGCACGATCATCACCAATGCCGAAACCGACGAAGTGATGGCCGAGTTGCTGGTGCCCGATGAGAAAGTGTTGCTGGCTAAAGGTGGGGACGGTGGCTTCGGCAACCTGCACTTCAAGACCAGCACCAACCGAGCGCCACGACAGAAAACGCCCGGTTGGCCCGGCGAGCAATTCCGGTTGCGGCTTGAACTGCGGGTGCTGGCCGATGTGGGGTTGCTCGGCATGCCCAACGCCGGCAAGTCGACTCTGATCGCGGCGATTTCGAACGCTAAACCGAAGATCGCCGATTACCCCTTCACGACTCTGCACCCAAATCTCGGCGTGGTGCGGGTTGCGCCCGAGCAGAGCTTCGTGGTTGCCGATATCCCCGGCTTGATCGAAGGCGCTGCCGAAGGTGCTGGCCTCGGGCATCTGTTTCTGCGTCATTTGCAGCGCACCCACCTGCTATTGCACTTGGTCGATTTTGCGCCGTTCGACGAAGCGATCGATCCCGTCGCGCAAGCCAAGGCAATCGTTGGCGAGCTGAAAAAATACGACGCCACCTTGCATAAGAAGCCGCGCTGGATGGTGCTCAACAAGCTTGACATGGTGCCTCCGGAGGACCGGCAACGCCGCGTCGATGACTTCGTGAAGCGCTTGAAATGGAAGGGCCCGGTCTTCCAGATTTCGGCGCTGACGCGCGAAGGTTGCGAGCCCCTGATTCGTGCCATTTACGAGCACGTGGCGCGGCTGAAGAACGTGGTGCCGGACGACCCCGATCCGCGCTTCTCGGGTCAGGACAACGCAGAGCCATGAGCGACGCCTTGAAGTTGGCACGCCGGATCGTCATCAAGGTCGGCTCCAGCCTGGTGACTAACGAAGGGCGTGGTCTGGATGCCGACGCGGTCGGCAATTGGTGCTGCCAACTGGCGATGCTGGCGGCGCAAGGTCGCGAAGTCGTGATGGTCTCGAGCGGTGCCATTGCTGAAGGCATGAAGCGGCTTGGCTGGGTGTCGCGCCCGAAGCCGCTGCACGAGTTGCAAGCTGCGGCGGCCGTTGGCCAGATGGGGTTGGCGCAGCTTTACGAGTCGAAGCTGCGCGAGCATGGGGTGGGCAGTGCACAGGTGCTGCTGACCCATGCCGACCTGGCAGACCGCGAGCGCTATCTGAACGCCCGCTCGACACTACTGACCTTGCTGAGCCTGAAGGTCATCCCGGTCATCAACGAGAACGACACCGTCGTCAACGACGAAATAAAGTTCGGTGACAACGACACGCTTGCCGCGCTGGTGGCCAATCTGATCGAGGCCGATGCGCTGGTCATCCTCACCGATCAGCACGGGCTTTATTCTGAGGATCCCCGGAAGAATCCGCAGGCGCATCTGATAGCCGCCGCTGACGCGTGCGACCCCACACTTGAGCGCATGGCCGGTGGTGCGGGAAGCAGCCTCGGTCGTGGCGGCATGATCACGAAGATCCTGGCGGCCAAACGCGCCGCCAGCAGCGGTGCCAGCACGGTGATTGCTTGGGGTCGCGAGCCTAACGTGCTGTTGAGGCTGTGCGCGGGCGAGTCGATCGGCACCGCCTTGCTGGCGCCGACGCAGAAGATGGCGGCACGCAAGCAATGGATGGTCGATCACCTGAAACTGCGTGGTGCGGTGGTGATTGACGCTGGTGCCGTGGTCAAGCTGCGCGAAGGTGGCAAGAGCTTGCTGCCGATCGGGATGGTCGAAGTGCAGGGCGACTTTCACCGTGGGGATGTCATCGCGGTGCTGGACCCAACCGGCGTCGCTGTAGCCCGGGGGCTCGCCAACTACGCCAGCAGCGAAGCCCGAATGATCGCAAAGAAGCCGTCAACCGAGTTCGAGAAGATTCTTGGATTCAGCGGCGAGCCGGAAATGATACACAGAGATAATATGGTAATTATCTAGTTAATAAACATATCCAAAACATAAGCGGGCGAGCCCGCTGAAAATCAGCTTTCACCTCGTTTGACGGTAACTTAAAGAGTATCTTCTTGATGCTTTGGAGGGGCATCCTCAGCGACTTGCGGCAAGTGCCCCTTGGCCTCGTTGGCTCGATCGGGTGAGGGCAACTCACCTCTCGCGAGGCGATTGGGTTGTGCCGGCCGCGGCAGGAAGCGTGACAGTTCCGTCAGGGCGTGCTGGTACACCTCGCGCTTGAAGTCGATCACCACGTCCAGCGGTATCCAGTACTCGTTCCAGCGCCACGCATCGAACTCCGGGTGGCTGGTCGCGCGCAGGTTCATGTCGCTGTCGCGACCGGTCAGTTGGAGCAGGAACCAGATCTGCTTTTGGCCACGATAGTGTCCGCGCGCTTCCCGGCGTATGAACCGGTCGGGCACCTCATAGCGTAGCCAGTCTCGAGTACGGGCGAGGATGCGGACATGGTCCGTTGTCAGCCCCACTTCTTCGTGGAGCTCTCGGTACATCGCCTGCTCAGGCGTTTCACCGTGTTTGATTCCTCCCTGCGGGAACTGCCAAGAGTGCGTCCGGAGCCGTTTGCCCCAGAACACTTGGTTCCTCTGATTGAGCAGGACGATGCCGACGTTGGGTCTGAACCCCTCACGGTCGAGCATAATGAACCCCAAATCTGTAATTGATTTGATTATTGCACCGCGCCGGCAATATGCAAACTCCCCGTCTGCAGGTTGTCTAACGACCGATCCGCTGAGCGGTGCCCAGTTCACACTCCATACAGCCCATGCGGCCCCACTGATGAAAGCGTCTCAGTTCTTCATTTCCACCTTGCGAGAGGCGCCGGCAGACGCCGAAGTGGTCAGTCACAAACTGATGCTTCGTGCCGGCTTCATCAAGCGCCTGAGTGCGGGGATCTACAGCTACATGCCGATGGGGCTTCGGGTCATCCGCAAGGTGGAGGCCATCGTTCGCGAGGAAATGAACAGGGCCGGTGCGATTGAACTGCTCATGCCACTGGTTCAACCTGCCGAGCTCTGGCAGGAGACCGGACGCTTCGACAAGATGGGCGCCGAATTGATGCGCGTGAAGGATCGCCACGACCGAGACTTCATCATTCAGCCTACCAGCGAAGAAGTGATCACTGACATCGCGCGGCAGGAACTGCGGAGTTACCGCGCACTGCCCAAGAATTTCTATCACATCCAGACCAAGTTCCGAGACGAGCGTCGGCCGCGCTTCGGCGTGATGCGAGGTCGCGAATTCACGATGAAGGACGCCTACTCCTTCGATCGTGATGTCGAGTCGGCTGGAAAGAGCTACGACGCGATGTATGCCGCTTACCAGCGCATCTTCGAGCGCCTGGGCCTGACCTACCGCGCTGTAGCCGCTGATACCGGCGCCATCGGGGGTGATCGGTCTCATGAATTCCAGGTGATCGCCGACACGGGTGAGGACGCGCTTGCCTACTGCGCTACTTCGGGCTATGCGGCCAATGTCGAACTGGCCGAGGCGCTGCCGTTGATCGCACAGCGCGGCGCCGCGACACAAACCCTGGTCAAGATATCGACGCCGCGTAAATCAACCTGCGAAGACGTGTCGGTCTTGCTCGGCGTGCCGCTGTCGTCGACGGTGAAGTCGCTGGTGCTCGCCACCGACGAGGAACTGGCCAACGCTGCTGGTACGTGCACCACGATCTGGCTGCTACTGGTGCGTGGCGATCACAGCCTGAACGAAGTCAAGGCAGGCAAGTTGCCGGGTTTGAAGGCCGGGCACCGCTTTGCCACTGCTGCGGAGATTGCGGAGCACTTCGGCTGCAAGCCTGGTTATCTGGGGCCGGTGGGTGTGAAAGCTTCCGTGAAGGTCATTGCCGACCGCACGGTAGCGGCTATGAGTGACTTCGTTTGTGGCGCCAACGAAGAAGATTTCCACCTGACCGGCGTCAATTGGGGCCGCGACTTGCCTGAGCCAGACCTGGTTGCTGATTTGCGAAATGTCCTCGCCGGCGACCCATCGCCAGACGGGCAGGGTGTGCTTTCTATCCAGCGCGGCATCGAGGTTGGTCACGTGTTTTTCCTCGGCACGAAGTACAGCGAGGCCATGAAGGCGACCTACCTCGACGAAGCCGGCAAACCCCGACTGATGGAGATGGGCTGCTACGGCATCGGCGTGACACGCATCCTCGGTGCGGCCATCGAGCAACGCCATGACGATCGCGGGATGATCTGGCCGGCGGCCATCGCACCGTTCGCTGTGGTGATCTGCCCGGTCGGCTACGACCGATTCCCAGAAGTGAAAGCTGCGGCGCAGGGCTTGTACGCATCGCTAGAGCGAGCGGGCATCGATGTGATTCTCGACGATCGCGGCGAGCGCCCAGGCGCGATGTTTGCCGACTGGGAACTGATCGGGGTGCCACACCGGGTGGCCATTGGCGAGCGCAGCCTGAAGGAAGGCAACGTCGAATACCAGGCCCGGCAAGACACGAACTCGACCGCCGTTCGTCTGGACGACGTGGTGGCGCTGCTGCAGAGCAAGCTGGCGTCATGACATTCAAGCGCCGCCATCTGCTGTTAGCGGGTCTGGCCGGCGCCGTCCCTTGGCCCGCGGCGCATGCCGGCGGACAGGTCGAGGAGCCCCTGGCCGATGCGGTGCGATCGGCGCTATCGGCTGCGGTGCATGATGCTGCACCGCCCACCCCCCACTTCGACACCACCGAACAAAGGCTCGCCTACCTGCGTTGGCTGGGCGCGGCGAGCGATCGCCTCAAGGCACGCACGCCGCATTACGACGCCCGCATCGAGTTCCTGCAGACTGTCTGGTACGAAAGCAAGCGCAAGGGGCTGGATCCGTCACTGGTGCTGGCGCTGATCCAGGTCGAAAGCGGTTTTCGAAAGTACGCTATCAGCCGAGTTGGAGCGCGCGGCTACATGCAGGTGATGCCGTTCTGGGCACGCTTGATTGGGGATGGCGACGTGAGTCGGCTGTTCCACATGCAGACCAACCTCCGGTTCGGCTGCGTGATCCTGCGGCATTACCTCGACACCGAACGCGGCGATCAGTTCCTGGCGCTCGGCCGCTACAACGGTAGCCGAGGCCAAGCCAAGTACCCCAATATGGTGTTCGGTGCCCGCAGGCAGTGGGACGTGAGCTTGGCTTGATCAGGCTTGATCACAAGCCTGTCCAAGAGCGCGGTGCAGCGGCATTGATGCCAATCAATGCAAGGACACGTTCGACGGTGTCGTCCACCAGTTCATCAATGGACTTCGGCTTCAGATAGAAGGCGGGCAATGGCGGAAAGATGATGCCGCCCATCTCGGTCACCGCCGTCATGTTGCGCAGGTGCGCCAAGTTGAACGGGGTTTCACGAACCATCAGCACCAGCCGACGACGTTCCTTCAGCGTGACATCGGCTGCGCGCGTCAGCAGGTTGTCGGACAGGCCATGGGCAACTGCCGCCAGCGTCTTCATCGAGCATGGAGCGACTACCATGGCCTCGGTGGCGAACGACCCACTGGCAATCGCGGCGCCAACGTCGGCGGGGCTGTAGGCGACATCTGCAAGGCGCTCCAGCCCCTTGCGGTCCAGCCCGACTTCGTGGTGAACGTTCAACACGCCCGCAGGCGTCACGACAAGATGGGTCTCGCAGCCCGATTCCCGGCAACGCTCCAACAGGCGCACAGCGTAAACCGCGCCGGTGGCGCCGGAAACACCGATCACCAACCGAGGCCGCTGACCTGCGGTCGCGATCATGGGCAACGCGATCTGCGTGGAGGTCCGGTCAGCAATCAGCTCTTCAGCAAGGGTGCCAGTTCGCCCGCTTCGAACATTTCGGCCATGATGTCCGAGCCGCCGACGAATTCGCCCTTGATATACAGCTGCGGGATGGTCGGCCAATTGGCGTAGCCCTTGATGCCCTGACGGATCTCCTCGTCTTCCAGCACGTTGACGGTCGTCACGCCCGTGGCGCCGCAGGCCTTCAGGATCTGTATGGCGCGCCCCGAGAAACCGCACATCGGGAATTGAGCGGTTCCCTTCATGAACAGAACCACGTCGTGTCCCTTGACGAGATCATCGATGCGTTTATTGACGTCGCTCACGGTGTCGCTCCTCAATGACATGTTTTGTGACGGGCGAGATTACACGAGAACGCGCGCCGGTTGCCCGGGCCAGGGCGTTCGCCCTCGCTTCAGAACGAGTAAGACACCCCGATTTGTATCAATGGGGAAAGACGCAGGTCGCGGACCATGTCGTCGATGCCTTGGCCGCCCGACAGCGCACTGCCGAACTTGACTGCCGACTGCGGACTGCGGGCCATCAGACCCAGATCAGCGCGAAATCCCCAACCTGTGCGGATGGGCAGATCGGTGTAGCCCAGTCCGACGTAGGGCACGGGGATGACGTCGTCGTTCTGTGCCGACCAGCCGCTGGCGAGGGTACGTCCAGACAGGCCTGACAGCGACGATGCGAAAGCCGATCCGCGGCGCGAAGATGAGCTTGCTGCTGTGCTGCGCGGCGTGACCAGCAGTCCACCAGTGGCGCGCAAACCACCGGCGGAAACCGGCCCTGGGTCGGGATCGACTCCCCAGTCAAAGTAGTAGTCGCGCAGCACAGCCAGGCCGCGAAGCGGGCTGCGGGCTGGGTTGGCGATGAGGTTGTAGGGATCGATGTGGCGACGCCCGTTCAGTCCCTGACTCAACTCGATGCGCGCTTGCCACCGACCATGAAACCAGCTCGAGTCGGATGCCCGGAGCCCGTTGCCGTCCACGGACCATGCGGGCATGCAGGAGCCCACCAGTGCCACGAGGACGATATGACCGTATCGAATGCGCATGGCCGTGCTCCCGAAGTCAACGAACTGGAAAGCCTCCCATGGATCCTACGACGTGAATCGCTTGCGGGCGAGCCGCTGTTGCGCAATCCCTCACGAGTCGCGAACGGCTGGATGACAAGACCACCGTCGCGCGTGGCGTTCTCGCCACGCCGACCTCAGCGCTGCACTCTTTAGCTACAGCGAGCCCCTGTGCAGCGCTCCATCCCCGCCAGATCGCACCGAGTTTCCGCTTCAGCAAATCCTGCTTGCTGCAGTCGTTGGCGCACCGCGGCGCCCTGGTCATGGCCGTGCTCCAACAGCAGCCAGCCGCCCGGATGCAGCGCCGAGGCCGCGCCATCGATCAGTCGATGCAGGTCCGCCAGGCCGTGCTCGGTGGCCACCAAGGCACTGTGCGGTTCGTAGCGCAGCGGGATCAGGTGGGGGTCCTCAGGCGCCACATAGGGTGGGTTCGCCAGCGCGAGGTGGAAGCGCTGTCCCACCACAGCCGACCACCAGTCCCCCTGGGCCAGGGTGATCGGCAGGTGAAGCGCCTCTGCGTTGCAGCGTGCGACGTCCAGCGCGGGTGCGCTGGCATCGACCGCGGTCACCCTGGCGGCAGCGCACTGGTGCTGGATTGCCAGCGCGATCGCACCACTGCCGCAGCCCAGGTCAACGACGCTCGGTGCGCTTACCGTTGCAAGTCGATCAGCCAGCACCTCCAGCCCCCACTCGACCAGCAATTCGGTCTCTGGCCGAGGGATCAACACCTGTGGTCCGACCTGCAGGGTGAGCCCGCAGAACTCTGCTTGCCCCAGCAAGTAAGCCAGCGGCTCCCCAGCGCGGCGGCGGTCCAGCCATTGCGCAAGCTGCGTAGCTTGCACAACGCTCAGCACGGTCTGGTCATGGGCGATCAGCCAGCTTCGAGGTTGTTGCAGCAGATGCGCCAGCATCAGCTGAGCGTCGAGCCGCTCCACGCCGGCAGTGCGAGCGGCTGTCAGTGCCTGTGCGATGGTTACGCCTGCAGACAAGGCAGCCGAGGGCGCTTGTGGTTCATTCACAGACCGCCGCTTTCCAGCAAGGCCAGCTGCTCCGCCGCGCTGGCTGCCTGCAGGGCCGTGATGACCTCGTCCAGGTCACCGTCGATGATGGCCTGTAGCTTGTACAGCGTCAGGTTGATGCGGTGATCGGTCAGCCGCCCCTGCGGGAAGTTGTAGGTTCGGATCCGGTCGCTGCGGTCGCCGCTGCCGATCAGGCCCCTGCGCGTGGCCGCGTCTTTTTCGGCGCGCTCCTGGCGGTCCTTGTCGCGAAGGCGCGCTGCCAGCACCGCCATCGCTTTCGCCTTGTTGCGGTGCTGCGATCGGTCGTCCTGGCATTCGGCGACCAGCCCGGTCGGCAGGTGGGTGATGCGGATCGCGCTGTCGGTCTTGTTGACGTGCTGGCCGCCGGCGCCGCTGGCGCGGAAGGTGTCGATCCGCAAATCAGCCGGGTTCAACTGAACTTCCTCGGCTTCGTCGGGTTCCGGCAGCACGGCGACCGTGCACGCGCTGGTATGTATACGGCCCTGCGTTTCCGTGACCGGCACGCGCTGCACCCGGTGCCCGCCGGACTCGAATTTCAGGCGCGCATAGACACCGTCGCCCTCGATGCGGATCACCACCTCCTTGTAGCCGCCGAGGTCGGACACACTCTCCGACATCACTTCAGTGCGCCAGCCCTGGTGTTCGGCGTGGCGCAGGTACATGCGCGCGATGTCGGCGGCAAACAGCGCCGATTCGTCGCCACCGGTACCGGCACGAATCTCGATGAACGCATTCCGTGCGTCGTCCGGGTCGCGAGGCAGCAGCGCGGTCTGAAGCGCCTCGTGCAAGCGATCGATCTCGGCGGTCGCGCTGGCGAGCTCGTCTCGCGCAAATCCAGCCATGTCCGGGTCGTCGTCGGCGCGCTCGAGGATGGCCTGCGCGGCTGCAGAATCGTGTTCGCGGGCCTCGTATTGTCGAAACAGATCGACGACGCCACCGACTTCGGCGTACTCGCGGTTGACCGCGCGAAAGCGGTTCATGTCGTTCGACAGCGCAGGGTCGTTCAGCGTGGCTTGCAACTCATTGAGTCGCAAGGTCAGGCGTTCGAGCTGTTGTCGAAGAGAGTCTTTCATGGGGTTTCCGAGGCACTGCCGAAGCGCGATGGCGGTGGCAGCGTGCAGACACGCTCAGCGCCATCGTCCGATGCGGTGACGCGCTGGCTACAACAAGGCGTCGGTATCGCGGCCGGGCACTGGCGCCGTTGGCTCGGCCCTGCTGGAACCCGGGCCATTGCGCAGGAACAGCCGTGACACGGTGTGCGTCAATTCGGCACGGTGCTCGCTGGCGGTGGAATTCAATTCGACCATCGCACCGTGCAACAGCTTCTGGGTCAGTCCACGTGACATGGACTCGAGCACTGCGTCGATGCTCTCGCCCTTGGCGATCAATTTGCGTGCACGGGCAATTTCGCTGGCGCGCCACTCGTCGGCCTGCGCGTTCAGCGCCTGAATCAACGGCACTGTGCCTCGCTGTCCCAGCCAGTTGACGAAGCCCTGGACGCCCGTCTCGATGATGGCTTCGGCCTGCTGCACCGCCGCCTGTCGCTTTTCGCCAGCGATCTGCACCAGCGATGACAGATCGTCGACGGTGTACAGGTAAACGTCGGACAGGCGGCTGACTTCGGGCTCGATGTCACGCGGAACCGCCAGATCGACCATGAAAATCGGCCGGCGCTTGCGCGCCTTCAGCGCACGTTCGACTGCGCCCAGGCCGATGATCGGCAGCGTGCTGGCAGTGCATGAAATCACCACATCGAACTCGGCCAAGCGTTGCGGAAGATCTGCCAGTGGCAACACTTCGGCGTTGAATTTGCTCGCAAGCTTCTCGCCGCGCTCGCGTGTGCGGTTGGCCAAGGCCATCGAACGCGGCTTCTTCGCGGCGAAGTGCGTGGCAACGAGTTCGATCATCTCACCCGCGCCAACGAACAGCACCTTGAGTTCGCTCAGGTCCTCGAACAACTGAGAGGCCAGCCTCACTGAAGCCGCTGCCATGCTGATCGAATGGGAGCCGATCTCTGTTGAGGTGCGCACTTCCTTGGCGACCGCGAACGAGCGCTGGAACATCTGGTGCAAGGTGGTGCCCAGCGTCCCTGCGGTGTCGGCTTCGCGCACCGCCTGCTTCATCTGGCCGAGGATCTGTGGTTCGCCAAGGACCATCGAGTCAAGCCCGCTGGCGACACGGAAGGCGTGACGCGCGGCGGCCTCGTTTTCCAGCACGTAGGCATGTTCACGCAGCGCTGCACCGGACATGCCGCCCACTTCAGCCAGCCAGTCGAAAGCCGGGGCCACCAGTCCGGCGTCTGCGCCGACATAGAGTTCGGTGCGATTGCAGGTCGAGACCAGCGCGGCCTCTGGTGATCGCTGCAGCCGCTGGCGGAAAGCACGCAGTGTCGGCGCCAGCTGCTCGGCCGAAAATGCGAAGCGACCGCGCAGATCCAGCGGCGCGGTGGCGTGGTTCAGTCCGAGAGTGAAGACGCTCATATCTGTCAGGCAAAATTTACAGCAATTCGCAGTTCACGCCCAGCCTGAAACACCCGAAGCGCTGCGGTCCCTCGCGATGAACCGACTGCACCATGAATTTTTTCGACCTTTTCTGGCACATCTGCGATTTTGCTGCACCTGCGATTTTGCTGGGCGTGATCAGTGCCACGGCCGCCAAGTGGCTGTGGCGCGGCCCGTTGCGCACCGTCCCCTGGATCCATCTCGGGTGCTCCGCGGCGGCGGCCAGTTTGCTTGCATGCATCGCCGGACTGGTCATCACCGGCCGCGATGGCAAGATGGTCACATATGCCACGATGGTGCTGGCTTGCGCTATCAGCCTTTGGTGGCGCATGCGCGGCCGCTGAACGCCTGAGCCCATGGGTCAGGCGACCACCGCTTCGCCGCGCAGCGAATTCGGATTGGCCTGCGTCACCGTCACGTCGATCAATGAGCCGATCAGTCGCGACGGGCCCTTGAAATTGACCTTGCGATTGCACACCGTGCGGCCCATCAGTTCGTCGGGGTCTTTGCGCGACGGCCCTTCGACCAGGATGCGCTGACGGCTGCCGACCATGGCCTGGCTGATGCGCTGCGCGTTGGCCTCGATGGTGGTCTGCAGGTGCTGCAGCCTTTGCAGCTTGATGGTCTGAGGCGTGTCGTCTTGGAGATTGGCCGCTGGCGTACCTGGCCGCGGGCTGTAGACGAAGCTGAAACTCGTGTCGAAGCCGACGTCATCGATCAGCTTCATCATCTTGGCGAAGTCATCCTCGGTCTCGCCGGGAAAGCCCACGATGAAGTCGCTGGACAGGCTTAGCTGCGGCCGCACCGCGCGTAGCTTGCGCACCGTGCTCTTGTATTCCATGGCGGTATAGCCGCGCTTCATCGCCATCAGGATGCGGTCGCTGCCGTGTTGCACCGGCAGGTGCAGGTGGTCCACGAGCTGCGGCACTTTCGCGTAGACGTCGATCAGCCGCTGCGTGAACTCGTTCGGGTGGCTGGTGGTGTAGCGGATGCGCTCGATGCCGGGGATCTCGGCCACGTACTCGATCAGCAATGCGAAATCAGCGATTTCGCCGCTGGTGCCCATGGCCCCGCGGTAGGCGTTGACGTTCTGGCCCAGCAGCGTGATCTCCTTGACGCCCTGGTCGACCAGGCCGGCCACCTCGACCAGCACATCGTCGAACGGCCGTGACACCTCTTCGCCACGCGTGTAAGGCACGACGCAATAGCTGCAGTACTTCGAGCAGCCTTCCATGATCGAGACATACGCGCTGCCGCCTTCGACACGTGCCGGTGGCAGGTGATCGAACTTCTCGATCTCGGGGAAACTGATGTCGACCTGTGCTCGCTGCTGGTCAGCGCGGCGGTTCAGCAGCTCGGGCAGGCGGTGCAGCGTCTGCGGTCCGAACACCACGTCCACATAGGGTGCGCGCTCGATGATGGCTGCGCCTTCCTGGCTGGCCACGCAGCCCCCGACACCGATCAGCACGCCCTTGGCCTTCAGGTGCTTGACGCGTCCGAGGTCGCTGAATACCTTTTCTTGTGCTTTCTCGCGCACCGAGCAGGTGTTGAAGAGAATCAGGTCGGCCTGGTCCACGTCTGCCGTCGGCTCATAGCCCTGCGCCTCGTGCAGCACGTCCACCATCTTGTCCGAGTCGTACTCGTTCATCTGGCAGCCGAAGGTCTTGATGAATACCTTCTTGGCGACAACGGGCGCACTCATGGCTTGGTCCAGGTCTGCGTCGCAGGGTTGAAGTTCCAGGCCTGGCGCTCTTCGACGGTTTTCGGCCACGGCTTTGTTTTGCGCTCAGCCTCGCGAAGGATCCAGAGCTCCTTGATCATCCCGGTGGTGTCTTCAATCGTGTAATGCACGGTGTGGCTGCTGCCCGTCAATGTGGTCGGCAACACCAGCAAGTTATTGGTGCCGTGCAGACGCGCGCCGGGCGCTAACAGCGCCGGGGCGCCATTGAGCATCACCGCGGGTGGTCCGCTGAAAGCCACCACTCCGCGCAGCGCCGTCAGCGGAAACTCGCGCGCCAATTCCTGCGACCCAGCTGGCGCCGCGATGGCAATCATCAGAGCGGAGAACAAAGCGCGACGGCGGTCCATGGCAGCTTCCATTGGCGGTGGTGTACTTCGGCACGGGCAGTGGACCTGGGGTCGCCGCCCTGCCGCACAAACAAAAACGGCTCCGTGTCGTGAAGACGCGGAGCCGGTCGGGAATCTGGTGGCGCTTCAGGGATTCGAACCCCGGACCTGCGGATTATGATTCCGTCGCTCTAACCGACTGAGCTAAAGCGCCTCAAGCCCTCGATTATAGCCGGCTGCGGGCGGTTGCGGCGCTGGTCTGGCTGCGCCGCGCGCCACTCTGATGCGGTTCCTTCCAGCGATTCAATCGCGCTCGCCCGACGTCCCACGCATGTTCAGTTTTTTCAAGAAGAAGGCACCGTCGGTTGCGCCCGAGGCAGCGAATCTCGAGGCGGTCAACGTCATTGCACCGGACGTGGCGACCCCAGTGCCTGCCGGACAGCGCAAGAGCTGGCTCGACAAGCTGCGCTCGGGACTGCGCAAGACAGGTTCGGGTATCGCGCAGGTGTTCACCGGCACGCAGATCGACGACGCGCTCTATGAAGATCTGGAATCCGCGCTGTTGATGGCCGACGCGGGTGTCAAGGCCACCGAGTACCTGCTGGCCGACCTGAAGCGGCGCGTCAAGGAAGGCCGTGTCACCGAGCCCTCTGCCGTCAAGGCCTTGCTGGCCGATGCAGTCACCGACCTGCTTCAGCCGCTGCAGCGCCCACTCACTGTGGGCGAACACACGCCCACAGTGATCATGGTCGTCGGTGTCAACGGTGCGGGCAAGACGACGAGCATCGGCAAGCTGACCCGCCACCTGGCCGGGAGCGGGCAGAAGGTGTTACTGGCCGCGGCCGACACCTTTCGCGCAGCCGCCAAGGAGCAACTCGCCGTCTGGGCTGGGCGCAATGGCGTCGAGATCGTCAGCCAGGATGGCGGCGATCCGTCGTCGGTGACCTTCGACGCGGTGACTGCCGGCAAGGCTCGTGGCTGTGATGTGGTGATCGCCGACACTGCGGGTCGGCTGCCAACGCAACTGCACCTGATGGAAGAGCTTCGCAAGGTCAAGCGCGTGATCGGCAAGGCGCAGGTCGGCGCGCCTCACGAAGTGCTGCTGGTGGTCGATGGCAACACCGGACAGAACGCGCTGGCGCAGGTCAAGGCCTTTGACGACACCTTGCAGCTGACAGGATTGATCGTCACCAAGCTCGACGGCACGGCCAAGGGTGGCGTGCTCGCGGCGATTGCGCTGTGGGCGCGTGAACGAGGACGCGGTTCCGGCGGCGATGTTGCAAGAGACGGTGGCGCCACCGGACCCGTGCCGGTCTACTTCATCGGCGTCGGCGAGAAGCTCGAAGACCTGGAAACCTTCGACGCACGGGAATTCGCAACGGCCTTGCTGGGCTGAGGGTGGCGCGGCGAGCGTTCAGCGCAGGCCGCCCATGCCCTTCATGCCGCCCAGGCGCTTCATCATCTTCATCATCCCGCCGCCCTTCATCTTCTTCATCATGTCGCGCATCTGCTCGAACTGATTGAGCATGCGGTTGACCTCTTGCACCTGGACGCCGGCGCCGGCCGCGACCCGGCGCTTCCGGGTGGCTTTCAGAAGCTCGGGTTTGCGTCGCTCCAATGGTGTCATCGAGCAGATGATGCCTTCCATGCGGCGCACGTCGCGTTCGGCCTTGTCCATGTCGACGTTGCCGGCCTTGGCCGTCATCTGCGACGGCAGCTTGTCCATCAGCCCGGCCAGGCCGCCCATCTTCTTCATCTGCGAGATCTGCTCCAGAAAGTCGTTCAGGTCGAAGGCATCGCCCGACTTGACCTTGTCGGCGAGCTTTTGCGCCGCAGCGATGTCGACGCCCTGCGTCACCTGCTCGACCAGGGCCACGATGTCGCCCATGCCGAGGATGCGTCCGGCATGGCGCTCTGCGTCGAACACTTCGAGCCCGTCGATCTTCTCGCTGACGCCGGCGAACTTGATCGGTGCGCCAGTGATCTGCCGCACCGACAGCGCCGCGCCGCCGCGTGAATCGCCGTCCATCTTGGTCAGCACGATGCCGGTCAGCGGTAGCGCCTCCTTGAAGGCTTTCGCCGTGTTGATGGCGTCTTGCCCCTGCATCGCATCAACGACGAACAGCGTCTCGATCGGCTTCAGTGCTGCATGCAAGGCGCTGATCTCGGCCATGAGCGCTTCGTCGATGGCGAGCCGCCCGGCGGTGTCGACCAGCAGCACGTCGAAGTAGTGCTTGCGCGCGTAGTCGAGCGCAGCATTCGCAATGTCGATGGGCTTGTCGGTGGCGGTGGACGGGAACCACTCGGCGCCGGCTTGCTTCGTCACCGTCTTGAGCTGCTCGATCGCGGCGGGCCGGTAGACGTCGGCCGAAACGGTCAGCACCTTCTTCTTGCGCTTTTCGATCAGGTGCTTGGCGAGCTTGGCGGTCGTGGTGGTCTTGCCCGCGCCCTGCAGGCCGGCCATCAGGATCACTGCTGGTGGCTGCACCGTGAGGTTGATGTCGGAGACCCCTTCGCCCATCGTCGAGGCGAGTTCGCGGTTGACGATGCCGACCAGCGCCTGACCTGGATTGAGCGAGCCGACCACCTCGGTGCCCAGCGCCTTGTCCTTCACACGTGCGATGAAGTCGCGCACCACGGGCAGCGCCACGTCGGCTTCGAGCAGCGCCATGCGCACTTCGCGCAGCATCTCCTGCACGTTCGATTCGGTGATGCGGGCCTGGCCGCGCATCGTCTTGACGGCGCGACTCAGGCGATCGGTGAGGGTGGAGGCCATGGTCGGGAAGGCGCTGCCATGAATGGCGTGGCGCGAAAGTACACTTTGAAGATGAGTCTATCTTCGAAGGTCCCGCGGTGATTCCGGCGTCGTTTCCCGCGCTGCTGGCCCTGGTCAGCCTGCTGGCGCTGCTGGCCTACGGGCGCGCGGCCACGGTGCCGGAAAGCGCGCCCGGCGGACTGCGCATGTACCTGCTGACAGGCTGGGGACTGCACGCTGCGGCCATCTTCATCGACACCTCGGGTGTCGGCACCGGGATCGAGGGCGCGCGATTCGGCTTTGCGCCTGCCCTGTCGGTGACGCTCTGGATGGTCATCGCGGTGTATGTTCTGGAAAGCCGGTTCCTGCCGATCCGCGGTGTGCGCCGAACCCTGGCGTTGCTGGGGGCGCTGGCCGTGGTGTTGGCACTCGGTTTTCCTGGTCAGTTGCGACCGCAGGCCGGCTCACCTTGGGCACCCATCCACTGGGTCCTCGGCATTGCCTCCTATGGATTGTTCGGAGCCGCGGTGTTGCACGCGGCGATGATGAACCGAGCCGACCGGCAAATGCGGCAGACCTTGCAATCCGGCCGACTCGACACGGCAAGTGCGTCCGATGCGCTGCCGACTGGAGGACCCCCGATGGGCCTGCCTCTGATGCGATTGGAACGGCTGACCTTCCGGTTCGTATCGGCCGGCTTTGTCGTCTTGTCGTTAGCGATTTTTCTGGGCTGGGTCTTCGCCAATCCCTGGCGCTGGGACCACAAGGTGGTGTTCTCGGTGCTGGGCTGGCTGGTCTATGCCGGTCTGCTGGCCGGCCGCCGTCGTTTCGGCTGGCGCGGACCGCAGGCGACCCGCTGGGTCTACACGGGGGCGGTGCTGCTGCTGTTGGCTTATGTCGGCTCGCACTTCGTCGCCGAAGTCCTGCTGCACCGGCCGCCCGAGGTGCCATGACTCAGGCCGCTGCGCGATGAAATTCTTTTTGTTGCTGGGGCTGTTCTTCGTGGTGGTCTGGCTTTTTCGCGGCGGGCGGCGTCGAGGTGAGCGCGGGGCACCGCCGCAGCCGCCGGCCGCGCCGTCGGATGATGCGCAGTCCAGCAGCGAGAGCATCGTCGCCTGCATGCACTGCGGGCTTCATCTCCCTCAAGGTGAAGCGGTCTCGAGCGATGCCGGCTGGTTCTGCGGCGATGCGCACCGCCTTGCCCACGACAGCGAAAAGCCGCGCTGACGCCCGTTGCGATGGTCGACGCCGCCGGTCCCGTTGAACGTCGCAAAACCGATCGACGCAGGCGCGCGCGAGGTACACGTTCCGACGAGTCATGGTTCGGCGCCTTCATCGGGGACGCCGACTCTCTAACACCCGACGACGGCCGCCGCGACGACACCCATGACGATGCGACACGCTACGTCGGGGCAGACGCTGGCGATGTCTCTGCCTTCCACCGCATCTACCGCGCATTCCTGAGCGCACGCGCGGCACTTGGCGTGGCGCTGGTCGTGACGCTGGCGGTGGCTGGATTGTTCGGCTCGCGTCCGAATGCGGCGGTGGCCTGGATCGGTATCTCTTATGCCACCCTGGCGGTCGGCCTGTGGTTGTGGCCGCGCACCGGTGTTGCCGATGAGCATGCCGAGTCGCCACGGTTGGGGCGGCTGACCTGGTTAGCGTGCATCGGTGTCGACATCATCTGTTTCACTGCCTTGCACGTATTGACGCCATCCAACAGCCTGAATTTTGCGGCGCTGCTGGTCTTGCCAGTGCTGATGGCCGGCGTGCTGACGCGGCGGGTGCAAGCACTGGCCACAGCCGCAGGCGTCGCCTTGCTGCTGCTCGCCAATGCCTGGGCAGGTGTGTTGGCCGGTGGCGAGCCGGCCACTCTGATGACGCAGGCCGCCCTGGCGGGCAGCGGCTTGTTCGTCATCACCGTGCTGGCCGGCGAACTGGCCAGCCGGCTCGCCCGTGAGGAGCTGACAGCCCGCGACAGCATGGAGCTGGCGCGACAGCAGGTACAGCTCAACCGCCTGGTGATCGAGGAGATGCAGGATGGCGTGCTGGTGGTTGATCGAACCGGCCGCGTTCGCGCGGCCAACCCAGCCGCGCGGCGCCTGCTGGTGCGCCGCGGCCTCGGTCGACCGGCGCCGTTTCAACTGCGCGGCGTTTCGGCGTGGGACCAGTTGGTGAAGACTGTCGAGCGGGGTTTTCACGAAGCCGTCTGGCCAGAAGCCGGGCGTGATGTGATGCTGCAGTTCGAGCAGGGAACGGCCCGCACGCTGCGCGTTCGGATCCGCTTCACGCGCGGCGCCGACGAACCCTCGGCCGAGGAGCTGTGCGTACTGCTGCTGGAAGACGTGCGCAGCATGCAGGCCCGCATGCGCCAGGAGAAGCTCGCCGCCATGGGCCGGGTCTCGGCGGGGATTGCGCACGAGATCCGAAATCCGTTGGCCGCGATCGCACAGGCCAACGGCCTGCTGGCCGAAGACGCCAGCTCGGCCACACAGCAGCAACTCACGCGCATGGTGGCCGACAACGTGAAGCGGTTGACGCGCATCGTTGACGACGTGATGGAGGTCGCGCCTGGGACGGTGATTGAGGCAGGTGCCATCGACGTCACTGCCGAAGTCGGCGCGATTTGCAGCGACTGGGCGCGCTCGGCCGGTCTGGAATTGAGCGCCGGCAGCGTCTTCAAGGTTGAGCTGCCGGAAGAGCCACTGGGCGCCACCTTCGATGTCGAACACCTTCGGCGGGTGATGATCAATCTGCTCGACAACGCCAGGCGTCATGCCACAGACGCACCTGGCGCGGTGCGAGTGCGGCTGATCGCGCTGGACGACACCACGGTTCAGCTCACCATCAGCAGCAACGGCCCGACCATCCCCGATGATGTCGAGCGCTACCTGTTCGAGCCCTTCTTCTCGACGCGCAGTCGGGGTACCGGCCTCGGCCTGTATATTTGCCGGCAGCTGTGCGAGCAATACGGCGCCAGCATCGACTACCGGCTGCGGCCTGTGACCGAAGCGAACCGAAACGATTTCGTTGTCAATATGCGGCGCCGCAACCGGGTCGATGCAGAGCTTGGCCTGCAGCTCCCGAGGTGATGTGACGAAGCCCTGACACGTTCCAGCCATGTCCTCCCCCGCCTATTTCAGTCTGCTCGTCGTCGATGACGAACCCGATCTGCGCACGCTCTATGAGCTGACGCTGCTGCGCGAGGGTTACGAGATCGAAACCGCCGGCAGTGTGGAGGAGGCGCGGCTGCATCTGCAGGACCGGGTCTACAGCGCCGTCATCACTGACATGCGGCTGCCCGATGGCACGGGACTCGACCTGCTGTCCTTTCTGGAGCGCGAAGGCCGGAGAGAGAAAGCGATCGTCATCACCGCCTATGGTTCAGCCGAAAACGCCGTCGAAGCGTTGAAGGCCGGCGCCTACGATTACCTGACGAAGCCGGTCGATCTGAAACAGTTCCGTGCGGTGGTGGCCTCCGCCCTGGGCCGCGGGCCGGCGACAGGCCCGACCACGCTGCCGTCCAGCTTGCCAACAGAGCCTGCGGTGCTGTCCAGTGATCTGTCGCCCGCGCGATCATCGGCCCGCAATGGGCCCGACAGCACACCAGCGGTATCAGCCTCGGCGCCTGCCAGCCCGGCGTTGAACCGGATGGCCGGTCAGTCTGCGGCGATGAAGCAGGTGCGCGCCATGATCGACAAGGTGGCACGGAGCATGGCGCCGGTGCTGGTGCAAGGTGAGTCTGGCACCGGCAAGGAACTGGTGGCGCGCGCCATTCACGAGGTCAGCGTGCGCAGCGCCCAGCCCTTCATCGCCGTCAACTGCAGCGCGATTCCTGATCACTTGCTGGAAGCGGAATTCTTCGGATACCGGCGTGGCGCTTTCACAGGTGCCCAGGAAGACCGCGAGGGCTTCTTTCAGGCGGCCGACGGCGGTACGTTGTTTCTCGACGAGATCGGCGAACTGCCCTTGTCGATGCAGTCGAAGCTGTTGCGCGCGGTGCAGGAGCGGTCGGTGCGCCCGGTGGGTGCCGTCAACGAATTGCCGGTCAATGTGCGCCTGCTGAGCGCCACCCACAAGGATCTCGGCGTCGAGGTGCAGGCCGGGCGCTTTCGTCAGGACCTGTACTACCGCCTCAACGTGATCCAGATCCGCGTGCCGCCCTTGCGCGAACGGCTCGAAGACCTGGCAGGCATTGGCGAACGGGTGCTTGAATGGATCGCCCGCGAAGCCGGCGTGTGGCCGGCGCCGCGATTGACGCCCGCCGCCTTGTTGCACCTGTCTCGTCACCCCTTTCCGGGCAATGTGCGCGAGTTTGAGAATCTGTTGCACCGTGCCGTGGCGCTGTCCGGCGGCGACACCATCGATGTGGGCGATCTGGCGCTTCCCGGCGACGCACCGTCCGAAGCGTGGGTCACGGAGGTGATGCCCTCGCCCCTGCCGACCGATGCGTCAGCACCGATGCCGCCGGCCACCTCGCTGATCGAGCCGCCGCGCCCGCTGCACGGCACCGCAAGTGCGGCGGCGAGCCTGCCCAGCGACCTGGCGGTCTACCTGGATGACATCGAGCGCGACATGTTGTTGCGTGCACTCGAGCAACACCGATTCAACCGCACGGCCGCTGGTGCCAGCCTGGGACTGTCGCTGCGGCAGATGCGCTACCGAATGGCCCGGCTGCATGTGATGGACGGCGCCGATGCCCACCTCGATGCCGAGCGTGGCAACGCCTGAACCGGGCGGCGATTGGCAGCGGGGCTGGTGGGCGCACGCGCGCCATTGCCCGTCGCCTCACTTCGGGCCACGACCCGAGGCCAGCGTGGTCAGTCTGGTCCTGGTGCATTCGATCAGCCTCCCGCCTGGCGTTTACGGTGGTGCCGAGGTCGAACAGTTCTTCCTGAATCAACTCGATGTGTCGGCGCATCCGTATTTCGATGCATTGCGTGGGATGCGCGTGTCAGCGCATTTTTTTATTCGGCGCGACGGCGAGTGCGTGCAATTCGTGTCCTGCCGCGAACGTGCCTGGCATGCCGGAGCATCGCAATGGCGCGGACGCACCAACTGCAATGACTTTTCGGTCGGCATCGAATTGGAGGGGCTTGAAGGTGAGGGCTTCGAGGCAGCGCAGTATGCGAGTCTGGTCGCGCTGTTGAGAGCCCTCGATCACGAGGGGCGGCACCTCGATGTGGCTGGTCATGAGCATGTGTCGGCCGGCCGCAAGTCCGATCCCGGGAGCGGATTCGACTGGGCGCGACTCATCGCCGATCTGGGCTGGCCGGCCCGGTGTTTTCCCGAGGGCGTTGCCGCGCTGTCGTGATGGCATCTCAATGCCAAGGGCCCGCGCGGACATCGCGGCGCTCAACAGGGAACTCGCCGCTCAAGCATTGGTGCGCGATACCGTGTCAGATTGGCTGGAAAGTCAATGAATTTGCGGCTGCCCAAGACGCGTCGCAGCGTCCGGGCGGCTGCCGAGGGCAAGCGCGCGATCGTCATTGAATCGGGTGCCGGCATCAGCACGGCAGAGGATCTTTCTCTGTGATGCGATTTTTATCGCCAGACGCTAGCGGTAGCGCTTGAAGCCCCATCTGACCCCAGATATAGTGTCCCGATGCGAAAAGCATTCACCCACGGGCGCAGATGATCGGCGCTTGTTCACAACTGACACGCCGTCTGTGTACAGACCCGGATCTGTCCGGGCCGCGCAGGTCACCGCAACGCACGACACACCGATTTCCTCCTGCACCGCGACTGTCGGCCGGGATACCGGTCCACACCCACCAAGAAGCGCGGCAACGAACCCCTTCGCACACCAAAGGCTGATCATGCAAACACTCAACATCGCCCCTCGCGCCACCGCTTACCCCGTCGATGCGCCTAACGCGCCGACCACGGCGCCCTCGTCGACCTATGAGGCGTTTCACATCATTCGCCGCAATGGCGCGGTCGTGCCTTTCGAGCCCAACAAGATTGCCGTTGCGTTGATGAAGGCCTTTCTGGCGGTGCACGGCACGCAGGGCGCTGCATCGGCCAGCGTGCGCGAGACCGTCGATGGTCTGACCGAATCGGTCGTGCGCGCCTTGCTTCGCTCGCGTCCGGGTGGTGGCACCTTCCACATTGAGGACATCCAGGATCAGGTCGAACTCGGCCTGATGCGTGGGGGGCATCACGAGGTCGCTCGTGCCTATGTGCTGTACCGCGAACGCCGGTCGCAGGAGCGCGCCAAGCAATCTATGCCGGTGGCGGCGAGCGAGTCGACCCTGACGGTGCTTGATGGTGGTCAGCGTGTGCCGCTTGAGTCGATCCATCTGCAGGCCATCGTGCAGGCGGCCTGCGAAGGTCTGGGAGCCGACGTTCGGGCTGAACCCATCCTCGCGGAGACACGCCGCAATCTGTACGACGGTGTGCCGATTGCCGAGGTGCACAAGGCGTCCATCCTGGCCGCCCGAACGCTGATCGAGAAAGACCCGGGCTACACCCGCGCCACAGCGCGGCTGCTGCTGCACACCATCCGCCGCGAGATCCTCGGCGAAGAGGTTTTGCAAGCCGATATGCGCACCCGCTATGCCGAGTATTTCGGCGGCTACATCAAGAAGGGCGTGCAGGCCGAATTGCTGGACGACAAGCTGCTGCAGTTCGATCTGGCGCGCCTGGGCGCGGCCTTGAACGCAGACCGTGACATGCAGTTCGACTACCTCGGCCTGCAGACGCTTTACGACCGCTATTTCCTGCACATCGACGAAGTTCGCATCGAGATGCCGCAAGCCTTTTTCATGCGTGTGGCGATGGGTCTGGCCCTGGGTGAGATCGACCGCGAAGCGCGTGCGATCGAGTTCTATGAGGTGCTGTCGAGCTTTGATTTCATGAGCAGCACGCCGACGCTGTTCAATGCCGGCACGCGCCGCTCGCAGCTGTCAAGCTGCTACCTGACGACGGTGGCCGACGACCTCGATGGCATCTATGAAGCACTGAAGGAAAACGCGCTGCTGAGCAAGTTCGCTGGTGGCTTGGGCAACGACTGGACCAATGTGCGCGCCCTCGGCAGCCACATCAAGGGCACCAATGGCAAGAGCCAGGGCGTGGTGCCGTTCCTGAAGGTGGTCAACGACACCGCAGTTGCAGTCAATCAGGGTGGCAAGCGCAAGGGCGCAGTGTGTGCGTACCTGGAAACCTGGCACCTCGACATCGAGGAGTTCCTCGAGCTGCGCAAGAACACCGGTGACGACCGCCGCCGCACGCCCGACATGAACACCGCCAACTGGATTCCTGATCTGTTCATGAAGCGGGTGATGGATGGCAGCGACTGGACGCTGTTCTCGCCGAGCACCTGCCCGGACCTGCACGACAAGTTCGGCGCCGAGTTCGAGTCCGCCTACGTGGCCTACGAAGCGCGCGCAGCATCGGGGGACATCAAGCTGCACAAGAAGATCCCGGCGCGTGACCTGTGGCGCAAGATGCTGTCGATGCTGTTCGAGACCGGACACCCCTGGATCACCTTCAAGGACGCCTGCAATGTGCGTTCACCTCAGCAGCATGTGGGTGTCGTGCATTCGAGCAATCTGTGCACCGAGATCACGCTCAATACCAGCGCCACCGAGATCGCGGTGTGCAACCTGGGCTCGGTGAATCTGGTGCACCACCTGATCGATGGCCCGAACGGCAAACAGATCGACCATGCGAAGCTGAAGCGCACCGTGGCCACCGCGATGCGCATGCTCGACAACGTGATCGACATCAACTACTACGCGGTGAAGAAGGCGCGCGACTCCAATCTGCGTCACCGCCCGGTGGGCCTCGGCATCATGGGCTTTCAGGACGCGCTGCATGAATTGCGCGTGCCGTATGCGTCGCAGGCTGCCGTCGATTTTGCCGACCGCTCGATGGAGGCCGTCTGCTACCACGCCTATTGGGCGTCGACCGAGCTGGCGGCCGAGCGTGGTCGCTATTCGAGCTACCGCGGCTCCCTGTGGGACCGCGGCATCCTGCCGCTCGACTCTCTTGATCTGCTGGTGGAGGCCCGCGGTGATGCGTCCTATGTCGATGTCGATCGCAGCAGCACGCTGGATTGGAATGCGCTGCGTGGCCGCATCGCCGAGCACGGCATGCGCAACTCCAACTGCGTCGCGATTGCACCGACCGCGACCATCTCCAACATCATTGGTGTCAGCGCCTCGATCGAACCCTCCTTCAGCAACCTGTCAGTCAAGAACAATCTGTCGGGCGACTTCACGGTCATCAACGAGTACCTGGTGCGCGACCTCAAGCAGCTCAACCTGTGGGACGACGTGATGGTGATGGATCTGAAGCATTTCGACGGCTCGTTGCGCCGCATCGACCGGGTGCCCGAAGACCTCAAGGTGCTTTACGCCACCGCGTTCGAGATCGATACCGAGTGGCTGGTCGAGGCCGCTGCCCGTCGTCAGAAGTGGATCGATCAGGCGCAGTCGCTCAACATCTACATGGCCGGTGTGTCGGGCAAGAAGCTCGATGAAACCTACAAGCTGGCGTGGCTGCGCGGCTTGAAGACCACGTATTACCTGCGCACGGTGGGGGCCACGCACGCCGAGAAATCGACGGTGAAGGCCGGGCAGCTCAATTCAGTGAGCAGCGGCTCCTCGGGCTCTGCACAAGCTGCTGCAGCGATCCAGCAAGCCAAGCAGTCAAGCGCCGAAGCGGCCACCGATATCAAGTACTGCGCGATCGACAACCCCGACTGTGAAGCGTGCCAGTGAGGCGACCGCGCCCTTGACGTGCGCGCCGCTGCACATTGATCAACGATGTGCGTGGCGCTCGCCCATGGAATGAGCGACGCTGCCGCGCAACAAAGAACTTCTATGCGCGGTCCTGTCTGACAGGTAATGCTTTGTTTTTTCCGATATCGCTCGGATAATCAATATTGACTGGAAATCCATCATGCTGGTTTGGGAAGAAGAAATTAAATCACCGATGCTGCCTCCGGCTGCCTTTGCCAAGCCGCGGGTTCCTGACGACATTCAAAGCCCGCTTGGCGACATGGCCGGTTTCGTCGCCAAGGCATCCCCGGCGTCCATTTTTGACGGTGCCATTCACACATCTGCAGACAAACCCGTTGAAACCCGTCGCGTAGTCGCTGCCGACAAGCGCATCATCAACGGCCGCACCGATGTCAACCAATTGGTTCCGTTCAAGTACAAATGGGCTTGGGAAAAGTATCTCGCCACTTGCGCAAACCACTGGATGCCTCAAGAGGTCAACATGTCACGTGACATTGCGACCTGGAAGGATCCCAACGGCCTGACCGATGACGAGCGCCGCATCATCATGCGGAATCTCGGGTTTTTCGTGACCGCAGATTCTCTGGCCGCCAACAACATCGTTCTCGGAACCTATCGCCACATCACCGCGCCCGAATGCCGGCAGTTTTTGCTGAGGCAGGCTTTCGAAGAGGCCATCCATACCCACGCTTACCAATACATCGTCGAATCGCTGGGTTTGGACGAAGCTGAAATCTTCAATGCCTATCACGAGGTCCAGTCCATCCGTGACAAGGACGAGTTCCTGATCCCCTTCATCGAGGCGATCATGGATCCGAACTTCAACACCGGCACGCACGAGACCGACCAGACACTGCTCAAATCGCTGATCGTTTTCGCCTGTCTGATGGAAGGCTTGTTCTTTTACGTTGGGTTCACCCAGATTCTGGCGCTCGGCCGTCAGAACCGGATGACTGGCGCTTCAACCCAGTATCAGTACATCCTGCGCGATGAATCGATGCATTGCAATTTCGGCATCGACCTCATCAACCAGATCAAACTGGAAAATCCGCTGCTGTGGACGGCGCAGTTCAAGGCTGAAATCAAGGCCCTTTTCATGCAAGCAGTGGAACTCGAATATCGTTACGCTGAAGATACGATGCCGCGCGGTGTGCTCGGCATGAATGCGTCGATGTTCAAGGGTTATTTGCGCTACATCGCCAACCGACGTGCCACCCAAATCGGCTTGGACGCACTCTTTCCGAACGAAGAAAACCCGTTTCCCTGGATGAGCGAGATGATCGATCTGAAGAAGGAAACCAATTTTTTCGAAGGCCGTGTCACCGAGTATCAGTCCGGTGGCGCACTGTCATGGGATTGAAAAGCGTCTTACCGATGCGCCACTTGGGGTGTGAGTAAGACGATCAAGATTTGCAAACTGGAAGCGGTCGACGCAGAAGCGGCATCTCCGGTTTGATACCCGATTCACCGCACCGAGGCGCCCATCAAGGCAGTTTTCGGGTGGTGAATAACTGTTCGGTACCGATCATCGATGGCCGGACAGTGTTTCTTTAACTTGATCAAGGAGAATGTAATGGCAACTGCGAAGAAGGCCGCCCCGGCCAAGAAGGCTGCTCCTGCGAAGAAGGCAGCACCTGCGAAGAAGGCAGCACCTGCGAAGAAGGCAGCACCTGCGAAGAAGGCAGCGCCTGCGAAGAAGGCAGCACCTGCGAAGAAGGCAGCGCCTGCGAAGAAGGCAGCACCTGCGAAGAAGGCAGCACCTGCGAAGAAGGCAGCACCTGCGAAGAAGGCAGCACCTGCGAAGAAAGCAGCACCTGCGAAGAAGGCAGCTCCAAAGAAGGTTGCGAAGAAGGCCGCGGCACCTGCCAAGAAGGCTGCTGCTCCCAAGGCGCCTGCGAAGAAGGCTGCTGCGAAGAAGGCGCCCGCTACCCCAGCCCCTGCGGCGGCCAAACCGGCCGCTCCCGCTGCGAAGACATCACTCAGCCCCCAGGCTGCGTGGCCGTTTCCGACAGGTACCAAGCCTTGATGCGAAGGTCCGCACCATGCGGGCTTTCACCGTCAAATCAACCCGGCTTCGGCCGGGTTTTTTTATGGCCTGAACGACATCCTCAATCGCTCAAAGCCCAAGCGATACCCGATCGATGACGTGGTTCTGTCCTCCGCGGCAGGCGATCTTCAGGGCGCCGATGCGGTTGCCCAGTTCGACACAGCGGCGCAGAGACCAGCCGCGCTCCAACCCGAAAAGCAGCGCACCACGAAAGGCGTCGCCACAGCCGGTCGGATCGACCACTTCGGTGGCGGCCACGCCGGCCACGTGGGTGCGCTGGCCCTGCTCCCAGACATCGCAGCCGTCAGCGCCCAGCGTGACGAAGACACCCGCGAGGTGTGAGCTCGACAGCGATTCGAGGCTCTCACCCGTGCGGTCACACAGCATGCGCGCCTCGTAGTCATTGACTGCGACCCAGCGTGCCTGGGACACGAAGCGCTTGAGCTCAACGCCATCAAACATCGGCAAGCCTTGGCCGGGATCAAAGACGAAAGGGATGCCCGCTGCTGACAGCTGCGTGGCGTGCTCAAGCATCGCATCGCGTCCGTCGGGCGCGATGATGGCGATGCGAATGTCGCTGCGTCTTGGCACGGGCGCTTGCTGTGCTGACTGCATTGCGCCCGGATGGAAAGCTGTGATCTGGTTGTTGCTGCTGTCAGTGATGATGATGGCCTGCGCCGTGAAGCTGTCCCCGATGCTGGTGATGTGCTCGGTGCTGACACCCCAGGACTGCAAGCGCTGCAGGTACTCGCCGCCGTCGCTGCCAAGTGCCGCCAGGACCAGCGGCTCACCGCCGAGTTGACTCAGGGTGTAGGCAATGTTGCCGGCGCAACCGCCGAACTCTCGCCGCAGGGTCGGCACGAGGAAAGATACGTTCAGGATGTGGACCTGTTCGGGCAGGATCTGCTCGGCGAAGCGGCCCGGAAAGGTGGTGATGGTGTCGAAGGCGAGAGAGCCGCAGATCAAGGCAGGCATGGGTGCTCCAGGGGATGGTGACAAGGCTGACCGGCGCGCAGGCCAGCGCGATCAGGGGTAGAAAACTTCGACGGTATAGCCGGTGACGCGACCGCCGTTGACCTGAAACCGCAGCGACAACGGGGTGTCGACTCCAGGCGCCAAGCGTGCATCGCTGACGCCGAAGTCAGCGGGCGACAGCGACCGCCGCGCGACCAGCTCGCCATCGGAGCCGGTCAGACTCAAGTCGATCGACGGCATTGCAATGGCCCACTCACCACGGTTACGCAGCGTGATGGCCAAGCGCATGGCGGGTGCTTCGGGGGCAGGCGCAGATGCGGCATCGTCTGGTGTTGGCGCAGGGGCTTGGCTCTGAGTCAGGGCGGTGTTTTCGATGCTCACATCTGTGATCCGCTGCAGTGTGTCGATGCGGCAGCGAGTGATTTCGCAAAAGCCCTGTAGCCAGGGCAGTGCGCCGGGATGCTGCGCCGCAATCACCTGCCGGAAGTGATAGATCACTTGCGTCCCGAGCACCAGCGCTGCCAAAGCGACAAGGCCCCACAACATCCGGCGGACAGGTGGTTGCTGCCACCGTTCGCTGCGCTGGGCTTGCTGCAGGAAAGCGGGCGTGACTTCGGCAGGTGCCTCCGTGTCCACGGAAGACGGTCTGGCATCACCGTCGCTGAACGCTGCGAGGGCGGGTTCACGCGACATTGCAGGGTCCGGCGCGCTGTCATCCAGCGTGTCCTGCGCGTCGGCATGGGTACCTGTGTGCACATCGGACTCGGGAACCACGGGTTCCTCGGTCGCAGCCATCTCCGATGAACGGGCTATCGGCTCGCTATGAGTCCACCCCTGAGGCTCAGCGTCCTGTATCGCCGAGGCTTGCGCATCCTCGGCGCCATCGCGAGTGAGTGATGCCGTGTCCGCCAGGCCGTTGTTGTCCTGCTCTGCAACGGGGTCAGGATGGGTTACCTCTTGCGGCGCCTGCCAGGGCGGAGGGGCCTCGTTGTCGAGATCGAAAAGGCTCTCCTGCGCATTGAACACCGTCTGGCAGCGCCCGCAGCGCACCCAACCGTCGGACACTTTCAGTTGGTCCTGGACCACCCGGAACATGGTGCCGCAAGCAGTGCAACGGGTGGCCAGATTCATCTTGGAATGATGCCACGCGTGCTGCTGAAAAATGCTTCAAGCCGGCCGGCTGGCGGTCATCAGGATCCAGCCGTCTTCCGCATCGCTGACCTCAAGCGTCAGCCATGGGAGATAAGCCTCGATCAGTTCGTCGGCTTGCCGATCAAGGATACCGGCCAAGACGAGATGGCCACCGCCTTGCACATGGCCGCACAGCAAAGGCGCCAGCAACTTCAGTGGCGTGGCCAGGATGTTGGCCAGTACAAGCGGATAGGCGCCGTCCGCGAGCTCGGGCAGGCCTGTCCGCAGGTGCACGCCATTGGCTGTCGCGTTTTCCATGGTGGCCTGAACGGCTGCTGGATCGATGTCAACCGCGTCGACGTTGAACGCGCCATGCAGCGCTGCGCCGATCGCCAGGATGCCTGAGCCGCAACCATAGTCGAGCACGCGCGACCAGTGCCCCGCGCGTTCAGCCGCATGGTTCGCGATCCAGCGCAAACACATCCGCGTTGTCGGGTGGGTTCCGGTACCAAATGCCATGCCGGGGTCGAGCCGGATGACTTTCTGTGCTTCGGCCGGTGCCTCGTGCCAGCTGGGCACGACCCAGAACGTCGGTGTGACCGGTACCGGCGTGAACTGCGACTGCGTGAGTCGAACCCAGTCCTGATCGACCAGTTCGCTGATGCACTGCAACTGCACCGCAGCTGCCCAATCCTGTGCCAGCAGCGTGTCGCTGGCCTCCTGTGCCGCGGCCTCGGAATCGAACAATGCCTTGACGATGGAGCGGTCCCAGCCGCCACGCGGTGCCGGCATGCCCGGCTCACCGAACAGCGCGCGCTCGGCGTCGGTGTTCGCGTCGGCGTCTTCCACTGACACCGACAGCGCGCCCAGCTCGTCCATCAGCGCATCGGAGACCGCTTCGGCCTCGTCCTGCGGGCACAGCAGCAGCAGCTCGACCATGTCAGTTCGCCAAGGTCAGCGCTGCTTGCGATCGCTCATCCACCCTTCGAGGTAGTGGATGTTGGTGCCGCCCTCGATGAACTTCGCATCGGCCATCAGCTCGCGGTGCAAAGGGATGTTGGTCGAGATGCCTTCGATCACCGTCTCCGACAGCGCGATGCGCATGCGCGCCAGCGCCTGATCGCGGGTGTCGCCATGGACGATGATCTTGCCAATCATCGAGTCGTAGTTCGGCGGCACGTAGTAGTTGGTGTACGCGTGCGAATCGACCCGAACTCCCGGCCCACCCGGCGGGTGCCAGGTGGTGATGCGGCCGGGCGACGGGGTGAACTTGTAGGGGTCTTCGGCGTTGATTCGGCATTCGATCGAATGGCCACGGCACTCGATCTGCCGCTGCGTGAACGGCAGTTTTTCCATGGCTGCGACGCGGATCTGCATCTGCACGATGTCGATGCCGGTCACCAGCTCGGTCACCGGATGCTCGACCTGCACGCGGGTGTTCATCTCGATGAAGAAGAACTCGCCGTTCTCGTACAAAAACTCGAAGGTGCCGGCGCCGCGGTAACCGATCTTCTTGCAGGCCGCGGCACAGCGTTCGCCAATTCGCTCAATGATCCGGCGCGGAATGCCCGGTGCCGGCGCTTCCTCGATGATCTTCTGGTGGCGGCGCTGCATTGAGCAGTCGCGATCGCCCAGCCACACCGCGTTGCGATGCTGGTCGGCCATCACCTGGATCTCGATGTGGCGCGGGTTCTCGAGGAACTTCTCCATGTACACCGCCGGGTTGCCGAAAGCGGCACCCGCTTCGCTGCGCGTGGTCTGCACCGCGTGGAGCAGTGCTGCCTCGGTGTGAACCACCCGCATCCCGCGCCCGCCGCCTCCGCCTGCGGCCTTGATGATCACCGGGTAGCCGATCGCCCGCGCGGTGCGCACGATCTCGCGTGGGTCCTCACCCAGCGCGCCTTCTCCGCCGGGTACGCACGGCACGCCCGACTTGATCATCGCCTGCTTGGCCGACACCTTGTCCCCCATCATGCGGATGCACTCGGGCGTAGGGCCGATGAAGGTGAATCCGCTGCGCTCGACGCGCTCGGCGAAGTCGGCGTTCTCGGACAGGAAACCATACCCGGGGTGAATCGCCTCGGCGTCGGTGACCTCGGCGGTCGAGATGATCGCCGGCATGTTCAGGTAGCTCTGGCTCGAAGCTGCCGGTCCGATGCACACGGCCTCGTCGGCGAGCTTCACGTACTTCGCGTCGCGGTCAGCCTCGGAGTAGACGACGACCGATTGGATGCCGAGTTCGCGACAGGCGCGCTGGATCCGCAGGGCGATCTCACCTCTGTTTGCAATCAGTATTTTCTTAAACATCAAACGGCCTGCATCACTCGACGATGAACAGAGGTTGACCGTATTCCACCGCCTGGCCGTTCTCGCACAGGATGCGGGTGATCCGGCCCGAGTGGTCTGCCTCGATCTCGTTCATGATCTTCATCGCTTCGATGATGCAGACCGCTTCGCCTTCCTTGACCTCGGAGCCGATGTCGACCAGCGGCTTGCCGCCGGGGCTCGACGAGCGGTAGAACGTGCCCACCATCGGTGATTTGACGGTGTGTCCGGTCGCGACGACCTCGGCG
The DNA here is from genome assembly GCA_027490215.1 of Rubrivivax sp. Classification (GTDB taxonomy): domain Bacteria; phylum Pseudomonadota; class Gammaproteobacteria; order Burkholderiales; family Burkholderiaceae_C; genus PBB1. Next base: position 39,654 of record JAIXYO010000032.1, read on the forward strand.
GCGATCGGGGCTGGGGGCGGTGTCACGTCGGCGGCGACCGGGCGAGCCGGCGGTGGCGCGATCACATAGCTCGGCGCGGTGGCGTGTGGGTCCGCCTTGACGATACGCACCTTGCCATCGGCTTCGGTGATTTCGAGTTCAGAGATGTTCGATTCGGACACCAGGTCGATCAGTGTCTTCAGTTTGCGCAGGTCCATGTAGGAGGGCTCCAACAGGTGACGGGGGGATGTGGGCGAGCAGGACGAGGAGGCGGTGGCGCCGATACGGTCGAAGCGCGCTTCGACCCAGGCATCGGCGTAGCGCTCAGCGAGTCCCGCAGTTCAGGGCGTGAGTGAGTGCCAGCCGGTAGCCATCGGCGCCAAGGCCGCAGATCACGCCGACGGCCAGGGCCGAAAAATAGGAATGGTGACGAAAGGCTTCGCGCTGGTGGATGTTCGAGAGATGCACTTCGATGAACGGTATGGCAACGGCTGCCAGCGCGTCGCGCAGACCCACACTGGTATGGGTCAGCGCAGCCGGATTGATGAGGATGAACTGCGTGCCATCGTCGCGGGCAGCCTGCACCCGGTCGATCAGCACGCCTTCGTGGTTGCTTTGGAATGACTGCAGTGTCGATCCGGCATCCAGTGCTAATTTGAGTAGATCTGCATCGATCTGCGCCAAAGTCAGCGTGCCGTAGACGTCGGGTTCACGGGTGCCCAACAGATTCAGGTTGGGGCCATGGAGCACGAGGATTTGCATGGATGAATGTCTGCAGGCTCTGTAAGAGTCTGGTCACAATAACGTAGCGGCCGGACTTTACGCTAGTTGAGGGCTGTAGTCGTGTGTTTGGCCAAAATTAAGGTGCCGATCGAAAGAAGGCCTCTTGAGGCCTGTGCAAAGGTCTGCCCAGAGCATCAAACGCGCCCCGCCGCCGCCCAGCGTGCCAGGTCAGTCGCGTCCAGGGCACCCAGCTTGCGCTCAATCACCATGCCGTCACGGCTTACCACCACCGTGAATGGCAGCGAGCCGTTGGCGTTTCCCAGTGTGCGGCCCAGGTCGGTACCTGCCAGTCCGGCGAGCCCGATCGGAAACCCGACCGGACGCTTTGCCAGGAACTCGCGCACCGGTGTGGGGCTGTCGATCGCCAGGCCCACCACGCGCCATCCGGCGGCTTGATGCTGCCGGTAGAAGCCGTCGAGCAGTGGCATTTCCTTGACGCACGGTGGGCACCAGGTCGCCCAGAAGTTCAGCAGCAGCGGGGCGTTGCGCAGGCTGTCCAGCGCCAGTTCGCCACCTTCGGGCCGCTCGAATCGCTGCGACCAGAACTCCGGTCCGAGTCGGCTGCCGCTGTCGCCAGTCAGCTGCAATCTCTGCCAGGACAGACCTGCGCCCGCTGCGCCGGCTGCGATCGCTGCACCACCCAGTACCCACGAACGTCGTTTCATGTTGAAGTTTCCATCAGGCGGCGCAGAGCGATCAGATCGCCGCGCTGGGTTTGTCCGCTGGCGTCGGGCTTGAGCCCGCCGCGCAGGTCGTCGTGGTCGAGCACGGTCAGGAACACCGTCACCGTCTCGCCCAACGCGCGGCTCATGCTGCTGACGCTCAGCAGATCGACCGGCAGGCCGCGCGGGCCGTTGATGCTCCCGATGTCGAAATCGATGCCGAGGTTCAGCATCGTGATCTCGGCGCTCTTCGGGTCGTCGCAGAACAGCTGCAGGTGCACGCTGGACAGACGCGTGGCGGTCCCGCGCCACACGGCGCCCGTCAGGTGCGGTCTGAATTCGCCCAGCCGTTCCATCCAGTGTGCGGCCACCTCGCGCAGCGCCGCCAGTTCGGCAGGCTGAGTGTCGGCGCAGAACAGGGCCAGGTAGTCCCGCACCTCGTCTTCGACAGCGGTGTTGTCGGGCATTTCCGCCGACCGCGTGCTGTGCTTGCCCAGTGCACGTGCCGCGCGCTGCTTGGCCGGCCCGTATTCCATGCCTTCCTCGACCACCAGCCTTGCGGCGGCGGCGGCGATTTCGGCCGTCAGAGCAGAAGCCATGTCGTGCAAATTCCGATCAAGGCAGTTCGACAGCGCCCATGCGCGCAGCGACCGTGGCGGCCCGCGAGGCAACATAAGGCGAACCGGGCCGCTTTTCAAAGCGCTTCGGCGCAGGCAGCATCACTGCCAGCCGCGCGGCCGCGATCGGCGACAGCTGCGCAGCCGACACATGAAAGTAGTGATGCGCTGCGGCCTCGGCACCGAACAGGCCTTCGCCCCACTCGACGTTGTTCAGATAGATGTCCAGGATGCGGCCCTTGCTCAATATCGCTTCCAGCATGAAGGTGATGATGAACTCCTGCGCTTTGCGCGGCAGATTGCGTTCCCCTGCCAGAAACAGGTTCTTTGCGAGTTGCTGGGTGATGGTCGAGCCGCCCACGATCTTCGCTTCGACCAAGGGCCTGGTGGGCGGCGCTTCTTTCGGTCTGGCGGCCTGCCGCTCGACTCGTTCATTGATCTTCGCGACCCGCGCCTCGGCCTTCTGGTTGCGCTCCCAGGCTTTTTCCAGCGCGTCCCATTCGACGCCGCTGTGATCGACGAAGCCAGCGTCTTCGGAAGCAATCACCGCCCGCTTGAGGTTCGGCGAAATCAGTGTGCCAGCGACCCACCGCTGACTCCATTCGATGCTTTGCTTTTCGACCAGCAGGCGCCAGATCTCCGAGCGCTGGAAGCTGGTGGACTGCGGGTCGACGAATCGCATCACTGCGATGCGTGCCGCAAATGCCAATTGCAGCGCCATTGCGCACACCGTGAGCAGCGCGACGAAGCGCCAAAGCGAGGATGCTCCACGCTTCATGGTGCTCTGGCTACCGCCAGATCGGCCAGACGCTGATGCAGGGCGGCCAGCACGGGCGCGGTATCAGGCCTCACCCCGCGCCAGACGAAAAAGGCCTCCGCTGCCTGCTCCACCAGCATGCCCAGGCCGTCACGCCCTTGCGCGCCATGCGATTCGGCCCACGTGAGGTAGGGGCGGGCCGCGGCGCCGTACATCATGTCGAGTGCCAATGTGCCTGCGCGCAGCACGCCAGCCGGCACCGGCGGCGCACTGGCCTGCAAGCTGGTGGCACTGGCATTGATGACGACATCGAAGCGGACGCCAGGGTTGTGCAGCGGTTCGACGCTCAGTGCGACGCCATGCGAAGCGGACCAATCCAAGTGCCTTGTGGCCAATGCCTGCGCTTTGTCTGCGGTGCGGTTGCACAGCACCAACGCGGCCGGCCGCGCGGCGATCAGGGGTCCGAGCGCACCTGCTGCGGCGCCGCCAGCACCGATCAGCAGCACCCGTCGCCCGGCCAGCGGTGTCGTCGCGTTGTGCTCGATGTCGCGCACCAGGCCGGCACCGTCCGTGTTGTCAGCCAACCAGCCGCCGCGGGCTGCTGGCTCGAAGCTCAGCACGTTGGCTGCCTGTGCCAAGGCGGCGCGCTCGGTGTGGCGCGCGCCCAGCCGAAAGGCCTCGAACTTGAATGGCACGGTGATGTTGCAGCCGCGCGCCGGTCCGCTGAAAGGTCCCGGGGTCGCTGCGTCGAACTCGCCAATCGCGCCACCTGTCGATGCGGCGAACTCGCGCACCAGCCTTGCAAAACCGCCGTCGCTGTCGATCGGGCACAGCAGCCGGCCATAGCGCAGCGCCTGCCCGGTGGCTTGCGCGAACATCGCATGGATGAATGGCGACTGGCTGTGCGCCACGGGGTTGCCCGCCACGAGGTAGTGGTCGACGGATGTCCGCAGACTCATCGCGCCGGCCCGAGCGTGGTGGCCTCGAGGCCCTCTTCCCGTGTGAAGCGGAAGCGCGAGGTGACGACCAGCTGATCTGCCTGCGCGCGCATCTTTGCGTTGAACGGCCCGAATGGGGCGGCAGCCTGAACGATCGCAATCGCCTGCCGGTCGAGCACGCGTGAACTCGAGGCCCGCACGATCTCCGTTTCCACCACATTGCCAGCGGCATCGATCGTCACGTTCATCGTCAGCTCGCCATACAACTTCTGGCCGCCCTGCTCAGGAAAGTTGTGAGTGCCACGCTCCTCTATCTTGCGCCGCAGTTGGTCGTAATACTGCGCATAGGCCGCTTCCTTGGTGGCCGGGCTGATGTAGCGCTTTTTGGGTCGAGCGTTCGTCTCGTTGACGCGCTTCTCGATTTCGGCCAATAACTGCACCAGGCGACGGCGACGCTCTTCCTGCGCCCGCTCCTCGGGGGAGCCTTCGTCGGCACGGTCCAGAGGCTCAGGCAGAGTCGCCAGTTCCCGCCGCACCTGTGTCAGCAACTGCTGTTGCGTTTCCTGAAGTTGTTCGATCTGCCTGCGCGACTCATCCTGCGCATCGCCTACTTCAGGCTGCGGCGACGGCAGCAGCGGCGACGTGGCGCGACCGTGATCGGCGTCGCCGCCCCCAGCCAGCGTGGCCTGCGCAATCGCCTGCGCCTGGTCGGGTGCCGCCGCAGTGCGCGAGTTGACCAGTACCACCTCCAAGGGCGTGTCCTCGAAGATCCGGTTGAAGCTCTCGGGCGCCACAAAGCGAACCGACAGCAGTACCCCGTGGACTGTCGCCGAGACGATCAGTGCGATCTGCAGGGCCGACAGCTTGACCAGCATCGTGTGGATCGCGGCCGCAGCGGCTCAGGATGTTTCCGCCACCGCGACGGTCGCGCCGTCGACCGCGGCGTCCTGCATGTCGATCGCCAAGGTCAGCGGGCCGGCGCTCTCTGCGCTGCCATCTGCCGGGTCGTCGACCTCTGGCGCGTCATCGGCTGCGGTGGCCGGGTCGTCGATCCGGGCGATCACATTCGCGTGCAGATCCAAGGTCAGCAGATCGCTGCCGGTGAGCCGGACCCGCACCCGCGCGTTGCGCGGCAACGATTCGGCGCCAAGCGCGCGAAACACCAGCGGCAGCGTGTCAGCGCGCACCAGCCCGTCCTTCATGACTGCCGCGTCGAGCTCAGTGATGCCCTCTTGCTCCAGGTGCTTCAGTGTCCAGTAACGCTCGATCGCCGACTGGAAGCCGTTGTAGGCGCTGTAGGCCGCATCGAAGCCCGAGATGATCGCGAACAGCGCGGTGTCCTTGTGCCTGAATGGCGCGACCAGCGCCGCGGTTCGTCCGTGCTTGGCGCAGGCGATGATCTGCCACTGATTGACCAGGTCGACATAGCGGCGGAGCGGCGACGTGGCCCAGGTGTACTGCGCCACGCCCATGCCGGCATGCGGCGCCGGCTTGGTGCCCATGCGGACCTTCACACCTGGCGCCATGCTGGACTGGCTGCGGTAGATCCCGGGCACGCCAAGCTCGGCGATCCAGCCGCCCCAGGTGCTGTTGGCCAGGATCATCGCCTCGGCGACGATCAGGTCCAGCGCCGAACCACGGGCGCGGGTGCTGATGAGCACGCGCTCGTCACCATGCGGCTCGTCGCCGGCTTTGCCTTCCAGCCGGAAGTTGTAGTCAGGCCGGTTGAAGTTCTCCGGTTTGCCGCGCACCACTTCGCGGGCCGCTTTCAGGTGCCGGGCCAAGCGGTGCGCGAAGGCCAGTTCGGCGGCGAAGGCGTAGTTGGCAGGAGCTTCACCGGTCAGTGATGCCTCGGTGATCACGTCGTCGAGCTGGTCGTGGCGCAGATTGGCGGCGATCGGAACCCGGTCGATGCGTGTCTCGCTGCCGGTGATCTCCAGCGTGGCCTCATTGATCGTCACGTACAGCGACACCGCAGGGCACTCGCGTCCGGCCATCAACGTGTAGACCTGCACCACCTCGTCGGGCAGCATCGTCAGCTTGTGCCCCGGCATGTAGACGGTCGAGAAGCGGTCGCGCGCGGCCTTGTCGACCGGACTGTCGGGCGCGATCGCGAGGCCGGGTGCTGCAATGTGCACACCGAAGATCACGGTTCCAGTGCCCAGGCCCTGTACCGACAGCGCGTCGTCGATCTCGGTCGTCTGCGAATCGTCGATGGAGAAAGCCTGCACCGCTGCCAGCGGCAGCGTCTCCTTGATCGCAGGAGCTTCCAGCGCGGGGAAGGCGGTGCCCTTCGGGAAGTGCTCGAACAGGAAACGCCTCCAGTGGAACTGGTACGGTGAGTCGATCGCGCCGGCGGCCGTCAGCAGATCGAGCGGTGGCTTCTGCGAGCGCTTGGCCGCTTCGACCACGGCCTTGTACTCGGGCCCGTTCTTGTCGGGCTTGAACAGGATCTTGTAGAGCTGTTCGCGCACCGGTGGTGGACACTGGCCCGTCGCCAACTCTGTGGCCCAGGCGTCGATCTGCGCCAGCAGTTGTTTCTTGCGCTCGATGCCGAGCAGCGCGGCCTTGACGGTTTCTTCGGGCGCCTTCTTGAAGTTGCCCTTGCCCAGGCGGCGGAAGTAATGCGGCGCCTCGAACAGCCGGAACAGGGCTGCTGTCTGATGGGACAGGCTGGCCTTGGCGTCAAAGTAGTCGCGGGCCAGATCGGCGAAGCCGAATTCCTGTTCGGGTGCGAACTCCCAGGCCAGGTCAAGGTCGATCTCGCGGGCCAATGCCTGCGCCTCGGCGATGAGCTCGGCGGGTTGGGGTTTCTCGAATTTCAGCAGCACGTTGGCCGCTTTCACCTTGACGCGCTTGCCCGAGTCCAGCTCGATCTGCAGCGAACTGTCGGCTTCGGACATCACGCGTCCGCCGTGGAATTTTCCCGCGTCTTCATAGAGGGCATACATATGCTGGAGATTGTCACCGATGCGCCTCGCAGGGCTGGGGCACTACAGTGGCGAAGCACGACGACAGGAGCAACCCATGGTCAAGAAGAATCCATCCGCCGCCGATTCGCCGCCCGATCCGGCCGCCGGACTGTTCGACAGCGCCCTGGCCGGCCACGTGAAGGAGTCGGCGCAGCAGATCTGGCTGGCCGGCCTCGGTGCGTTCTCGAAGGCGCAGGAGCAGGGCGGCCGGGTGTTCGAAGCATTGGTGCAGGAAGGCGTGACGCTTCAGCGCAGGACGCAGACGGTGGCCGAAGAACGGCTGGGCACGGTATCGGCCCGGCTCGGTGAGCGAATGGCCGAAGTCGGTCAGAAGGTCGAGGAGGTGTCGGCGAAGGCCACTGGCCAGTGGGATCGGCTGGAAACCATCTTCGAGCAGCGCGTGGCGAAGGCGCTGGCCAGCCTGGGCGTGCCCCATGCGAATGAGGTGCAGGCGCTGACGGAGCAGATCGAGCAGTTGCGCGCTGAGGTGGCGGCGTTGACCCCCGGGGCGCGCGCGCCCGCGCGGAAGAAGGCGGCAGTCCGCGGCACGAAGGTGCCAGCGCCAGTGGCGCCAAAACGCCGCACGCCGCGGGCGTGATCGTGATGCGGTCAGACCGCTCCCGGGAAGAACCACAGCAGCGCCACGGTCATCGTCACATACCGGGCGAACTTGCCGATCGCCATGTACAGCAGGCAGGGCCAGAATGGCAGTCGCAGCCACCCGGCTACCGCGCAAATCGGGTCACCGACCACCGGCAGCCACGACAGCAGGCAGGCTTTCGCACCGTAGCGCTTCAACCAGCGTGAGGCCCGCTGATGCGCGGGCGTGGGCTGTGCCGGTGCGACCCCTTCGCCGCCTGCTGCGCGTGCCTTGCGCCGTTCTGCCACGGCATGGAAAGCCCGACCGGCACCGAGCCCCATCCACCAGGTGACCGCGCCGCCCAGGGTGTTCCCCGCCGTGGCCACCAGCACGGCCGGCCAGAACAGATCCGGGTTCAGCTTGACCAGTCCGAACACCGCCGGCTCAGAGCCCAGCGGCAACAAGGTGGCCGAGACAAACGCAACGACAAAAAGGGTACTGAGCCCGAATCTCGGCAGGGCCAGCGTGGCCATCAGCGAGGCCAGCAGCGACTCGATCCACATTTCCATCGGCACGATTATCGAGACGCGAAAACCCGTGCCTGACTGCCCGGATGCACAGCTATACTCTGCCTCCTTTTTGAGCAGACCGGCCCCGCCCCACGCATGAAAATCGGCCACATCGAGTTGACAAACGGACTGTTTGTCGCACCGATGGCAGGGGTGACTGACCGTCCCTTCCGCCAGCTGTGCAAGCGTCTGGGCGCCGGTTACGCCGTCAGCGAGATGGTCACCTCCCGCCGCGACCTTTGGGACAGCCTGAAGACCAGCCGTCGCGCGAATCATGACGGCGAGGTGGCGCCGATCTCTGTGCAGATCGCCGGCACCGACCCGCAGATGATGGCCGATGCCGCTGCCTACAACATCGATCGCGGGGCTCAGATCATCGACATCAACATGGGTTGTCCGGCGAAGAAGGTGTGCAACACCTGGGCTGGTTCGGCCTTGATGCAGGACGAGCCCTTGGCGTTGCGGATCATCGCCGCCGTGGTCGCTGCCTGCGAACCGCACCGCGTACCGGTGACGCTGAAGATGCGCACGGGCTGGTGCCACACCGAGCGCAACGCGCTGGCGATCGCGCGCGACGCCGAGTCCGCCGGCATCGCGATGGTGACGGTGCATGGCCGCACTCGCGAGCAGGGCTACAAAGGCGATGCCGAATACGACACGGTCGCTGCAGTGAAGGCCGCGCTTCGCATTCCGGTGGTGGCCAATGGCGACATCGACAGCCCGGAAAAGGCGCGCGAGGTGCTGCAGCGCACCGGTGCCGACGCGCTGATGATTGGCCGTGCGGCGCAGGGTCGGCCGTGGATCTTCCGCGAGATCGCGCACTTTCTGGCCACCGGTGAGCACCTGCCCGCGCCCGAGGTGACGCAGGCCAAGCGCTGGCTCCTCGAACACCTGCACGACCACTACAGCCTGTACGGCGAGTTTGCGGGTGTCCGCACTGCACGCAAGCACATCGGCTGGGCTGTGAAGGCCCTGCCGGGTGGCGAAGCGTTTCGCAGCGAGATGAACCAGCTCGAGACCTGCGACACGCAGGTGCGTGCGGTCAGTGACTGGTTCGACGCGCTGGCCGATCGTCACGCCTTGTGGCCCGTCGCGACGCCCGCTGCCAACCATCCTTTCGTCCGTGTGAGCGCATGACCAACAAGAAGAAGATCGAAGAGTGCATCCGTGACGGGCTGGAGAGCTACTTCACCGACCTGAACGGCGTCGAGCCGGCGGCGATGTACGAGATGATCCTCAAGGTGGTCGAACGCCCCTTGCTCGATGTCGTGATGAAGCACGCCGATCAGAACCAGAGCCGCGCCGCCGAATGGCTGGGCATCAACCGCAACACCTTGCGACGCAAGCTGGTCGAACACAAGCTGATCAAGTAACCCTGCCGCACCCGAGACTGAGCCATGCACGCACTGATTTCCGTATCCGACAAGACTGGCGTTCTCGAGCTCGCTCGTGGCTTGCATGCGCTGGGCATTCAACTCCTGTCTACCGGCGGCACCGCGAAACTGCTGGCCGATGGCGGTCTGCCCGTCACCGAGGTGGCCGATCACACCGGCTTTCCTGAGATGCTCGACGGCCGGGTCAAGACGCTGCACCCGAAGATCCACGGTGGCCTTCTCGCGCGCCGCGACCTGCCCGAGCACCGCGCAGCGCTGACGGCGCACCACATCGACACCATCGATCTGCTGATCGTCAACCTGTACCCGTTTGAGGCCACGGTCGCGAAGCCCGGTTGCACCCTGGAAGACGCCATCGAGAACATCGACATCGGCGGCCCGGCCATGGTGCGCAGTGCGGCGAAGAACTGGGAACACGTGGCCGTGCTGACCGATGCCTCGCAGTACGCCGGCGTGCTGGCCGAGCTGCAGGCACACGGCGCGGTACAGCGCGCCACGCGCTTCGCGCTGGCCGTCGCGGCCTTCAATCGCATCTCGAACTACGACGCCGCGATCAGCGATCACCTGTCGTCACTGACGCTGGCCAGCGGTGGCGAACCCTCCCGCGCCGAGTACCCAGCGCAGAGCAACGGCCGCTTCGTCAAGCTGCAGGACCTGCGCTATGGCGAGAACCCGCACCAGAGTGCGGCGTTCTACCGCGACCTTCATCCTGCCCCTGGCTCGCTGGTGACTGCGACGCAGCTGCAGGGAAAGGAGCTGTCGTACAACAACATCGCCGACGCCGACGCCGCGTGGGAGTGCGTCAAGTCATTCGGCCCCGATGATGCGCCGGCCGCCTGCGTGATCATCAAGCACGCCAACCCCTGTGGCGTCGCGGTGGGCGCCAACGCCGGTGAGGCCTACGCGCAGGCTTTCAAGACCGACCCGACCTCGGCCTTCGGCGGCATCATCGCCTTCAATGTCGAAGTCGACGCCGACGCGGCCAAGCGTGTCACCACGCAGTTCGTCGAGGTGCTGATCGCGCCGTCGTACACGCCGGATGCGCTGGCAGTGCTGTCCGGCAAAACCAATATGCGGGTGCTGCAGATCCCTCTGGCAGGCGTCGATCGCAGTGGCGCCACCACCTGGTCGCGCGGGCGCAACCTGCAGGACATCAAGCGAATCGGCTCAGGCCTGCTGATCCAGAGCGCGGACAACCGCGAGATCGCCCGGAGTGAGCTGAAGGTCGTCACGAAAGTCCAGCCGACCGAGGCCCAATGGCGCGACCTGCTGTTCGCCTGGAAGGTTGCCAAGTATGTGAAGAGCAACGCGATCGTGTTCTGCGCTGGTGGCATGACGCTGGGCGTTGGCGCCGGCCAGATGAGCCGCATCGACTCGGCGCGTATCGCGAGCATCAAGGCTGCCAATGCGGGTCTGACCCTGGACAGCTCGGCTGTCGCCAGCGACGCCTTCTTCCCCTTCCGCGATGGGCTCGATGTGGTGTGCGAAGCGGGCGCGACGTCGGTCATTCAACCCGGTGGGTCAGTGCGGGATGATGAGGTGATTGCGGCCGCTGATGAGCGGGGGATTGCGATGGTGCTCACTGGAGTGAGGCACTTTCGGCACTGATTCTTGCCTCGCGAGGCAGCGCGCCGGGATTCCGCCCCGGCGGGCGGGTCACTTTTTCTGCGGGGCCAGAAAAAGTAACCCAAAAGAGGCCCTTGAACACCAGCCATTTGAGTAGCTCGCTTCGGCTACACGCCTACTTCAGGGTCTCTGGCCCGAGAACATGAACCGGACTACTTCAGTGGTGATCTCGCTCAGGTTCAAACATGCGCAATCCCTACGCCGCGACCCTGTCGGGTCCTCGGTAGGAGTTCTTGTGCCAAAGCCGTTGCAGTCCGCCTTTGTCCGAAGCGTGGTCACCAAATGGCTGGTGTTCGGGCACTCTTCTTTGGTGACTTTCTTCTGTGCCAGCAGAAGAAAGTTACTCGGCAGCCGGGCCGAAACCCGGCGCGCTGCAACGCACCTGCAAAAGTCATTCGCAGAAGCAACCAGACAGCGGCCGATCGCCAAGCCGATCTCATGAGAATCCTCGGCATCGACCCCGGCCTGCGCGTCACCGGCTTCGGCGTCATCGAGTCCGAAGGTTCGAAGCTGCACTACATCGCCAGCGGCACGATCAAGACCGATGCGGTCGCCATCGGCGAGTTGCCGGCCCGCCTCAAGATCATCTTCGACGGAGTGCGTGAGGTCACCACACGCTACCAACCGAGCTGCGCAGCGGTCGAGATCGTGTTCGTCAACGTCAACCCGCAATCAACGCTGCTGCTGGGGCAGGCCCGCGGGGCAGCGATCACGGGTCTGGTCACTGGCGGTCTGGACGTGCATGAATACACCGCCTTGCAGATGAAGAAAGCCATCGTCGGCCACGGCCATGCCCGCAAGGAGCAGGTGCAGGAGATGGTGATGCGGCTGCTTCAGTTGCCCGGTCTGCCCAGCAAGGACGCGGCCGATGCGCTGGGCCTCGCGATCTGCCATGCGCACGCCGGCGCGTCGTTCACCGCGATGGCGAAGGGCGCCACGCTGGCGCGCCGCTCGCATGCGCAGTTCAAGGGTGGGCGCACCTACTGAACCCGATGTGACGCTGGCCGCATCAGGCGCAGCGAGGTTCAGCGCATGGTCACCAGCGCCGCGGCTGAAAGGGCGCTCGTGTCGGCCTTGACGCCGGCGGGCTGAACGAGTGAGGTCAGCCAATCCACGTCCATCCACTGCACCAGCACCGGCTCCTTGCCGTGTTCGGTGTTCACCTGCATGGTCAGCAGTCCGCGGACCCAGGGTGCAAAAGACTGAAACCCGCGAGGCGACTCCTGCAGGGTGCGGCGATCGATGTCGGCGACGGCCAGCAGATCGTCCACACGCAGGCCCATCAACGGCAGCTCGGGCCGCTGCGGACTGCGCAACACCAGCACCACACCGTCGCTGGGACGTGGCTCGTAGAGCACGCCGAACTGCTGACGGGCGCAGATCACCGGCACCATCTGGTTTCCGCGCGGCGAGCGTGCATCGACCAGGCCCAGCTTTGCTGGATTGGTGTTGGGCGTACGCACAATTTCGGTTTTTGCTACCGCTTCGACCAACACCGAGGCTGGCAATGCAAGTCTCATCGCGCCCACCTGGAACACCGCCACCTCCATCGCCTCTGCAGGGTCGATCCGATCAGCGTTTGCAAGTGGTTGGTCGGACAGGTTCACCCGTCGCTGCTCCTCTGCGCCAAGCCTCAGTGCGACCACCGCGCTCAGGCGGTTGTCGTAGCCGTCGCTGGCCTTGAACTCCCGGTATCCCCGAGCCCGGATGCGGGCGCAGACATAGTAGGTTCCTTCGTGCGCGACGACGCCGTGTTCGCCGTGAACCTCGATCAACGATCGGTCTATGGTGGCTTGCCCAGTCGACGCAATCACCCTGCTCGCGTCCTCGACGAACGCTGCAAAGCCGTTGCGCTCACCGAGGATTTCTTCGAGCATGTTCGTGAACTCTCGCGCCGCATTGAAAACGATGGCCATGCCGCCAAGCGGCTTGTTGCCGTCTTCGGCATCGTGAACCGCCGACAAGTAGACATAGGTTGGTCCTTCGGCATGAGTTCCGGTGTCTTCGAAGTCGCTCACCGCATACTTCTGCGAGTGGTTCAGCGACTGCGTCGCCGCGACCCAGCGTGGGTCAACCCTGGTGCCGACCAGTCCGGTTGCTTCGGCGGCGTGCGAAACGCCCCGGATCACGCCCTGGTTGTCGAAGGCGATCAAGCGGCTGTAGACGGTGTACAGGCCGTTCACATGATCGAGCAGTGCATTCATGGCCCGCGTTTCTGAGCCGTCGTCCGGCGCGCGCAGCATCTTTTGCAAGGCAGGCGACAGCGCCCACCACCGACAGTCATTCGCACGCTCGTACAGGTTGCGGTCCATGAGGTCGGTGGCCAGCGTGGCCAGCTGCTCGGCTCGCAACTGCATGCGGTTGATCGAGATGCCATAGAGGTCCTTGATCGCCGTGTCGACACGTGCCCGTGTCCGCATCCCTGCCACGCTGACCTGGGTCAGCACTGCTTTCAGGTGTGCTTGCTTGTCGCTTTGGGCGCTGGCCATCAGGCGGCCGTTCCATACCGCGGTGCGCAGATCCCGGTTGATGCGCTGCGCCTCGCTGTTGATGGCGACCAGCTCCGGGCTGTCCAGCAGGATGTCCTCCACAACCGGCGCCGTGCCGTCTCGGTGTCTGAAGGCGGTCAGCAGCGACACCATCGCCTGGGCCCGCCAGGCCGGCCCGGGATAGCCTTGGTAGCCCGGGCTGGCGCAGGCCACAGCCAGGTAGTCGCGCCCAGCAAACGACGTGCGAACCACCTGCCCGTTGACCACCGGTCGCAGCGTCACCGAGGTCGGGACATGCCCCTCGTCGTTGGTCGCGATGACGCGGCCCGCTTCGTCGATCAGCACCAAGGCGACTTCGGGCGGCGCTTGGCCGTCGCCGCTGTGGAAGATGCGCTGCATTTCATCGATGAATCTGAATCGCAGCACCAGAACGCCGACGCTCGCACCGGCCGTGCTGGCAATGCGGTGGGCGTAAAGCAGATCGGGCGTGTCTCCGCTGCCCAGGTCACTGACACGAAAGCGCTCGACATAGGCCGGCGCCTCCAAGGCCTCAGCGACGATGCTGTCGCTGCTGCGCACCATGGTCTCGGTTGTGTCCATGCGGACCAGCACCTCGCCGGTCGGCGACAGCAGCACGATGTCGTCGTACACGGTGTACTTCGCCTGGTAATCGCGCAGGCGGTGCACCATGTCCGCGCGATGCGCCTGCTGGAAGTCGGCGTCGCCGCTGCAGAATTCCAGCACCACGTCGTCAGTGGCGAGGAAGCCGACGTCGGCCGTTCGTTCGTAGAGGTTGCGCACCAGGATGTCGATCGCGCACTGAGCCTGGGTCATCAGTTCGTCGCCCAGCGTGGTCTTTTGCTCATTGACCATGCGCTCGATCAGGCGTTGCTGCAAATCGTTGAAGCGCTCACGCGTCTGGATCAGGGTTGGCAGGATCGGCGCCACTTCAAGGGGGCAACTGATCGCCGCGCTTGATTCGATCATTTGCCACAGCATCCCGAGGTCTCGAAGGTCGCGCTCGCAGGTCTTCACGCGATGCATGTGGTTTACCAGGTCGTCTTCTGCGGCCATCCCGGGCTCTCCTGCAAATCAGGTGCCCAGTCTAAGAATGCTGCGCCGCAGCTAAGGCTTGAACTCGACCTCGGTCACACCCTTTTTCCCGTTTTGCTGCGGCGTGGCTTTGTCAAACGGCCGGTTCGTGGCGATTGGCAAGCGCGTCGCTCTCGGCAACCTACAATTTTTGGCGCGAAACCTTTCTGCCCGTAGCCACCGAAAGCCGACCGATGAACCTTCCCACGCCCGTCCCCGCCGCAGACAGCGCTTCGCTGACGGTCGATCTGTCTCACATCGCCGCGCGCGACAAGGCCGAGATCCTGGCCCAGGCCCTGCCCTACATCCGCAAGTTCCACGGCAAGACCATCGTCATCAAGTACGGCGGCAATGCGATGACCGACCCGGCGTTGCAGCAGGACTTCGCCGAGGACGTGGTGCTGCTGAAACTGGTCGGCCTGAACCCGGTGGTGGTGCACGGCGGCGGGCCGCAGATCGAGGAGGCGCTGGCCAAGATCGGCAAGAAGGGCACCTTCATCCAGGGCATGCGGGTGACCGACGACGAGACGATGGAAGTTGTCGAATGGGTGCTGGCCGGCCAGGTGCAGCAGGACATCGTCGGCCTGATCAATGTGGCCGGCGGCAAGGCGGTCGGGCTGACGGGGCGTGATGGCGGCCTCATCCGAGCGCGCAAGCTGCGCATGACTGATCTGAAGGACCCGACGAAGGAGCACGATGTGGGTCAGGTCGGCGAGATCGAGTCGATCGACCCCAGCGTGGTCAAGGCGCTGCAGGACGATCAGTTCATCCCGGTGATCTCGCCGCTCGGCTTTGGCGCCAACAACGAGAACTACAACATCAACGCCGACGTGGTCGCCGGCAAGCTGGCCGAAGTGCTGAAGGCCGAGAAGCTGATCATGCTGACCAACATCCCCGGCGTGCTCGACAAGAACGGGAAGCTGCTGACCAACCTGACAGCGCGCGAGATCGACGAGCTCTTTGCCGATGGCACGATCAGTGGCGGCATGCTTCCGAAGATCGCCAGCGCGCTCGACGCCGCGAAGAACGGAGTCAACACGGTGCACATCATCGATGGGCGCGTGCCGCACGCCATGTTGCTGGAAGTGCTGACCGAGCAGGCCTACGGCACGATGATCCGATCGCATTGATGTCATCCAATCGTCGGGTTTGGCTGTTCGACCTCGACAACACGCTGCACGACGCCAGTCACGCGTCATTCGGACCGACCAACGAGGCGATGACGCAGTACATCGTCGACCATCTGGGCTTGCCCCATGCCGAGGCGGGCGCGCTTCGCCAGCACTACTGGCTGCACTACGGTGCCACGATGCTCGGCCTGGTTCGCCACCACGGTGTGAAGGCAGCGCACTTCCTCGAAGCCACCCACCAACTGCCCGGCCTGGAAGCGCGCTTGCGCACCAGCGCGCATGACCGTGCTGCACTGCGCCGCTTGCCCGGGCGCAAGTTCATCCTGACCAATGCGCCGCGCGCCTTCGCGCTGCGGGTGCTGAACACCCTGCGCCTGGCAAGCTGCTTCGATGGCGTCATCAGCATCGAGGACATGACGATGTTCGGTCACCACCGGCCGAAGCCGGATGCGCGCATGTTTCGCTGCATGGCGGCCCGGCTGAAGGTGCCGCCGCATCGTTGTACGCTGATCGAGGACACGCTGGAGCACCAGCGCGCAGCGCGCAGCATCGGCATGCGTACCGTGTGGATGCAGCGCTACCTGCGCCCCTTGCGGCAACGGGGTGAACCCCGGAGATCGGGGGGAGGCGTCGGTGTTCACCCTTGCCATCGGCCCGCCTATGTGTGTGCCAGAATCAAATCGCTACAGGGTTTGTTGGTGCTGTAGCGCCCCTCCAGCGGTGCCCGCGCAATGACGAATCGCCCCGACGACGACACACTGGACAGCGACGGCGACACGGCTGGCTTGCTGCTCCCCGATGGGGCTGCATCGCACCATCCCGATACCGGGCGCAAGCGACCGAAGCCTGGCGAGCGCCGCACGCAGATCCTGCAAACGCTCGCCGGCATGCTTGAACAACCAGGCGCCGACAGAGTCACCACCGCCGCACTGGCAGCGCGCCTCGGTGTGAGCGAAGCGGCGCTGTACAGGCACTTCGCCAGCAAGGCGCAGATGTTCGAGGGACTGATCGAGTTCATCGAAAGCAGCGTGTTCACGCTGGTCAACCAGATCAACGAGCGTGAGCCCTCCGGTGTGCAGCAGGCCTGCAAGGTGGTCACGCTGTTGTTGCAGTTCGGCGAGAAGAACCCGGGCATGACCCGTGTGATGGTGGGTGATGCGTTGGTTTTCGAACACGACCGGCTGGTCGCGCGGATGAACCAGTTCTTCGATCGGATCGAGTCGCAGCTGCGCCAGAGCCTGCGCAGTGCGGGTGATGCCGCTGGGTCGCTGACCGCTTCGGCCGATGCGAACGCGCGGGCTTCAGTGCTGACCTCATTCGCCATCGGCCGTCTGCAGCGCTACGCCCGCTCGGGCTTCAAGCGCCAGCCGACCGAGCATCTCGAAGCGGCGCTGAGGCTGATCGTCGCTTGAATCCGGCGCTGCCAGCGCCATGGTCGTCGGCATGCTGACGGTCAACGTGGCCGGCGAGCCGCTGACGCTAATGCCCGAGAAGGCTGCCTTCCTTGCCGAGCGGCAGCTTCTGCTGATTGCCGACGCACACTTCGGCAAGGCTGTGTCGTTTCGCCGACTCGGCGTGCCGGTGCCGCAAGGCAGCACTGCCGATAACCTGGCGACGCTGGATGCACTGGTGGCGAGATGTGACATCCGCCGCATCGTGTTCCTCGGCGACCTGCTGCATTCCGCCCACGCGCAGTCGGCAGCGACGCAGGCGGCGGTGGCGCTGTGGCGAGAAGCACACCGCGATCTCAGCCTCACGCTGGTGCGCGGTAACCACGACGATCATGCCGGCGACCCCCCGGCGGCACTGGGCATCGAGGTGGTCGACGAGCCGCTGCGCCTCGGCCCTTGGGCACTCTGCCATCACCCGAATGCGCAACCCGACGGCTATGTGCTGTCGGGGCACCTGCATCCCTGCATCAGGTTACAGGGGCGAGCCCGCGAGCGGTTGCGTCTGCCGTGCTTCTGGTTCGGCGACCGAGTCGGCGTGCTGCCGGCTTTCGGTGGGTTCACCGGGATGCACCCGATCGAAGCGCAGCCGCAAGACCGCGTTTACGCGCTGACGGGTGATGGCGTGGTCCAAGTGCCGGCTTGACGCGAAGTCGAGCCCCCGCCGCTCGATACACTGACTCCCTCCCGCCCCGCGTGCCCCGGTACACGAAATCCGATGTCGACCCCTTCCGACCCCCTGTTGCAGCTGATCGCCCGCGCCGAGGCGCTGATGGTCAGGCTGGAAGCGGTTCTGCCGCACCCGCTCGCAGCGCCCGACTGGAGCGCTTCGATCGCTTACCGATACCGACGTCGCAGCTCGGGAGGCAGTGCGTTGGAACCGGTGCGTCACGTGGCGCAGATCAGCCTCGACGATTTGGTGGAAGTCGAGCCGCAGAAAGACCGGCTGCTGCGCAACACCGAACAGTTCGTGGCCGGCCGTGCCGCCAACAATGTGCTGCTGACCGGCGCGCGCGGCACCGGCAAGAGCTCGCTGATCAAGGCCTGTCTGAACGAGTTCGCACCGCAGGGCCTGCGGCTGATCGAGGTCGACAAGGCCGATCTGGTTGATCTGCCCGACATCGTCGACCTGGTCGCCGAGCGTGCCGAGCGCTTCATCGTCTATTGCGACGACCTCAGCTTCGAAGAGGGCGAACCGGGCTACAAGGCGCTCAAGTCCATCCTGGACGGCTCGGTGTCGCAGGCTTCGGACAACGTGCTGATCTACGCCACCAGCAACCGCCGCCACCTGCTGCCCGAGTACATGGCGGAAAACCTGACCTACCAGCACCTGGAGAACGGCGAGGTGCATCCGGGCGAGGTGGTCGAAGAAAAGATTTCGCTGAGCGAGCGGTTCGGCCTGTGGATCAGCTTCTACCCGTTCACCCAGGACGAATACCTGGCCATCGTGGCGCAGTGGCTGCGCGGTTTCGGCGTCAGCGAAGCCGCGATCGAGGCGGCACGGCCCGAAAGCCTGGTCTGGGCGCTGGAGCGGGGTTCTCGCTCAGGGCGGGTCGCCTTCCAGTTCGCCAAGGACTACAGCGGACGGCAGCCGCGGTGAGTGAGTCGAAGAGTTCGCCGGTTGACGTCGAGCCGATCGAACCCCGCCATCCGGTGGATGTCGCGGTGGGCGTCTTGATCGACGCCGATGGCCGCTTCCTGATGACCTCGCGCCCCGAGGGCAAGGTTTACGCCGGGTACTGGGAGTTCCCGGGTGGCAAGCTTGAATCGGGCGAAAGTGTCGATGCCGCGCTGCGCCGCGAACTGCACGAGGAACTCGGCATCGTCATTGGCGAGGTGCATCCCTGGCAGGTCGAGCTGGTTGATTACCCGCATGCCCTGGTGCGGCTGCACTTCTGCAAGGTGTATGCGTGGCAGGGAGACTTCGAGATGCGCGAAGCGCAGACGATGGCCTGGCAAACCCTGCCGGTCGAGGTGGTGCCGGTTCTGCCGGGCACCATCCCGGTGCTTCGCTGGTTCGCCGAGGAACGGCAGCACGACGGCCCTACCCATCGCGGGTGAGCACGCCGCGGCCAGGATGAACCCGGTTGCTACACTGCTCTGATGAGCTGGATCGACGATGTGAAATGGGACGCGCAGGGGCTGGTGCCGGTGATCGCGCAGGAGGTGGGCAGCAACGATGTGCTGATGTTCGCCTTCATGAACCGCGAGGCCCTGCAGCGCACGGCGCAGCTGGGTGAGGCGGTGTACTGGAGCCGCTCGCGTGGCAGGTTATGGCACAAGGGCGAGGAGTCCGGCCACATCCAGAAGGTGCACGAGTTGCGCATGGACTGTGACAACGACGTGGTGCTGATGAAGGTGGAGCAACTGGGTCACAGCCCGGGAATCGCCTGCCACACCGGCCGCCATTCGTGCTTTTTTCAGCAGTACCGAGAGGGCGCCTGGCATGACGTCGAGCCTGTCTTGAAAGACCCGGAGCACATCTACAAATGAGCGCCCCAGAGTCGAATCCGCTGTCGCAGGACGTGCTGGCCCGGCTGGCCGAGGTCATTGAGGCGCGCAAAGCGGGCGATCCGGAGAAGAGCTACGTCGCGCGGCTGTTCCACAAGGGCACGGATGCCATCCTGAAGAAGATTGGCGAGGAGGCCACCGAGGTCGTGATGGCTGCCAAGGATGGTGACCCGAAGCAAGTGGTTTACGAAGTCGCTGACCTCTGGTTTCACTCGATGTTGGCGCTCAGTGCCTTCGGATTGAGACCGGCTGACGTGTTGACGGAACTGCAGCGCCGCGAAGGGCTCTCAGGGTTGGAAGAGTTCGCGGCCCGCAAGCTGAAACTGCGCGAGGGAGAGGAAAAGTGACGGATGTCGTGTTGCCTGGCTTGGAAGAAAAACCACACGGCGGTCTGCGGACACTGACGCACATCCTCTACGGGTTGCATCTGCTGTCGTGGTTCTCTGCGGGTGCATTCTCTGTGGTTGCAATGATCATCAATTACGTCAAGCGGCCCGACTTGCCTGATGAGTTCTTTCGCAGTCACTTCCGCTGGCAAGCCCGAAGCTTCTGGTTCACCTTGCTTTGGTTGACTCTCACCTCACCGCTTTTCCTGCTGTTCTGGTTGCCTGGGGTGGCGGCGTGGTTTGTGGTCGGCCTGTGGTACCTGTATCGCTTCATTCGTGGCTGGTTGAGCTTTGCTGAAAGCCGATCGATGCCGCTGCCTTCCTAACAAACGTACATGGTGGTCATGAACGCTGATCCGAGCTGCATCTTCTGCAAGATCGTCGCGGGCCAGATCCCGAGCCGAAAGGCATACGAGGACGAAGAGCTGCTGGTGTTCCACGACATCAACCCCTGGGCACCGGTGCATTTGCTGATCATTCCCAAGCAGCACATCGCGACACATGCCGATGTGCTGCCCGAACACGAACGCCTGCTCGGCCGGATGCTGCTGTTGGCGCCGAAGCTGGCGCGAGAAAACGGCGCAAACAACGGCTTCCGCAGCATCATCAACACTGGCCGTGATGGCGGCCAAGAGGTCTATCACCTGCACCTGCATGTGATCGGTGGTCCCCGGCCCTGGAAGCAAGGGTGACGGCTGTCACGTGCAACGGGTTTATCAATGCGGCGTGGTCAGTGGGCTGACCTAGAATCCGCCGTCCTTTCGCAGGAGAATTAAAAATGGGCTCATTCAGCATTTGGCATTGGCTGGTCGTGTTGGTGATCGTCGTGCTGATCTTCGGCACCAAGAAATTGAAAAACATCGGTGCCGACCTCGGCGGGGCGGTCAAGGGCTTCAAGGACGGCGTGCGCGACGGTGGCACACCAGCCGATCCGACAGCGCAGGTGACCACACAGAAGTCGTCTGACACGAACACCGTCGACGTGGAAGCCAAAACCAAGTCGTGATTGATTTCGGGTTCGACAAGATCGCGCTGATCGGCGCGGTCGCGCTGATGGTCATCGGACCGGAACGACTGCCCAAGGTCGCCCGCACTGTCGGGCATCTGATGGGCAAGGCGCAACGCTATGTGTCCGATGTGAAGGCCGAGGTCAATCGGTCAATAGAACTCGACGAACTGAAGAAGATGAAGGGCGAGTTTGAGACCGCGGCGCACAATGTCGAGCAAGACACGGCGAGCGCGATCTACCAGGCCAGCTCCGACTTGAGCAAGAACTGGGAAGACCGAGAGACATCGTCCACCGACGACCGTCCTCACGACTACGACCAGTACGACACCCTGTTGCTGCCGGTGCCCGACTACCGCAACCCGAACAAGCGCTGGCGCCTGAAGCGCGGCGCGATGCCGCAGTGGTACAAGCAGCGGCACGGCATCCGTGGCAAGGCGCAGTCGGGTGCAGCGCGCGTGGCGCGCTTTCGGCCACCGTCGTCGTCGGCCTGATCCATGGCAACCAATCCGTCAGGCCCTGATGAACTCAGCGGCAAGGAACAGCCTTTCGTCACCCACCTGATCGAATTGCGCGACCGCCTGGTGCGTGCCGCGATTGCCGTAGGCTTGGTTTTCGGCGCGTTGTGCCTCTGGCCCGGGCCCGCAGGCCTTTACGACCTGCTTGCGGCACCGCTGGTGGCCAACCTGCCCAAGGGGGCCACGCTGATCGCCACGAACGTGATCTCGCCGTTTGTCGTGCCGTTGAAGATCACGCTGATGGCGGCTTTTCTGGTGGCATTGCCGGTGGTGCTGTATCAGATGTGGGCGTTCGTCGCGCCGGGGCTCTACACGCACGAGAAGAAGCTGGTGCTGCCGCTGGTGATCTCGAGCACCTTGCTGTTCCTGATGGGGGTGGCGTTCTGCTACTTCTTCGTTTTCGGCCAGGTGTTTGCGTTCATCCAGAGCTTTGCGCCAAAGAGCATCACCGCGGCGCCTGACATCGAGGCCTATCTCAGTTTTGTGCTGACGATGTTCATTGCGTTCGGAGCAGCCTTCGAGGTGCCGGTCGTCGTCGTGGTGCTGGCCCGCATGAACTTGGTCAGCATTCAGAAGCTGAAGGAATTCCGCAGCTACTTCGTCGTGCTGGCCTTCATCATTGCCGCGATCATCACGCCTCCTGACGTCGTCTCACAGCTGGCACTGGCGATCCCGATGTGCCTCTTGTATGAAGTGGGCATCTGGGCGGCGCGCATCTTCATCAAGCACACCCAGGCGCCTGGCGAAGAAAGTACGCCCGCTGCCTGACCCGTCAGCCGCCGTTGCGGCCGTCAATGTCCGGATGTGGCATGAGCCGGGTCGTACTCTTGGGCCGCTGAGCGACTGTCACCTGCAGGTTCATCGATTTGTCGGCGCGCTGCACGCTGATAGATGCAACGCTGTGGGGTCGGAGTGACGCGACCGCATTGAGCAACTGTGCGGTGTTGACCACACTCTGCTCGCCGACCTTCACCACCACGTCGCCCGGCAGCATGCCGCCGGCACTGGCCGGGCCGTTCTGCAGTACGCCGGTGATCAGTACGCCCTGCTTCACCGACAGGTTCAGGGTGTCCGCAATCTCTTCGGTCAGGTCACGGGGTTCGACACCGATCCATCCTCGCGTGACCTGGCCTTCACTGATCAGCCCCTCCATCACCTGGCGGGCGGTGTTGGCAGGAATGGCGAAACCGATGCCCATGTTGCCGCCCGAGCGCGAATAGATGGCGGTATTGATGCCCAGCAGGTTGCCGTTTGCGTCGACCAGCGCACCGCCGGAATTGCCGGGGTTGATGGCCGCGTCGGTCTGGATGAAATTCTCGAAGGTGTTGATGCCGAGCTGGTCGCGGCCCAGTGCGCTGACGATGCCCGATGTCACCGTCTGACCGACGCCGAATGGGTTGCCAATGGCCAGCACCACATCGCCGACCTGCAGGTCATCGGCCTTGCTGAAAGTCATTACCGGCAGGCGGTCGAGCTTGATCTTCAACACCGCGAGATCGCTCTCCGGGTCGGTGCCGATGACCGTGGCCGAGGCACTTCGACCATCTGGCAATTGCACGTCGATGTCGCTGGCGCCCTCGATGACGTGGTTGTTGGTCAGCAGAAAGCCATCGGCCGAGACGATGACGCCGGAGCCCAGGCCGACCTGGGCTTCCGACCGGCTTTGCTTGTCGCCGAAGAAGAAATACTGGAACCACGGGTCGCCTGAACGCGGGTAGCGGGCGGTGGCCTTGCTCGCGGTGATGCTGACCACCGACGGCGACGCCCGCTTGGCTGCCGTGCTGTAGCTGCCGACGACACCGCCTCGCGCCAGGGGTTCGGCACTCACCACCGTGCTGCCTGAGACCGTGCCGAGCGAGAGGCCGACGGGCAGGCCCGATTCACCCGACCGCCGCAGCCATTCCGGTTTCAGCGTGGCGATCACAAACAGCACCGCGACCATCACGGTGACCGTCTGTGAGAATAGAAGCCAGATTCTGCGCATGAGGAGGAGTTTGTGGCCCGTCGTTCAGAGATCGATGAGTACCTGTCGGCCCTGTTGCAGACGGCGAGCTTCAAGGATTATGGGCCGAACGGTCTGCAGATCGAGGGCAGAGACGAGGTGCGCAAGCTGGTCACTGGCGTCACCGCCAGCCGAGCGCTGATCGATGCTGCGATCGACGCCCAGGCCGACGCTGTGCTTGTGCACCATGGCCTGTTCTGGCGGGGGTATGAGGGACGCATCACCGGCTGGCTGAAGCAGCGTATCGCGCGATTGCTCGCCCACGACATCAGCCTCTATGCCCACCACTTGCCGCTGGACGCGCATGCCGAATTCGGCAACAACGCGCAGTTTGGTGCCCGACTCGGCATCGCCACCGACGCACGCTTCGGCGAGCAGTCGCTGGGCTTCATCGGTACGCTGCCGGTGCCTTCGAGCATGGCGGATCTGGTGGACCGCTGCGAGCGATTGACAGGCCGAACCACCACGTCGATCAACGGTGATGGCCGTACTATGGTCCGCGTCGCCTGGTGCACCGGCGGTGCGCAGTCGTACTTCGAAGCCGCCATCGCTGCCGGTGCCGATGTGTTCATCACCGGCGAAATCTCCGAGCCGCAGGCGCACCTGGCGAGGGAGACTGGTACGGCTTTCATTGCTGTCGGCCACCATGCGAGCGAACGCTATGGCGTCCAGGCGCTGGGGGCCCATTTGGCGACAGTGTTCGGCATCGAGCACACCCACATCGATATCGACAACCCGGCCTGAGCAACATGAGCAAACGCAGAGAGGGCAACTCATGCGCGCTGTACCGCCTCGAAGGCGGCCGGGTGTTCCCTCGTGACACGCGCACATGGGTACGGCTGGCCGACCCGCATGGCGATGGCGAGCCGAGCCCGAGGCCGCTGATTTGAGCGCCTTCAGCAACACGGTCGCGCCGATCGTGATCACGATGGGCGATGCCTGCGGTATCGGGCCGGAGATCATTGCGAAGCTGTTCCGTGGCGCGCAGGCCGCAGATTGCCTGGTGATCGGTGACGTCGGCGTGATGCGCCGTGCCGTGCGGGTCACCGGCGGTGGGCTGGTGGTTGCAGAGATCGACACACCACAGGCCGTGGCCGAAGTGCCGCCGAACGCCATGCCGGTTTTGCAGGCCGAGGCGCTGCCTCTGGATCTGCTCGACGCTCCGCTGGGTGTCATCGACGCCCGAGCCGGTGCAGCCGCCGCCCGCTGTGTCGAACAGGCAGTGACGCTGGCGCGGCGCGGCGCGGTGTCGGCCATCGTCACCGCGCCGGTGCACAAGGAGGCTTTGGCGGCGGGTGGCGTCGGCTTTCCCGGCCACACCGAGCTGTTGCAGTGGCTCGCGACCGAGCCGGGGGGCGTACCGCCGCCGGTGCGCATGATGCTGGCCAACGGCGAACTGCGCACGGTGCTGGTAACCATCCACCAGTCGTTGCGATCGGCCATCGACGCGGTCACCTTCGAGTCGGTGCTGGACACGCTGCGCATCGCACAACGCGCAGCCTTCTCCTGGGGACAGACGGCGCCGCGCATCGCGGTGGCTGGCCTGAACCCGCATGCGGGCGAGGGCGGCCTCTTCGGCGACGAAGAGATCACCATCATCGCGCCGGCCATCGCTGCGGCGCGCGCCGAGGGCATTGATGCGCGTGGGCCCTACGCGCCCGATACCGTGTTCATGCGGGCGCGCCATGCGCCGGGCCATCCGGGCGAGTTCGACATCGTCGTCGCGATGACGCACGACCATGGGCTGATTCCGGTCAAGTATCTGGGCGTCGAGCACGGTGTCAACGTCACGCTGGGCCTGCCCTTCGTGCGAACCAGCCCTGACCATGGCACCGCATTCGACATCGCGGGAAAAGGTCTGGCGGATTCCTCCTCATTGGCGGCCGCGGTTGCGATGGCGCGGCGTCTCGCTTCGCACTGACTTCGCACTGACGCGCCGCCAGGGAGGTGATCAGGTCCGGGTGTTGACCCCGAGCGTCGCGAGCTGCTGGCGTGCGCGTGAGGTGGCGCGCTCCATGAGGTAGTTGTTTTCCACGGCGCGCAGCCGCTCGGCCTCGCACATGCGCGCGAGCATCCGCGCGGTCAGCGAAATTGTTTCCTGCAGGTTGCGGCCGTGGGTGAAGACGAAGAAGCTGCGGCCTGGGCTCATGTAGGTCAGGCGCACCTTCTGCCACTGGTCTTTCAGCAGCATCTGATAGGCGAAGCCGATGCGCAGGTTGTCGATCAGGCGCGCGCCATGCGACGCTTCCGCCGGGTCGGCAGCGATCAGGTCAAGGTTGATGTCGACGCCCAGGCTCAGCGGTTCGACCGCCGCCTCAGGCGCCTCGGCGATCGGATCGACATCGACCGGCTTGTCCCAGTCGACCGCCTGCTCGTCGATCAGGCCGACCCGCTTCGCTTCTTCTGCAGAAAATCGCTGCTCCACATCGGCAGGCATCGCAGAACTCGCCGCCACCGAATCGGCGCGCATCGTGTCGCCCTGGCCCGGCACGCCGCTGTTGAACACCGCTTCCATCTGCTTCGACAGCAGGTTGTAGTCCAGCTCGGTCATGGCTGGCGTTTTCAGCGAATCGGCATGAGCGGGCATCAGCTGCGCCATGAAATCCTTGGTCGCCGCCTCGGGCCAGCCGATGAGCTTCAGCCCGGCATTCAGGTCGCGCATCAGGGTGGGCAACTGCATCAGGAAGCGCTTGCGCATCGCAGGCGAGCCCTTGGGCTGCACGCTCATCACCAGGTCACGGCCGACCTGCCGGTAGCGCCTGGTCGCCTCGCCGTCGACACCGTCTGCACGGCTGGACTGCACCAGCGCCTGGCTCCAGACCTGGCACAGGAAGGTGCGCAGGAAGTCCGGCATCGCCACCGACGACAGGGCGCTTTGCAACTGGATCAGGTAGCGCTGCTGGGTGCGCAGATCGGATTCCTTGCTCTCCAGCACCGCGACAGCGCCCTGGTCCTGAACGACAGCCTCGGCCTGCTGCGCGATGAACGCTTCCAGTTCCGAGAGCTTCGCGGCGTACAGATCGACCTGATCGAAGTCGCCGTCGACGATCTCCTGCACGAGGTCGCGCACCCTCGCAACAAACTCCTTGCCTGGCCCGTCTTCGAAGTCATCGAAGGCACAGGCCAGCGACGCGATCCGGTTGACGAAACGGCGGACCGGGTGCTTGCGCGAAGAGAAAAATGTCGGGTCGACCAGCGCCACCCGCAGCACGGGCAACTGCAGCCGCGCGATCTGCCGGGCCATCTGCGGCGGCACCCGGGTGTCCGAGAGGATCTGGTCGAACAAGCTGCCCACGACGTCGATCACCATGTGATCGAGCTTGCCGTTGGACGCCTGCATCAGCTCGTCGCGGTGGGCGCGGATCAGGTTGACCGCCATCAGGCCGGCCGACGCGTCCTCGGCATAGGCGCTGGCGGTGCCCGGATCTGCATATGGGCTGCCGCCAATGTGGCGCAGGCCACCGATTCCGGATCGTGGTCCTGCCGGATCCTGATATCCGCCATAGGGCGCTGGCCGCGGGCCCCCGCCCCCATCAAAACCTCCGCCCGCGCCTCCGCCAGCGTTGCCCGACTCGCCGGTCAGGCTCGTCAAACGCCGCAGCAGCGTCATCAGGTGTGCTTCCTGCGCCGGCGAGCCGAGCCCGCCAATGGAATCGCGCGCCCCGCTGCCATAGCCCGTCGCTGCGCCGCTGCCAGAGCCACTGCGCCCGCTCTGCCAACCGCTGTTGCCCGTCTGCCGTGCGCCTGAAGTCGAGCGCCTGCCGGTCAGACCCGAGTGCGTCGAGTCATGGAAATCGGTGCCGGAGTGGCGTGTCGATGGCATGTCATCGCGCAGCGTCTGGTAGCCGGAATTGAGCCCCGGCAGCTGGTTGCCTGGCCCGTCCACCGTGCGCACCTGCAGCCCTACCGGTGTGACCCCGCGCGATTGCAATTCGACCACGATCGCGGCGTAGCAGGCCGGCATGGCGTGCGACATCACTGAAGCGAACTCGCGGGTCAGCACAGCGCGTTCGTTCGGGTCGATGCTGACCGTGCCGATCGCCATGTACAGCGCGTGACCGATCACGCCCGGCCGCAACGGGTTGCGCTCATCGTCGGCAGTGCCGAAACCTGTGACGCGACCCATGTAGCCTGACAGCTCTCGCAACTCCACCTCGCAGGCCTGCGCGATCTGCTGCCCCAGACGATCTGACAGCATGCGATCGTCGACCTCTTTGTCGTCGACCAGGGTCAGCGACTGCCAATCGGCTGGCGCCGGCTTGCGTTTCGACTCCGACTGCGGTGCCAGCGCCTCCAGCATGCGCGTGTCCAGTCGGGTCTGGAACTGCAGCCGGAACGACCCGAGCTGACGATGCAGCGCCAGCTGCGCAGCGAAAAGCGTGTTGCGATCAATGGCCTTCGAAGCAGACTGCGACTGCGCCGCCAGCGTTTGACACACTCGTTCTGCCACCGTCAGGGCCGTGGCCTTGACGAGGTCTGCCGCGACGACCAGGTCGGGGGGCAGTCGAGGGTCGGAGCGGCTCATCGCGGAGACAGATTACTTTCTCAGTGCATCGCGGATCTCGCGCAGCAGCAGAACATCTTCGGCGGGCGGAGGGGGCGCGGCTGGCTCGGCAGGAGCGACCGCATCGTTTCGCTTCATCTGGTTCACCGCCTTGACCATCATGAAGATGATGAAAGCGAGGATTACGAAATTGATGGAGACTGTCAGGAAGCTGCCGTACGCCAGCACCGCACCTTCTTTCTTCGCATCGACCAGCGTGGTGGCGGTCTGACCCGACAGCGGGATAAAGTAGTTCGCGAAATCGAGGCCGCCGAAGATCTTGCTGACCACCGGCATGATCACGTCACCGACAAGCGAATCGACGATCTTGCCGAATGCGCCGCCAATGATCACGCCGACTGCCAGGTCGACGACGCTGCCCTTCATGGCGAATTCCTTGAACTCTGTCGTGAACCCCATCGTGCTTGCTCCTTTTTGCTGTTTGTATGGTTATGCGTAAGTGCGTCATGACGCGCTTGATCGCAAGTATTGCCGATTGCCCCCAGTTCTCGGCGATCTGCGCTGACGCTTGCGGCGTGCAGGCCGAGGTTTCGATCCTCTCTCCAAGACCCAGGCCTCTGTGCGCGCAAAGTGCTCCGCTAGAATCCTGCGTTGTCCTGGAATCGTTGTCACACGCGAGGTTTTATGAGTGAGCAGCAAGTTGACGGTGCGAAGCGCACCTGGTTGATCGCATCGGGCTGTATGGGTGCGGTGGGTGGTGCGGCGGTGGCGGTGCCTTTCGTCAGCAGCTTTCAGCCTTCAGAGCGTGCGCGTGCCGCTGGCGCCTCGGTGGAAGTCGACATCAGCGAGTTGAAGCCGGGCGAAAAGATGACGGTCGAGTGGCGCGGCAAGCCGGTTTGGATCATCAAGCGCACGCCGGAGCAGGTGGCTGAGCTGCCAAAGAACGATGCCCTGCTGGCCGATCCGAACTCGCAGCGCAAACCCGACGAGTTCACGCCCGAGTACGCGCGCAACGAGCACCGTTCCATCAAGCCGGAAATCATGGTGGCGGTCGGCATCTGCACGCACCTCGGCTGCTCGCCATCCGACAAGTTCGTTCCCGGGCCGCAGCCTTCGCTGCCCGACACCTGGCCAGGTGGCTTCCTTTGCGCATGCCACGGCTCTACTTTTGATCTGGCCGGGCGGGTCTACAAGAACAAGCCCGCACCAGACAACCTGCAGGTGCCCCCGCACATGTATCTGGCGGACAACCGGCTGTTGATTGGTGAAGACAAGAAGGCCTGATGGCCAAGCAGTAACGGACCTCAGGAGAACACACGATGGCCACCATGAAGGAAGCACCCGCTAACGCCAGTGCAGCTGAAAAGCTGATGACGTGGGTTGACAACCGATTCCCAGCGACCAAGCTCTACAACGAGCACCTGGCCGAGTATTACGCCCCGAAGAACTTCAACTTCTGGTACTTCTTCGGCTCGCTCGCGCTGCTGGTGCTGGTGATCCAGATCGTTACCGGCATCTTCCTGGTGATGCACTACAAGCCCGACGCGAATCTGGCTTTTGCCTCGGTCGAGTACATCATGCGGGACGTGCCCTGGGGCTGGCTGGTTCGTTACATGCACTCCACCGGTGCCAGCGCATTTTTCGTGGTGGTCTACCTGCACATGTTCCGCGGGATGATCTACGGCAGTTACCGCAAGCCCCGTGAGCTGGTCTGGATTTTTGGCTGCGCCATCTTCCTCTGCCTGATGGCCGAAGCGTTCATGGGCTATCTGCTGCCCTGGGGCCAGATGAGCTATTGGGGTGCGCAGGTCATCGTGAACCTGTTCACCGCCATTCCCTTCGTCGGCCCAGACCTGGCGCTGCTGATCCGGGGTGATTACGTGGTGGGAGATGCGACGCTGAACCGCTTTTTCAGCTTCCACGTGATCGCCGTACCGCTGGTGCTGCTCGGCTTGGTAGTGGCACACATCATCGCCTTGCACGAGGTGGGTTCCAACAATCCTGATGGCGTCGAGATCAAGGCCAAGAAGGATTCTGCGGGGCGGCCGCTGGACGGCATTCCGTTCCACCCGTATTACACGGTGCACGACATCCTCGGCGTCAGCGTGTTCCTGCTGATCTTCTCGGCCATCATCTTCTTTGCACCCGAGCTGGGCGGCTATTTCCTGGAGTACAACAACTTCATCCCGGCCGATCCGCTGAAGACGCCGCTGCACATCGCGCCGGTCTGGTACTTCACACCGTACTACTCGGTGCTGCGTGCGATCACCGCTGAAATGATGTACGTACTGATGGCGTTTGCGGTGGCAGGCGCATTGCTGGCCGTACTCAAGTTCAAACTGAGCGGCCTGTTCAAGCTGGTCATCGTGGGCGGTACCGCAGCATTGATCGCCATGATGTTCGCGATCGATGCGAAGTTCTGGGGCGTGGTCGGCATGGGTGGCGCGGTGGTCATCCTTTTCTTTCTGCCCTGGCTGGACCACAGCCCGGCGAAGTCCTTGCGCTACCGCCCCGATTGGCACAAGTACGTGTACGCGCTGTTCGTGCTCAACTTCCTGTTGCTCGGCTACTTGGGCGTTCAGCCAGTGTCACCCCTCGGTGAACGCTTGTCGCAAATCGGCACGGTGATCTATTTCGGCTTCTTTTTGCTGATGCCCTGGTGGAGTCGGTTGGGCGAGCCCAAGCCTGTTCCCGAGCGCGTGACATTCGCTGCACACTGATCACCGAGGCAGGCTACTCACAATGAAAAAATTCATCCTCTCGCTGCTGATTTCATTGGGCGCCGTGTCTGCGGCGCACGCTGCCGGTGGTGGCATTGCGTGGGACAAGTTCCCCCTGGAAAAATCGACCGATGTCGCCGCGCTGCAGAACGGCGCCCGTACCTTCGCCAACTACTGCCTGAACTGCCACAACGCGTCGTTCATGCGCTACAACCGATTGCGCGACATCGGGCTGACCGAAGCGCAGATCAAGGCCAATCTGATGTTTGCCACCGAGAAGGTCGGCGATGTCATGACGGTGTCGATGAGCGCCAAGAATGCCAAGGAATGGCTGGGCGTCGTCCCTCCCGACTTGACGCTGGTCGCGCGTTCCCGTTCGGCCGCCGGGCAGGGCAGCGGTTCAGATTACCTCTACACCTTCTTGCGCAGCTACTACCGCGACGACACCAAGGCAACCGGCTGGAACAATCTCGCCTATCCCAATGCGGCCATGCCCCACATCCTGTGGGAGTGGCAGGGTCAGCGCGCCGCCAAGTTTGTCGACGAAGCCGACCCGCACGACGCCAGCAAGACGGTTCACCGCTTTGTCGGCTTCGAGCAACTGACTCCGGGGACCAAGTCGCAGCTTGAATATGACAATGCCGTGGCGGAACTGGTGGCCTACCTGACCTGGATGGCCGAACCCGCACAAAGCACCCGGACGCGACTGGGTGTGTGGGTGCTGCTGTTCCTGTCTGTATTCGTTGTCGTCGCATGGCGCCTGAACGCTGCCTTCTGGAAAGACATCAAGTGACGTCATGCCCGTCCGGTGTCCTCACGGACGCCGGGCTGTTGCGCAGTGGGTCAGCCCGACAAGGCGCCCCCTGCGTTTTTCTTTTCTGATCCCATGAGGAGCTCGCCCACATGATGGTGCTTTACTCCGGCACGACCTGCCCTTATTCACACCGTTGCCGCTTCGTGCTGTTCGAGAAGGGCATGGACTTCGAGATCCGCGATGTCGACCTCTTCGCCAAGCCCGAAGAGATCGCCTTGATGAACCCGTACAACGAGGTGCCGATCCTGGTGGAGCGCGACCTGATCCTGTACGAGTCGCACATCATCAATGAGTACATTGACGAGCGCTTCCCACACCCGCAGCTGATGCCCGGCGACCCGGTGGCGCGTGCGCGCGTGCGCCTGTTCCTGCTGAACTTCGAGAAGGAACTGTTCACCCATGTGAACCTGCTCGAATCGCGCGGCGTGAAGGCGACCGACAAGCAGCTCGAAAAGGCGCGAGCACAGATCCGCGACAGGCTGACCCAGCTCGCGCCGATCTTCCTGAAGAACAAGTTCATGCTGGGCGATGACTTCTCGATGCTCGACGTGGCCATCGCGCCGCTGCTGTGGCGCCTCGACTACTACGGCATCGACATGTCGAAGAATGCGGTGCCGCTGTTGAAGTACGCGGAGCGCATCTTCTCCCGGCCGGCGTACATTGAAGCGCTGACGCCGTCGGAGAAGGTCATGCGCAAGTGAGCTTTGGTGCCATCTGCCTGCACGCCGGTTCGCATTGATGACACAGCCGCCTGCACCACCGCTGATCGGTAACAACGGGTCGTCAACGCGCCCGTACCTGATACGGGCCCTGCACGAGTGGTGCACAGACAACGGCTTCACGCCCTACATCGCTGTGATCGTCGGACCCCAGGTGCGCGTGCCGATGGAATACGTGAAGAACGGCGAAATCGTGCTGAACGTCGGCTTCGAAGCCACGACGGCGCTGGAGCTGGGCAACGAACGCATCGAGTTCAAGGCGCGGTTCGGCGGCAGCTCGCGCGAGATCTGGGTGCCTGTCGATCATGTCATCGCGATCTACGCCCGGGAGAACGGACAGGGGATGGCGTTTCCGGTCCCAGCCGGTGCCTCCGCAGCTGGCCCAGGGGCCGCGGCGTCAGCTCAGGATGCGCCCGATCGACCTGGCACGGTGCTGCGGCTTGCGACCGACCGCGACGATCCTTCCGCAACGCCCAGTGCCACGCCCGCGGGCAAGAACGCGCCCGGCCCCGAGGCGGATCCGCCGCCCGATACCCCACCGACTGGCGGCAGACCGACCCTGAAGCGAATCAAATGACGGGTGGCCGGCACCTTCCGATCGATTGCGTCGGCGCCACTAGAATTTCCAGATTGCCCTTGTAGCTCAGTTGGTAGAGCAGCGGTTTTGTAAACCGAAGGTCGCGGGTTCGATTCCTGCCGGGGGCACCATCTTGAGAAGATCGCCACCAGGGCGATGCGTTTCTGTCTCTGCTGTAAGGAAATCGCGATGTTTCTCCTCCGTGATCGAACCAAGTTCAATACCGATGTCGATCTGATCCTTCGAATGTCCTTCGACATCGAGACAGACAACAGCAAGAACCGGGCATTCCCTGCGTTCATCAGCTATCTGAGCTCCTTGAGTGAAATCTGGAACGAGAACGGAACGCCAGAGCACGCAGCAGTCCACATGGCATGCGTCTACTGCAAGGGACTGGCAGAGAAGGGTGACGCTGCTGGAAAAGCCGAAGCGAAGGCAATTCGACTTCGCATCTCCGAGGCCACTCCCTTGTTTGTGTCGCGCGGGCAAATGACCCAGGATTGGGCGGCGCACTATGCAGGTCTGCTTGAGAAGTACGCCGAGTTGTCGGCTTAGCCAGCTTCCACATAGGCCGTGAGCCAAGTGCGGGCCATAGATCAGGTCGATCGCACCTTGATCTTCAGCGGCACGGCAGCAAACCCACAGTCGAGCAACCGCTGTTCGATGCGCGGCTGAAGCTGCCGTAACTTTGCAGCCACGCTCGCGTTGGCGGCAATCAGTGTCCAACCGCCCTCATCGACAGGGCTGGCCGTCACATGCGGGGCGAGCGACGCAGTCAGACACGGCAGCACCGCCGCATGGCGGCGCCTCGAGTCCTCAAGCCGGCGACGCAGCAGCGACAGCGATGCGCTGGCGTTCAGCGCCTGGCTGATCGGCAAGGCATCGGGGACACTGGCGGCGTTCTTGTTCATTCCTCGGGCCAGTGTAGTGAAGACCGGTTGGCGACAAATGCCACCGGGGCGCGCGCCGCAGTCAGCGATGACTGACGTGGTCGGGCGGTAAACTCGAAGGCTTTGCCACGTCACCCGGCCCCGACGGTCCGGCGATCGCGACACCCACTTCCCTCTGACGCCGCATGTTGCCCAAGATACTCACACAGCTTTTCGGCAGTCGCAACGAGCGGCTTCTCAAGCAATACCGCCGGGTGGTCGTGCAGGTCAATGCCCTTGAATCCAAGTTCGAGGCCCTGGACGACGCGGCGTTGGCCGCCAAGACGATCGAGTTCCGCCAGCGGCACGCTGCCGGCGAAAGCCTCGACGCGCTGTTGCCCGA
The DNA here is from genome assembly GCA_027490215.1 of Rubrivivax sp. Lineage (GTDB taxonomy): Bacteria > Pseudomonadota > Gammaproteobacteria > Burkholderiales > Burkholderiaceae_C > PBB1. The sequence goes on from JAIXYO010000032.1 coordinate 73,719, forward strand.
AGCCTTCGCCGTGGTTCGTGAAGGCAGCAAGCGCGCGTTGAAGATGCGCCATTTCGATGTGCAGTTGATTGGCGGCATGACGCTGCACGACGGCAAGATCGCCGAGATGCGCACCGGCGAAGGCAAGACGCTGATGGCAACGCTGCCTGTCTACCTGAATGCGATCGCGGGCAAGGGCGTGCACGTCGTCACCGTCAACGACTACCTGGCCAAGCGCGATGCCGAATGGATGGGCCGTCTGTACAACTTCCTTGGCCTGTCGGTAGGCGTCAACCTGCCACACATGCAGCGCCAGGAAAAGCAGGCGGCATACGCGTCCGATGTGACCTACGGCACCAACAATGAATTCGGCTTCGACTACCTGCGCGACAACATGGTGCAGGACATCGCCGATCGCGTGCAGCGCGTGCTGTCATACGCCATCGTCGACGAGGTCGATTCGATCCTGATCGACGAAGCGCGCACGCCGCTGATCATCAGTGGCCAGGCCGAAGACCACACCGAGATGTATGTGCGCATCAACGCGGTGGTGCCTCACCTCAAGAAGCAGATCGGCGAACTCGATCTGCGCACCGGCGAAGGCGTCATCGAGCCCGGCGACTTCACCGTCGACGAGAAGACGCACCAGGTCTACCTGACCGAAGACGGCCATGAGAACGCCGAGCGTCTGCTCGGTGAAGCGGGCATCCTGGCCGAAGGCGCCAGCCTGTATGACGCCGCCAACATCGCGCTGATGCACCATGTGTACGCCGCGCTGCGTGCCACCCACCTGTACAACCGAGACCAGCATTACGTGGTGCAGAAGGGCGAGAACGGCCCCGAGGTCGTCATCGTCGACGAGTTCACCGGCCGGCTGATGACCGGGCGCCGCTGGTCCGATGGCCTGCACCAGGCCGTCGAGGCCAAGGAAGGCGTGCCGATCCAGAGCGAGAACCAGACACTCGCCTCGATCACTTTCCAGAATTACTTCCGCATGTACGGCAAGCTGTCGGGCATGACCGGCACGGCCGACACCGAGGCCTTCGAATTCCAGGAGATCTACGGCCTGGAGACGGTGGTCATCCCGCCGAACCGCCCGACGGTGCGCAAGGACGAACTCGACCTGATCTACAAGACCAGCCGCGAGAAGTTCGATGCGGTCATTGCCGACATCCGCGAATGCCACGAACGCGGCCAGCCCGTGCTGGTGGGCACCACCTCGATCGAGAACTCCGAGCTGATCTCCGGCCTGCTGAAAAACGCGAAGCTCCCGCACAACGTGCTCAACGCCAAGCAGCATGCCCGGGAAGCCGAGATCGTCGCGCAGGCCGGCCGGCCCGGTGTGATCACCATCGCGACCAACATGGCCGGTCGCGGCACCGACATCGTGCTGGGTGGCAATGTCGAGAATCAGATCAAGGCGATCCAGGCCGACGCTGCCATCAGCGAAGCCGACCTGCAGGCGCGCGCCAAGCAACTCAACGAAGAATGGCAGGGCCTGCATGATCGGGTGAAGGCTGAAGGCGGCCTGCGCATCATCGCGACCGAACGCCACGAGTCCCGCCGCATCGACAACCAGTTGCGCGGCCGCTCCGGTCGTCAGGGCGACCCGGGCTCCTCGCGCTTCTACCTGTCGCTCGACGACTCCCTGATGCGCATCTTTGCCGGCGAGCGCGTCAAATCCATCATGGAGCGTCTGAAGATGCCCGATGGCGAGGCCATCGAAGCCGGCATCGTCAGCCGCAGCATCGAAGGTGCGCAGCGCAAGGTCGAGGCGCGCAACTTCGATGTGCGCAAGCAGCTGCTCGAGTACGACGACGTTGCCAACGACCAGCGCAAGGTCATCTACCAGCAGCGCAATGAGATCCTCGAGTCGCAGAGCCTGACGGATCAGATCGGCAACCTGCGCCGCAGCACGATGGCCGATGTGGTGCGCACCCATGTACCCGTCGAGAGCCTGGAAGAGCAGTGGGACCTCGATGCTCTGCAGAAGGTGCTGCGCGAAGAGTGGCAGCTCGATCTGCCGCTGAAGGCCGAAGTTGAGGCCAGCGATTCGATCACCGACGAAGACCTGGTCGAACGCGTCTCGAAGGCGGCCGACGAGCTGTTCGATGCCAAGGTCGAGCTGGTCGGCGCCGAGCAGTTCCAGCCCTTCATGCGGATGATCTTCCTGCAGTCGATCGACCAGCACTGGCGCGAACACCTCGCCGCGCTCGACTACCTGCGCCAGGGCATCCACCTGCGTGGCTATGCGCAGAAGAACCCGAAACAGGAATACAAGCGCGAAGCCTTCGAGCTGTTCAGCCAGTTGCTTGACGTGATCAAGATGGACGTCACGCGCACGCTGATGACAGTGCACATCCGCTCGGCCGAAGAAGTGGCCCAGGCCGCCGAGGCCATCGAGCAGCGCGCAGAGCGCATCGCCAACGTCACCTACACCCACCCGAACGAGGACGGCAGTCTGTCGTCGGAACTTGCAGCAGGCGCCGACCCGGCAGCGCAAGTCGCCGCCGAGATGTCGCAGCGCGCCCAGACGTCTGGGGGAGAAGTGCCCCGCGTCGGCCGCAACGAGCCATGTCCTTGCGGCAGCGGCAAGAAGTACAAGGTCTGTCACGGCAAGTTGGTCTGAGAGCCACTGGGACGGGTCCAGCGCGACCCTGAGGAATCTGCGATGCCCGTCAATCTGCAAGCACCGAATCCCGCCGATCTGAAGCCCGTCCCGGGCGTGCAGCTGGGCACCGCAATGGCCGGCGTGCGCAAGGCCAACCGGCGCGATGTGCTGGTCGTCACCTTGGCCGAAGGCTCTCAGGTGGCCGGCGTGTTCACCCGCAACCGCTTCTGCGCGGCGCCGGTTCAGTTGTGCCGGCAGCACCTGGCGATCGACCGTGGCGCGGCGCCAGGCATTCGCGCCATTCTGGTCAACACCGGAAACGCCAATGCCGGCACCGGCGAAGACGGTCTGGCGCGTGCGCGCTCGACCTGTGTGGCATTGGCTTCGCACCTTGGCGTCAAGCCCGATCAGGTGCTTCCGTTTTCCACCGGCGTCATCATGGAAACGCTGCCGAATGACCGCATTGAAGCCGGTCTGCCTGCAGCCCTGGCCGATCGGCAGGCCGACCATTGGGCACAAGCGGCAGAAGCCATCATGACCACCGACACGCTGCCCAAGGCAGCCTCGGTACAGGTTCAGATCGGTGGCAAGACGGTCACCGTCACCGGCATCAGCAAGGGCGCCGGGATGATCCGCCCGAACATGGCCACGATGCTGGGCTTCGTCGCCACCGACGCGGTGCTGGCCCCTGGTCTGGTCGACACCTTGGTGCGTGATGCGGCCGATCGCTCGTTCAACCGCATCACGATCGACGGCGATACGTCCACCAACGACTCCTTCGTGCTGATCGCTACGCAGCAGGCTGGCCATGCGCCGATCACGCAGCTCGACACCGGTGACGGCGCGGTGTTGCGCGAGGCCGTCATCACTGTCGCGACCCAGTTGGCCCAGGCCATCGTGCGTGACGGCGAGGGCGCCACGAAGTTCATCACCGTGCAGATCGACGGTGGCGCCAACGAGGCCGAATGCCAGTTGGCCGCGTATGCCATTGCCCACTCGCCGCTGGTCAAGACGGCGTTTTTCGCCAGTGACCCGAACCTGGGCCGCATCCTGGCGGCGGTCGGCTATGCGGGCATCGCTGATCTGGACCAGACGCTGATCGATCTGCACCTCGACGACGTGCAGGTGGTCGCCCGCGGCGGACGCCTCCCGTCATACCGCGAAGAAGACGGCCAGCGGGTGATGAAGCAAAGCGAGATCACGGTGCGGGTGAACCTGAACCGTGGCGGTGCCAGCACCACGGTGTGGACCTGCGATCTGAGCTACGACTACGTGAAGATCAACGCCGACTACCGCAGTTGACAGGCGGGGGCTGGGTGCGCCTGCGCAACAGCGATAGGCGCGTTTGCGATGTCATGGAGCCCCCACATCGCGGTTTTGGCCGGTGACCAACGACAATCAGGCATTCTCGCAACGCGTGCCCCCTGGGGCGCGTCCGGCCCTGCCGGGCAGCGTCCCTTGCCCCTCGCTCCTCGCCTCATCCATGAACGCACCCACGTCCCTGACCGAATTGGTGTCTGCGAGCCGCGTCGAAACCGGCTCGCCTCGCCTGCGCGAGATTCCGTACAACTACACCTCGTTCTCTGATCGCGAGATCGTGTTGCGGCTGCTCGGCGCGCGCGCCTGGGAACTGCTGGGCCGGCTGCGCGGCGAACGCCAGACCGGCCGTTCGGCGCGCATGCTCTACGAGGTGCTCGGCGACATCTGGGTGGTGCAGCGCAACCCCTACCTGCAGGACGACCTGCTCGACAACCCGAAACGCCGCAAGTTGCTGATCGAAGCGCTGCACCACCGGCTCAGCGAGGTGGAGGCGCGGGCCAAGCCCAGCGACGGCGCGCACCACACTGAAGTCAACGAACTGATCACCTGCGCGAAGGCTGCGGTGCGGCGCTTTGCAGACCAGTTCGACGAAGTCGCCCGCCTGCGCCGCCGCGCGATCAAGACGCTGCGCCGCTGCACTGCCGCCGACAACGTCAAGTTCGATGCGCTGTCGCGCGTGTCGCATGTCACCGACGCCACCGACTGGCGTGTCGAGTACCCCTTCGTCGTGCTCATGCCCGACACCGAAGCCGAGATGGCCGCACTGGTCAAGGGCTGTGTCGAGCTGGGCCTGACCATCATCCCGCGTGGCGGCGGTACCGGCTACACCGGCGGCGCGATCCCGCTGACCTGGAGCAGCGCGGTCATCAACACCGAGAAGCTCGAGGCGATGAGCGAGGTCGAGATGCGCCAGCTGCCCGGCATCGAGCAGCCCGTGGCCACGGTCTGGAGCGAAGCCGGCGTCGTCACGCAGCGCGTGTCGGATGCGGCCGAGCGCGGTGGCTACGTGTTCGCGGTCGACCCGACCTCGGCCGAAGCCAGCTGCATCGGCGGCAACATCGCGATGAACGCCGGCGGCAAGAAGGCCGTGCTGTGGGGCACTGCGCTCGACAACCTCGCCTCATGGCGCATGGTCACGCCCGAGGCCAAGTGGCTCGAAGTCACGCGCCTGAACCACAACCTCGGCAAGATCCACGATGTGGAAGTGGCGAGCTTCGAGCTGAAGTACTTCGACGCCAGCGGCAAGACGCTGGAGCGCACCGAGCGGCTCGACATCCCCGGCGCCACCTTCCGCAAGGAAGGCCTGGGCAAGGACGTCACCGACAAGTTTCTCGCCGGTTTGCCGGGCATCCAGAAGGAAGGCTGCGACGGCCTGATCACCAGCGCACGCTGGATCGTCCACAAGATGCCGGCGCACATCCGCACCGTGTGCCTGGAATTCTTCGGCAACGCGAAGGACGCGGTGCCCAGCATCGTCGAGATCAAGGACTACATGTTCGCCCAGGCGAAAGCCGGTGGCGCGGTGCTCGCAGGCCTCGAGCACCTCGACGACCGCTACCTGAAAGCCGTTGGCTACGCCACCAAGAGCAAGCGTGCGCATGTGGGTGCCAACGCCAACGGCCTGCCGAAGATGGTGCTGTTCGGCGACATCGCTGGCGACGATGCCGACGTGGTCGCGCGTGCCACCAGCGAAGTGATCCGCATCGCGAACAGCCGTGCCGGCGAGGGTTTCGTTGCGGTCAGCCCCGAGGCGCGCAAGAAGTTCTGGCTCGACCGCAAGCGCACGGCAGCGATCAGCAAGCACACCAACGCCTTCAAGGTCAACGAAGACGTGGTGATCCCGCTGCCCCGCATGGGCGAGTACACCGAAGGCATCGAGCGCATCAACATTGAGCTCAGCCTGCGCAACAAGCTGGCGCTGCTCGACGCGCTGGAGGCCTTCTTCCGCAAGGGCCAGTTGCCGCTCGGCAAGGGCGACGACGCGGTCGACATCCCGTCGGCCGAGTTGCTCGAAGACCGCGTGCAGCAAGCGCTCACGCTGATCGACGAGGTGCGCGCGCTGTGGCAGCACTGGATGACGCACCTCGACACCGGGGTGGGCGAACCCAGCTACTTCCAGAAGCTGCAGGACCACACGCTGCGTGCGTCGTGGAAGCAGCAGGTTCGCGCACCGCTGCAGACCATCTTTGCCGGTGCCGCGCTCTCGCCGGTCATCGACGCCTGCCAGGCGATCCACAAGGAAGTGCTGCACGGCCGGGTCTGGATCGCGCTGCACATGCATGCCGGTGACGGCAATGTGCACACCAACATTCCCGTCAACAGCGACGACTACGAGATGCTCCAGACCGCGCACGAAGCGGTCACGCGCATCATGAACCTGGCGCGCCGCCTCGATGGCGTGATCTCCGGCGAGCACGGCATTGGCATCACCAAGCTCGAATTCATGACCGACGCCGAGCTGGCCGACTTCGCCGCCTACAAGCAGCGCGTCGACCCCGAAGGCCGCTTCAACAAGGGCAAGCTGATCCGGGGTGGCGTGGGTCGTGCCGATGTGGCCGAACTCGGCAGTGCCGCTGAGCTGCGGCCGTCGGACCTGAGCCAGGCTTACACGCCGAGCTTCGGGCTGATGGGCCACGAGTCGCTGATCATGCAGCAGAGCGACATCGGCGCCATCGCCGACAGCGTCAAGGACTGCCTGCGCTGCGGCAAGTGCAAGCCGGTGTGCGCCACCCATGTGCCGCGCGCCAACCTGCTGTACAGCCCGCGCAACAAGATCCTCGCGACCTCGCTGCTGGTCGAGGCCTTCCTGTACGAGGAGCAAACTCGCCGCGGTATCAGCCTGCGCCATTGGGAAGAGTTCGAAGACGTCGCCGACCACTGCACCGTGTGCCACAAGTGCCTGAGCCCGTGCCCGGTCAAGATCGACTTCGGCGAGGTGTCGATGAACATGCGCAACCTGTTGCGCAAGATGGGCAAGAAGAGCTTCCGCCCCGGCAACGCGGTCGCGATGACCTTCCTCAACGCGACCAACCCGCAGACGATCAACCTGATGCGTGGCGCGATGGTCGGCATCGGCTTCAAGGCGCAGCGCCTGGCGAACGACCTGTTGCAGCGTCTGGCCCGCAAGCAGACGGCGCTGCCGCCGGCCACGGTCGGCACCGCGCCGATCAAGGAACAGGTCATCCACTTCATCAACAAGAAGCTGCCCGGCGGCCTGCCCAAGAAGACCGCGCGCGCCTTGCTCGACATCGAGGACAAGGACTACGTCCCGATCATCCGCAACCCGGCCACGACCACGGCCGAGACCGAAGCGGTGTTCTATTTCCCCGGCTGCGGCTCGGAGCGGCTGTTCTCGCAAGTGGGCCTGGCCACGCAGGCGATGCTGTGGCATGCCGGCGTGCAGACGGCGCTGCCGCCGGGCTATCTGTGCTGTGGCTACCCTCAGCGCGGCAGTGGCCAGTTCGACAAGGCCGACAAGATCATCACCGACAACCGGGTGCTGTTCCACCGTGTCGCCAACACGCTGAACTACCTCGACATCAAGACGGTGGTGGTCAGCTGTGGCACCTGCTACGACCAGCTGCAGGGCTACCAGTTCGACAAGATCTTCCCCGGCTGCCGGATCATCGACATCCACGAATACCTGCTCGAGAAGAACATCACCTTGCCAGGGCAGGGCGGCTACCTGTACCACGATCCCTGCCACAGCCCGATGAAGCTGCAGGAACCGATGAAGACGGTGAAGGGCCTGCTCGGCGCGAACGTCATTGACGCCAAGCGCTGCTGCGGCGAAAGCGGCACGCTGGGCGTGACGCGCCCCGACATCAGCACCCAGATCCGCTTCCGCAAGGAGGAGGAACTGCGCAAGGACGAGGCCGCGCTGCGCAAGACTGGTGCAGTGGCCGAAACCGGTGCGGTCAAGGTGCTCACCTCCTGCCCGAGCTGCCTGCAGGGGCTCAGCCGCTACACCGGAGACTTGCAGAACGGCCTGCTTGAAGCGGATTACATCGTCGTCGAGATGGCCAACCAGTTGCTCGGCCCCGACTGGATGCCGGAGTACGTTGCGCGCGCCAACCAGGGTGGTATCGAGCGCGTGCTGGTGTGAAGTAGACCGGGCCCGTGCCTGGGCGTCCCAGTTCTTGGTGTCACTCCCGAGTCATCTTTGGGCTTTATTCTTGCTTTGATTGCGATCGGCTGTCTTGAGTGGAAGAAGTGCACCGAAAGTGCACAGCTACCGTGTAAATAGCAGCTTTTGCTTACCTTTGTATCAGGTCTACCCCGCGACTGGGGGGTGCCGGAAACCCGGGTACCCCCGTATAACTTGACCCGCGCTGAGAAATCGGTGGCTTTTCCTCAAACCCTTCCTCAGGAGTGCGCTCAATGAAACTCAAGTACATCGCCGCAGCGGCCGTCATGGTCGTTAGCGGGTCCGCATTTGCGGCCGGTCCGGCCGGTCCGGGCCCTCTGGGCTCAATCGACAACACCCCCATCAGCTTCAGCAATATCGTGGCTCCGGGCATCTTCCAGGACGTGTATTCGTTCGTGCTGGGAAATCCGGGCAGCTTGTCAGGCAATGCCGTAGCGATCAATTTTGGCGGCTACAACATCCTCGGCCTGACGGTCACTCTGCAGGACTCGTCATTCGCTCTGATTGGTTCTGACTCCAGCCCAGCGACCGGATTCACCTTCAGCGGATTGGCAGCTGGTAGCTACGCCTTGAACGTGTTGGGCTTCGCAACGGGTGAGACTGGCGGTTTCTACGCTGGCGGTTTCATTGCTGAGACGGCTCCGATTCCTGAACCAGAAACCTACGCTCTGATGCTGGCTGGTCTCGGCGTGGTCGGCTTCATGGCTGCACGCCGCAAGCAAGGCTGATATTGATGGCCGCGAGTTGCTGAACAGCAGCTCTGC
>JAIXYO010000033.1 GCA_027490215.1 Rubrivivax sp.
AGTAGCGGCGGTCGCTCGGCAGCAGTTCGGTCAGATCGATCTTGCTCTTGGCCGCCACCTCGTCGCCCTTCTCCAGCGGCAGGTTGTTCCATACGGCCTGCACCACCGGTTGCGCGCTGCCGCGCTCGAGCAGCACCGCAACCATCGCCAGCTTGCCATCCGCGCTCTTGTGGAGCATGTGAACCACCATGTCGAAGGGCTTGCCGTCGATGCGTTCCTCGGACGGTCGATGAAAGTGGAACTGCACCAGTTCGTAGCGCCTGCCAAGTACCTCGATGGTGTTGCCTGGCGTCACATTGACCTGCACCGTATGCCCGTTGTCGACCACGCGAAAGCCGCTGGGTCGGTAGTCGAACTGCACCGCATCGAGTTCGACCTTGATGCCGTCGGTGATGTCGATGGGACTTTGCCGCTGGCCGCTGGCGCAGGTGGCGTATTCAGGGGCCAGTCGGGCCCATTCGCTGGGGCCGTGCGCGCCGTCGTAGGCCCAGGGGGAGGCATCCGTTGTTGGGGATGCTGCCGGCCGCTTGGCGCCGGTCACTGCCCGTGCTGGGGTGAGCATGCCACGGTCGTTCAGCGACGACACACGGGACGCCGATTTGTCGGCCGCGATGGCAGCAGCCGGGCTATCGGGCGGCGATTTCACCTTCAAGACACCCGCGGAGGCGCCTGCCGCTACCGGCGCCGGCACCGCGCCGAGCTTTGCGGCCAACCGCTCGCGAAGTGCCTCCATCGGGTCACCCGACTGCGAGGAACCTGCCTGCGCCATCGGCAAGCCGATGACGCAGGTCACCACGGCGCACAGGCGCAGGGCGAAAGCAGAGAGTTGACGGTTGAACAGCGGCACGACGGACACTCCTGGGACAAACCCGAGGGACTCCTTGGTGTATCGGTACCAGCCCGCCCGGCTTGAGTCGGAGTGCACAACTCAGGCCAGTCGAGCCTCGACCCAGTGCCACGCGATCAGCCCCGTGCCCATCAGGACGACCGCCCCAACGGCCAGGGCCAGCGTCGAATGCATGACCCACGGCGCCATCAACCCAGCCACCAGGCCGCTGGACACACTACCGATGCAAGCCTGCAAGGACGAGGCCATGCCGCGCCGATCAGGGGCCTGATCGAGCGCCATCAGCGTGACCACCGGCACCATCAGCGCCCAGCCGAAGCAGTAGAGGCCAATCGGCCACATCGCCCACCAGGCACTCGCGCCAAAGGCCAGATTCAGTGCGAGATTCAACAGCGAGACCACCGCCATGATCGCGAAGCCCAGGTTGACCTGCTGCTTCGCCGGCATGCGGCCTGCCAGGCGCCCCGACAGGAACGCGCCACCCATGATGCCGGCAATGGTGATCAGAAACAGAACGAAAAAGTGCTGGGGCGGCAACCCGAGGTGCTCACCGAGAAACACCGGCGCCGACAACACATACAGGAACATGCCGTTGAAGGGCACGCCAGCGGCCAGCGCCAGAGCCAGGAACTGCCCGCTGCCACCGAGCTCGGCGTAGCCGCGAAACAGATGCCGCAGGTTCAGTGGCTGGCGCTGGCTCGGGTGCAGCGATTCCGGCAGTAGCCTGTGGTTGGCGATCCAGAGCGCCGCGCCGATGGCGCTCAGGAACCAGAAGATCGCCTGCCAGCTGATGTGCACGAACAGCAGCCCGCCGACCAGCGGCGCGATGGCGGGCGCAATGCCGAAATAGATCGTCACCTGCGACATCACCCGCTGCGCATCGGCTGGCGGGAACATGTCGCGAATCACCGCGCGTGACACCACGATGCCGGCGCCCGCCGCCATGCCCTGCAGCGCACGAAAGAACACCAGCGGACCAATGTGCGACGACAGCGCGCAACCCGCCGACGCCAATGTGAACACCGCCACACCCCACAGCACCACCGGCCGCCGACCGAGGCTGTCCGACAGCGCGCCGTGGAACAGGTTCATCACGGCAAAGCCGAACAGGTAGGCCGACAGCGTCTGCTGCATCTCCACCGGCGTGGCACCGATCGAAGTCGCAATGCCGCTGAATGCCGGCAAGTAAGTGTCGATCGAGAAGGGGCCGACCATGCCCAGGCAGGCGAGCAGCACCGCCAGCGCCCAGCGCGGCCGGCGCCAGAGCGTGGAAGCGTCAGGGTTCATCGGGTCCGATCGATCTGCGCAGACACCGCGGAGGCGCCTGCCGAAAATTAGTGTGAAGCGAGCCGATAGGCCGGATTCTGTGCAGCAGAGCGGGCTTGCGCCCGCCCTGCCGTGACCGCCATTCCTCTGGGCCGTGCATCGCTGCACGGCTCGATGCCACCTACCCGCCAGCTAGTGCGGAGCCACACTTCAAGCGAACGCGGTCGCTGCCGCGCCGCTCACGCTGGCCTATTTGGTGTTGCTGCGCGCAGAGATTGCTCGTTTCACCCGAAGCCCGGGCCTTGCGGCCCGAACCCCGACTCGTCTCTGTAGCTCTGATCCTCACCTCGCGGTGGACAGCCGTTAGCTGCTGCGCTGCCCTGTGCAGTCCGGACCTTCCTCCAGTGCGCCCTTTCGGGACAGTGCACCAGCGACGGTCTGGCTTGCTTCACCGCCGGATTATCTCAGGGGCCCGGCGGCCCCACGGATCACGGGCCCTCGCGCAGACGTGCAATGCGTTCTTCCATGGGCGGATGCGACGAGAACAGCGCCATCAGGCCACTGGGGCGGGAACTGATGCCCATCGCGGACAGCGCCTTCGGCATTTCGCCGGGATCGAGGCCGCCGAGCCGCGCAAGCGCACTGATCATCGGCTGCTTGCGGCCCAGCAACTGAGCCGCGCCGGCATCGGCGCGGAATTCACGCTGGCGCGAAAACCAGGCGACGATGATCGCGGCCAGCACGCCCAGCAGCAGGTCCATCACCACCGTGGTGACGTAATAGCCGACACCGGGGCGTTCGCTGTTGTTGCGCAGGATGATGCGGTCGACCACATAGCCGATCACACGCGACAGGAACACGACGAAGGTGTTCATCACGCCCTGGATCAGCGTCATGGTCACCATGTCGCCATTGGCGATGTGGGCCACTTCATGGCCGATCACCGCGTCGACTTCCTCGCGCGTCATCGATTGCACCAGGCCGGTCGAAACAGCCACCAGCGCCGAATTCTTGAACGCACCGGTGGCGAAGGCGTTGGGGGCGCCCTCGTAGATCGCGACTTCCGGCATCGTGATGCCGGCCTTCTCGGCGCAGCGCGCGACGCTGGAGACCAGCCAGCGGTGTGTGGGATCGGGCGAGTCGTTGATGACCTGAGCGCCGGTGGTCCACTTGGCCACGGGCTTGCTGATCAGCAGCGAAATGATCGCGCCGCCGAAGCCCATCACCAGCGAGAAGCCCAGCAAGGAGCCGAGGTTCAGCCCATTGGCACTCATGAAGCCGTTCAGGCCGAGCAGGTTCACGGTGATGCCCAGCACCACCATCACGGCAACGTTGGTCAACAGGAACAAGGCAATGCGTTTCATGGTGTCCTTTGAAAACGACGGAACGTTGGGGTTATGCGGTCGGCGAAGCGCTTTTCAAGGTATGCGCCGGCCGGCGAAACACCGCGGCATCGTCGTAGAAGCCGATTTCCTCGTTGGAGTTCCACCAACCGGGCACACCGAGCACCGGCAGAGGCAGCCAGGGCTTGCGCGCCAGCGATTCGGGGGTCAGTCGCCCGACCAACCACGCCGCCGGATCAGCCACCTCCAGCGGCACCACCCAGACGTGCGCGGTGATCGCCTTGCGCGGCTGCCGCAGCTTGTCGAGCAGCGCATGGCCGAACAGCTGCAACCTGGCGTCTTGCCACAGCGAGCGATGGGCGCTGAACAGCCGCGCCCATTCGCGCTGCTGAAGAGCGTCGACCAGCGGCGCCGGCGCTTGCAGCCAGGCTGCGTTCTCGTCGAACAAGGTCAGGGCATCCCGGACCGCACCACGCGCCGCGCTGACGCCCGCACGCTTGATCTGTTCAACCTGCAGTGCATTCAGGTGCGCCTTCAGACCGGGATGCACCTGCCACACCAGCGCGTTGAACAGGTCGTGGGCGTTGCTGCGGGTCGGTACACAGCCAGTGCGGGCAATGAATGTTTCGTACGGCTCGTCGGCTGGCAGCGCGGACTGATCGACGAAGCGCGGCAGCAGATCGCCCGCTCGATTCAAGGCCTCGACCAGCGGCACACCTGCAGCGACAGCCTGGGTGACGGGCTCACCGATGGCACGGTACGACGCGAGCCATGGCGCACACCAATCAATGGCCGGTCCATCCACCGGTGGCTTGACCTCAGCCGAGGGCGTCAGCGCTGCCGCCGAGAAAGCGCACCGATTCCGGCTTGTCCGCCGGCAGCAACGCGAAATGCGCTTCCAGCTTCTTGAAGAAGGAGGTGGTCTTGCCGCTCTTGGTCAGCAGGCCACGCTCGCGCAGCGCCACCGCCACACCGTTCAGGCGCACCGGAGTACCGCCCCGCAGGTCGGGGCAGGCCTGAAGCACCGCGTCGACGGCTGCGGGCAAGGTGCGCGGCACGGCCTTGATGGCAGGCGCTGCCTTCTTTGCGGCCGGGCGCGGAGACAGGGCGGCGCGCTTAGGCGCCGCTTTGACTGCAGGAGCAGCTGTCGAGGACACCTTCGGTGCGGGCGGAACAGTTGCGGGAACAGGAGGAGTAGGCGCTACTTTTGGCGCGACACGTTCAGCCACAGCCCTCTTTGCCTCGCTCAAGTTACTCGGCCTGCTGGCTCGTACCAAGGTCCTCGTCCTCGCCTCGCCAAGCGCGACGACCTCGAATCGGTCGTAGACCCGCTCATAGTCACGCTCGATGTCGCGCCCCGACTTGCCCTGCTGGCCGTACCCCGTGACGCGGCAGCCCAGTTCACGCAACCGAACGATCAGCGGCGAGTAGTCCATGTCCGACGACACGATCACCACCTCCTCGACCGGCTGGCGCAACATCAGCTCGACGGCGTCAATCGCCATCGCAATGTCGGTCGCGTTCGGCCCGGCGAAGGTGCTGGGCAGGAAGCGGATCGCGTGGTCCCGGCAGACTTCGGCGAACTCGGCGGCCTTCTGCACGCTGCCGTAAGCACGCCGATGCTGCAGGCGGTCGCCACTGAGTTCCAGCCGGCGCAGGATCTGTCTCAGCACGTCGACGGAAACGTTGTCGGCATCGATCAGCAGCGCGATGCGGTGGTGGGTGTCCATGCAGGGTCCAGGTTCAGGCGATCAGACGCCAGGAAAGGGTTTCACCGCCGCGCAGCGGCTTCAACTGCCCGTCGCCAAACGGCAGCGACTCCGGCAGCGTCCAGACTTCGCGGCGCAGGGTGATCGTGCCGGCGTTGAGTGGCAGGCCGTAGAAAGCCGGGCCATGAACGCTGGCAAAAGCCTCCAGCTTGTCGAGCGCACCCACCGCCTCGAAGGCCTCGGCGTACAGCTCGATCGCCGTCAGCGCGGTGTAGCAACCGGCACATCCGCACGCATGCTCCTTCAGGTGGGCCGCGTGTGGTGCGCTGTCGGTGCCGAGGAAGAAGCGGTCGCTGCCCGAGGTGGCCGCCGCGACCAGCGCCTGGCGATGCACCTCGCGCTTGAGCACCGGCAGGCAGTAGTAGTGCGGCCGCACGCCGCCGGTGAACAGGGCATTGCGGTTGTAGAGCAGGTGGTGCGCCGTCAGCGTGGCGGCGGTGTGCGCGCCCGCCGAGGCCACGTACTGCGCGGCCTCGCGGGTGGTGATGTGCTCGAAGACGATCTTCAGCTCGGGGAAGTCACGGCGCAACGGGATCAGCTTGGTGTCGATGAACACCGCCTCGCGGTCGAACAGGTCGATGTCGGCATCGGTCACCTCGCCGTGCACCAGCAAGGGCATGCCCGCGCGCTGCATGGCTTCGAGCGTCGGGTAGGTCAGGCGCAGATCGGTCACGCCGGCATCGCTGTTGGTGGTGGCACCAGCCGGGTACAACTTCACGGCGACGATGCCCGCCGCCTTAGCACGCACGATCTCGTCGGCAGGCAGGCGGTCGGTCAGGTAGAGCGTCATCAAAGGCTCGAATGCCATGCCAGCAGGCAGCGCCGCGCGGATGCGCTCCGCATAAGCCAGCGCCTGAGCGGTGGTGGTCACCGGCGGCTTCAGGTTGGGCATCACGATCGCGCGGGCGAATTGCCGTGCGGTGTCGGGCAGCACCGCAGCCAGTGCCGCGCCGTCCCGCAGGTGCAGATGCCAGTCGTCGGGGCGTCGCAGCGTCAGTGTCGGGGTCAACGAAGTCATTGAGCGATTTTGCATCGCGCGTCCCTGATTCATGCGCGGACACCTGCACTGCTGGGGATCAGTGCTGCAGGATCTTCGAGAGGAACTCCTTGGCGCGTGGCGAGCGCTGCTCGGGTTGCCCGAAGAAGGCTTCCCGGGTGCAGTCCTCGATGATCTTGCCGGCGTCCATGAAGATCACGCGGTGGCTGACCTTGCGCGCGAAACCCATTTCATGGGTGACGCACATCATCGTCATGCCTTCCTGGGCCAGTTGCACCATCACGTCGAGCACTTCGCCCACCATCTCGGGATCGAGCGCCGAGGTCGGTTCGTCGAACAGCATCACGATCGGGTCCATGCTGAGCGCGCGGGCAATCGCCACGCGCTGCTGCTGACCACCGGAGAGCTGTCCGGGAAACTTGTCCTTGTGCACCATCAACCCGACGCGGTCGAGCATCTTCAGGCCGCGCGCCTTGGCATCGTCCGGGCTGCGCTTGAGCACGCGGATCTGCGCGAGCGTCAGGTTCTCGGTCACGGTCAGGTGCGGGAACAGCTCGAAGTGCTGGAACACCATGCCCACACGCGCGCGCAGCTTCGGCAGGTGGGTTTTCGGATCGGCGATGCTGATGCCATCCACCACGATGTCGCCCTTCTGGAAGGGTTCCAGCGCATTCACCGTCTTGATCAGCGTGCTCTTGCCCGAGCCCGACGGGCCGCAGACCACCACAACCTCGCCCTTCTGGATCGAGGTGCTGCAGTCGGTCAGCACCTGAAAGCTGCCGTACCACTTGGAGACGTTCTGGATGTCGATCACTGTGAACTCCTGCGCAACAGCCCCCTCGGGGGGCGGACGCGGTACCCCGCGGCCAGGGGCCGACGGTTATCGGATGATGTCGATCTTCTTCTGAAGCTGGCGCACGGCCATCGACAGACTGAAGCAGATCACGAAATACACGAGTGCCGCCACGAGGTAGGTCTCGACCGGGCGGTTGAAGTTCTTGCCGGCGATCTCGAAGCCCTTGAGCAGGTCGTAGGCACCGATCGCGTAGACCAGCGAGGTGTCCTGGAACAGGATGATGGTCTGCGTCATCAGCACCGGCAGCATGTTGCGAAAGGCCTGCGGCAGCACCACCAGTTGCATCGTCTGCGCGTAGCTCATGCCCACCGCGTAGCCGGCATGCACCTGCCCCTTGGGCACCGACTGGATGCCGGCGCGCATGATTTCCGAGTAGTAGGCCGCCTCAAACAGGGTGAAGGTGATGATGGCGCTGAGCTCGGCGCCCATCGGTCGGCCGATCAGCAGCGGGATCAGCAGGAAGAACCACAGGATCACCATCACCAGCGGAATCGAGCGCAGCACGGTGACATAGGCCGATGCCGGCAGCACCAGCCACGCCTTGCCCGAGAGCCGCATCAGCGCCAGCACCGTGCCGAGTGCAATGCCGCCCACCATCGCAACGGCCGTCAGTTGCAGCGAGAAGTACAGCCCATTCAGGATGAAGCTGGAAACAACGTTCGCGTCGAGAAAACCAAAATCGAGGTTCATCGCGGGGCACCGATCATGCCGGGCACCTGCACGCGGCGCTCAATGAACAGGGCGACCCGGTTGATGAGGAATGCCGACACGAAATACAAGGCCGTCACCGCGAGATAGATCTCGATGTTTCGCGACGTTTCCTCGCCGGCCTGTCGCGCAAACATCGTCAACTCGGCGATGCTGATCGCGAACGCCACCGACGAGTTCTTCACGATGTTCATCGACTCGCTGGTGAGGGGCGGAATGACGATGCGAAACGCCATCGGCAGCAACACATGGCGGTAGGTCTGGGGCAGCGTCAGCCCCATCGCCAGACCGGCATGGCGCTGACCCTTGGGCAGCGCCTGGATGCCGGCCTTGACCTGCTCGGCAACCCGCGCCGAGGTGAAGAACCCGAGCGCAAACACCATCAGCACAAAGCTCGACACCTGCTTCAGCGGCGGGATCAGCTCCGGGATCACGTAGTACCAGAGGAAGACCTGAACCAGCAGCGGGATGTTGCGGAACAGCTCGGTCCACGCATTGCCGATGAACATCAGGCCCTTGCTGGGCGCCGTGCGCAGCACGCCCATCAGCGCACCGACGGACAGGGCCACGATCAGCGCCAGCAGCGACACCGACAGCGTCCAGCCCCACGCCGACAGCAGCCAATCGAGGTAGGTGATGTCGCCATTCGAGCCGAAACACCCCGGCTGAACCTGACCCTCGATCGTGTCCTTGCAGAAGACCTGCCAATCCCAATCGCTCGCCAAGGTGGGCTCCCCGTGTCCTGGTGGTCAGCAGCGCGTCGTCAGTGACGGGGGTGGATCACTTCTTGGCGTAGTCCTCCATCGGCTTGTCGTTGGGCGTGGCCCAGGCGGCCTTGGTGGCCTCGGACAAGGGCAGACCGACTTTGGTGTTGGCCGGCGGGATCGGCTGCAGGAACCACTTGTCGTAGATCTTTGCCAGCTCGCCGGACTTGATCAGCCCGACGATCGTGGCGTCGACCACCTTCTTGAACTCCGCATCGTCCTTGCGGAACATGATGGCAATCGGCTCGACCGACAGCACCTCGCCGACGATCCTGAACTCGGCCGGGCTCTTGGACTTGGCGATCAAGCCGGCCAGGATCTGACCGTCCATCACGAAGGCGTCGGCGCGCCCACTCTCCATCAGCAGGAAGCTGTCGGCGTGGTCCTTGCCGTAGACCTCGTCGAAGTTCATGCCGCTGGCACGCTCGTTCTTGCGCAGGGTCTGCACCGAGGTCGTGCCGGTGGTGGTGGCCACCTTCTTGCCGTTCAGCTGAGCGATGCCGGTGATGCCGGAGCTGACTTTGGTGGCGATTCGCACTTCCTCGACGTAGGTGGTGACCGCAAAGCTGACATCACGCTGCCGCGCGGTGTTGTTGGTGGTCGATCCGCACTCGATGTCGACGGTGCCGTTTTGTACCAGCGGAATGCGGTTCTGCGAGGTGACCGGCTGATACCGGGTGACCAGCACCGTGAGGCCCAGCTGCTTCTGCACGGCCTTGATCACGCGCTCGCAGATTTCGACGTGATAGCCGACATATTTGCCGTCGCCCAGCGTGTAGCTCAGCGCACCCGATGATTCGCGCACACCCATCGTGACGGCGCCGCTCTCCTTGATTTTCGACAGGGTGTCGGCCTGGGCAATGCCCAGCGTCAGGGCGGTAGACAAGGCGATGAAGGACTTTTTCATGGTCGTTCCAGTGAAAGTGGGACCCGGGTCGGGACACTCGGCATGTGACCACAAGGCGAGGCATTTGAATACCGCGCCACTACGGATAGCCAGCGTTGGCGCAACCTTCGTGCCAGCGCTGGCCTCACGCCGTTGTCACCGCGGTGGACGGGGCGTCAGGGCTGTCCTGACGACTTTGCTGCAGTTGCCACATCTGCGCGTAGCGCGCGTTCAGGGCGAGCAGCTCGGCGTGCGAGCCGCGCTCCACGATGCGGCCGTGATCCATCACCAGGATCTGGTGCGCATCGACCACGGTAGAGAGACGGTGCGCAATGACCAGCGTCGTCTTGTTCTGCGCCACGCCCTGGAGTTCAGCCTGAATGGCGCGTTCATTGGCCGAATCGAGCGCCGAGGTCGCCTCGTCAAAGATCAGTATCGGCGGGGCCTTCAGCAGCGTGCGGGCAATCGCCACCCGTTGCTTTTCGCCGCCTGACAGCTTCAGTCCGCGCTCGCCGACCATCGTGTCGTAGCCCTTCGGCGTTGAAACAATGAAGTCGTGGATGTGTGCCGCCTGCGCCGCCGCATCAACCTCGCTGCGCGAGGCTCCGGTGCGGCCGTAGGCGATGTTGTATTCAATGGTGTCGTTGAACAGCACCGTGTCCTGCGGCACGATGCCGATCGCCTGTCGCAGGCTGTGCTGGGTGACGGTGCGGATGTCCTGGCCGGCGATCTCGATGTGTCCCGCCGAGACGTCGTAGAAGCGGAACATCAGCCGCGCCAGCGTGCTCTTGCCCGAGCCCGAGGCGCCAACCACGGCGACCGTCTTGCCAGCCGGGATGTCGAAGCTGATGTCGTGCAGGATGGTGCGGTCCTGCTCTTTTCCATGGTCGTAGCCGAAAGTCACGTTGCGAAATCGCACCTCGGCGCCACCGAGATCGATGGCCAGCGGCTTCGCCCCTGGCGCATCGGCCACTTCCCGGTTCTGGCCGAGCAGGGAAAACATCTTCTCCATGTCGATGATCGACTGCTTGATCTCGCGGTAGATCACACCCAGGAAATTCAGCGGGATGTAGAGCTGGATCATCAGCGCATTGACCAGGACCAGGTCACCCAGCGTCATCGTGCCGGCGACCACGCCCTCGGTGGCACGCCACACCAGCAGCGTTACCGCTGCGGCAATGATCAGGCTCTGGCCCAGATTCAGCACCGACAGTGAAGTCTGCGACTTGATCGATGCGCGTTCCAGACGCTGCAGGTTTTCGTCGTAGCGCGCCTGCTCGAACTTCTCGTTGCTGAAGTACTTGACCGTCTCGTAGTTGATCAGCGCATCGACAGCCTTCGTGCTGGCTTTCGAATCCTGCTCGTTCATCGCACGCCGGAATGCAGTTCGCCATTCAGTCACCGTGACGGTGAACACGATGTACAGCAGCAGCGCACCGAAGGTGATCGCCGCGAACCAGCCGTCGAACTTGGCCGACAGCAGGCTGATGACCAGCGTGATCTCGACGAGCGTCGGCACGATGTTGTAGATCAGGTAGTTCAGCAGCGACTGGATCGAACGCGCCCCGCGATCGATGTCGCGCGACACACCGCCGGTCTGCCGCTCGAGGTGGAAGCGCAGGCTCAACGACAGCAGGTGGTCGAAGGTCTCGAGCCCGATGCGGCGGGCGATGCGTGCGGCCACCGGGTAGAACAGGAATTCGCGCAGCTCGGTGAACAGCGTGATCGACAACCGCAGCAAACCGTAGCCGATCAGCAATGCCACCGGCACCACCAGCACCGCCTGCGGGTCGCCGGGCTTCAGCGCCAGCGCGTCGACCAGGCTCTTGAGCACCAACGGCACGCCCACATTGGCGACCTTGGCCGCAATGAGGCAGGCCAGCGCCAGCGCCACCCGGTAGCGCCACTGCCAGACATAGGGCAGCAGCTTCTTCAGCGTGGACCAGTCGGAACGCGGGGCTCCGGTGGTGGTGTCCGCAGGCGCGGGCGGCGTCAGCGTGGCAGGGCGCATGAGTCAGACGAGAGAAAGAACCACATGGAAGAATGGACCGCAGACACACCAACACAGGTCACGCAATATGCCCCAGAACACGACTGCGCCCGAGGCTGACAGCAACAGCGGTTCTGGCGATGACCCATCGCAACTCCGCACACCGCTCGCGCTGCCTCCCGATTCGAACCTGGTGATGCGGGTGATGCCGATGCCGGCCGACACCAACATGAGCGGCGGCGTCTTCGGCGGCTGGATCATGGCGCAGGTGGATATCGCCGGTTCGGTGCTGCCGGCGCGCGTCTCGCGCGGCCGCGTGACCACGGTGGCGGTGAACCGCTTCATCTTCAAGCAACCGGTCAGCGTCGGCGACCTGCTGAGCTTCTACGCGCGCATCGAGCGCATCGGCACCACCTCGATCACGGTGCACGTCGAGGTCTACGCCGAGCGCAATCCGGCGAAGCCGCATGTGGTCAAGGTCACCGACGCCAGCCTGACCTATGTGGCGATCGACAAGGACGGCAAGCCGCGCCCTGTGCCCAAGGACTGATCTGGTGCATTCGTTGCGCTGTGCGTCAAAGTCGTGCGAGGCCGCACCAACGCGGCTTCGTCGTTCCCACAACATGTAAGCCATTCGACGTATATCGCCTCTCCGCCTCGTCCCCCATTCTCGATTGGTCAGGTAACCGCGAGGTTTTCTGCATTGACCAGTTCGATCAACTCAAATCAAAAGGGGTACGAGATGCGTACAGAGCAAAGCGTGAAAAAGCTGGCGCTTGCCGCCGCAGTGGCTGCGTGTTCATTGAATGCACACGCCGGCGCCACCGTCAGTTTTGGCGAAGACAAATCGATCAGCGTCGGCTTTGGCTTGCGCTTCAGCGGCAGCGCCGTCGAGGATGCTGCGACGAACAACAAGAACTACTCGTCCGATTTCAGCCTGGACAGCGCCCGTATCTTCCTCGGCGGCTCGCTGAACAAGTACATCAGCGGCTTCTTCAACACCGAGAAGGACGGCGACACGATCAAGGTGCTCGACGCCGTGGTGAAGTTCACCATCGCGCCTGAATTCAATGTCTGGGTCGGCCGGGTCCTCTCGCCCAGTGATCGCGCCAACATGGCTGGCGCCTACTACTCCCTGGGCGGCGGCTACTGGCAAAGCGTGGCATCGCGCTATGGTTACAACGGTGGCATCTTCCGCGGCCGCGATGACGGCGTGGTGGTGTGGGGCCAGGTGGCCGATGGCAAGCTGAGCTATGCGCTGGGCGTGGCTGAAGGCCACACCTTCGGCATCGGCGCGCTGACGCAATCGCAGGCCAAGGCGGCTGGCACCGGCTCCAAAGACTCGTTCATGTACTCAGGTCGCTTGCAGTATGACTTCTGGGACGCGGAGCCTGGCTACTACGGCACCGGCAACTACCTCGGTTCGAAGGACATCCTGGCCATTGCGATTGCCGGTCGCTACCAGAAGAATGGCGTACTGACTGGCGATCCGGTCACCCCGACGCCGGGGGCCAAGGGCGACTACGGCTCCTACAACATCGACTTCCTGCTTGAAAAGCAGATCAAGGGCTACGGTGGCGTCTCGTTTGAAGCGGCCTACTACGACTACGACACCGACAACCTGATCAAGAGCGAGGAAGGCAAGGCGTACTCCGCCGGTGCCGGCTATGTCTTCGAGCAGCCGGTCGGCTGGGGCAAGGTGCAGCCGTTCGTGCGCTGGCAGCGCTTCAATGCCGACAACGATGTGAACTCCAAGGCATATGACGTTGGCGTGCTCTACATCATCGACGGCTACAACGCCCAGATCAGCGCGACCTACCGGAAGTTCAAGTCCAGCGGCGGCCTGAGCACCAAGGTCGACCAGGACTCCTTCACTGCGGCGATGCAGTTCCAGTTCTGATCGGTCCCTGCGTTTGACGACGCCTTCTGGCCCGGCAGCGGGTCAGGAGGCGTTTTCACATCGGGGTCAGCCGAAGGCTGAGAAATCAGGCTTGCGCTTCTGGAAGAACGCACTGAACGCTTCGGTCGCCTCGGGACTCGACAAGCGCAGGCGAAACACCTCTGCCTCGGCATCGATCGCTTCGAGTACCGCGGCCTGACTCGCGCGGCGCATCAGCCGCTTGGACTCGCGCACCGCGCCTGGCGGCAGGCTGTTGAAGCGCTCCGCCATTCGGCGTGCATGCCGCACCACCTCACCGGCAGGCAGCACCGCGTTGGCAATGCGCATCTCGACCGCATCCTCGGCCGTGAATGGATCGCCGAGCAGCAGCTTTTCTGCCGCCTGCGCATGGCCGACCAGTGCCGGCATGATCAGGCTGGACGCGAACTCTGGCACCAGGCCCAGGCTGGCAAACGGCATCGCCAACCGCGCCTCGTCGGATACGTAGACGAGATCGCAGTGCAACAGCATCGTCGTGCCAATGCCGATCGCCGCACCGGTGACCCCAGCAACCACGGGCTTGGTGCAGCCCACCAGCGCGCGCATGAAATCGAATACCGGCGCATCGGCCGTTGCGGGCGGTCGGTTCATGAAATCGTCGATGTCATTGCCCGAGGTGAACACGCCCGGCTGGCCGACGATCAGCACGGCACGCACGGCCGCATCGGCATCAGCGGCCTTCAGCGCGACGGCCATCGCGGCGTACATCTCGGTGGTCAGCGCGTTCTTTTTCTGTGGCCGCGCCATCTCGATCGTGGCGACGCCGTTCAGGGTGGCGGTCTTGATGCTCATGTTCTGGTCAGACCCGTTCAAAGATGCCCGCAGCGCCCTGCCCCGTACCCACACACATCGTCACCATGCCGTACTTCAGGTTGTGGCGGCGAAGCGCATGCACCACGGTGGCCGCGCGGATTGCGCCGGTGGCGCCCAGCGGGTGGCCGAGCGCAATCGCACCTCCCAGCGGATTGACTTTCGCAGGGTCGAGCTTGAGGGTACCCAGCACGGCCAGCGCCTGGGCCGCAAAAGCTTCGTTCAGTTCGATCCAGCCCAAGTCGCCTGGTTGCAGACCGGCGTAGCGCAATGCAGCCGGGATCGCCTCGATCGGGCCGATGCCCATGATCTCCGGTGGCACGCCGCGGTTGGCAAAGCTGACAAAGCGCGCGAGCGGCTTGAGCCCATGCGCCTTGACTGCCTTGTCGCTGGCCAGGATCAGGCAGGCGGCGCCGTCGCTGGTTTGCGAACTGTTGCCGGCCGTCACACTGCCCTTCGCAGCAAACACCGGGCGCAGCTTGGCAAGCGCCTCGAGCGTGGTGTCGGCGCGAGGGCCTTCGTCGGTGGTGGCCGTGCGCGTCTTCAACGTCACCTCACCGCTGTGCAGGTTCGGAGCGCGCTCGGTCACCTCGACCGGCGTGATCTCGTCGCCGAACTCGCCTGCGGCGATCGCCTTGAGCGCCTTCAGGTGCGACTGCAGCGCGAACTCGTCCTGTGCCTCGCGTGTGACCTTCCATTGCTCGGCGACCTTTTCCGCGGTCAGACCCATGCCGTAGGCGATGCCGAGGTTCTCGTCGCGCAGGAACACGGCCGGATTGAACGACGGCCGGTTGCCGCTCATCGACACCATGCTCATGCTCTCCACGCCGCCGGCGATCATCACGTCCGCCTCGCCAACGCGAATGCGATCGGCCGCCATCTGGATCGCGGTCAGCCCCGAGGCGCAAAAGCGGTTGATGGTCACGCCGCCGACGGTGTTCGGCAAGCCGGCCAGCAACACCCCGAGTCGCGCCACATTCAAGCCCTGCTCCCCTTCCGGCATCGCGCAGCCAACGACGGCATCCTCGATGGCCTTCGGGTCCAGCGTCGGCACCTGATTCAGGGCACCCTGAATGGCGGCGACCAGCAGGTCGTCGGGGCGCATGTGGCGGAACATGCCGCGCCCCGAGCGGCCGACCGGTGTGCGGGTGGCGGCGACGATGTAGGCGTCCTGGAGTTGCTTCATGGGTAGATCCTCGCGGGGGCTGGGCTTGAAGTCTGCGCCATGCGTTGAACGTCAGCTGGCCACACGCTGCGATTGCAGCGTCAGCAAGCCTTCGAAGAGCAGCGTGTCGACCGTCTCGAACGACAGGTCGGTGATCGACGCCAGTTTGACGGCCGCGCCGCCGGTCATCAACAGCAACGGTGCATGGCCCGCACGGGCCAGCAGCCGGCGGTGCATCCGCTCGATGGCGCCGGCAATCGCGTGAGCGCCGCCGCTCATCAACGCATCGCTGGTGTTCGTGGGAAAGTCGACGACCTCACCGGTCGGCGCCTTCAACCCGGCCGTGCCCATCTCCAGTGCGCGCAGCATCAGACCGAAGCCCGGCAGGATCAGCCCGCCGACGAACAGGCCATCAGCGTCGAGTGCGTCGACGGTCACGGCAGTGCCCACCATCACCACCAGCGCCGCACGCGGTCGGCCCGCAGCCAGCACCCGCTGACGTGCCGCGATCAGTGCCACCCAGCGATCGACGCCAAGGCGATTCGGGTGGTCGTAGCCGTTGCGAACACCGGCCGCCTGCGCGGTGGACACCACCCAGCTCGGCTCCAGCTGCCACAGGTCCTCGATCTGCTCCGACACGCGCCGCTTCACACCCTCGCTGGCCACCACACAGCCCAGCATGCTCGACGGGCTAGGCAGCGACTTCCAGTCCGTATCGGCCAACTGGTCGACCGTTTCCAGGAACACGGCACCCTGCGCCAGCAGTTCCGCGCCGGGGTGCGGCGCGTTGTAGAGCGCCCATTTGAGGCGCGTGTTGCCGACGTCGACCGCGAGAAAGCTCACGCGCAGCCCCCGAGCCCCGAGCGCCCCAAGGTCAAACGGGACCAGTCATCCTCGGTGCGGGGCAAGCGTTTCATCGGCCGGGATTGTGACGGCAAACCCTCGCCCAGCTGCGCACTACACTGGATCGAACCCTGCCGCTTCCCTCGGCCCGCAAGCCGCCCGTGCCATGTCTGCGACCCCCGACAAACGCGACATTGATCTGACCGCCTACCACCACAGCAGCGCGGGCAAGGGAAAACTCTTCGACCTGAAGGGCGTCGATCCTGCGGCCAAGCCGTTTTCCAGTGGTGACAAGTCCCAGGACAAGGCGTCGTTGATCGCCCTCGCGCTGGAAATCGACGAGTTGCAGAATCTGCTCTACGCCAACCGCAAGCAGCGGATGCTGGTGGTATTGCAGGGCCTCGACACGAGCGGCAAGGACGGCACGATACGTGGCGTGTTCAGCAGCACAACGCCCCTGGGCGTTCATGCAGTTGGCTGGAAGGCCCCGAGTGAGGACGAGCTGGCGCACGACTACCTGTGGCGCATCCATCAGCAGGTACCGAGAGCTGGCGAGATCGTCGTCTTCAACCGCAGCCACTACGAAGACGTGCTGGTGCCGGTGGTCAACGGCTGGATCACCGAGGAGCAGACAGCCCAACGCTACGCGCAGATCAACGACTTCGAACGGCTGCTGACCGAGAACGGCACCGTGGTGCTGAAGTTCATGTTGCACATCTCGAAGGACGAACAGCGGGCACGCCTGCAGGAACGCATCGACGATCCAGCGAGGCATTGGAAATTCAGCCTCGGCGATCTCACTGTGCGCAAGCAGTGGGACGCTTACCAGACCGCCTATGCCGCCGCAATCTCGGCCACCGGCACGCGTTGGGCACCCTGGACCGTGGTGCCGGCCGACTCGAAGACACACCGCAACCTGATGATCGCTACGCTGGTGGTGCGTGCGCTGCGCGAGCTGCAGCTGCAGCCACCCCCGGCGGACCCGGCGCTGGCCAAGCTGAAGGTCGAGTGAACCGACCGGGCGTTACCTCTCAGGTCGTCAGCGGTGCCTGAACCGGTGCGAGAAACGCCTTCGGGACCTCGATGCGCAGCGCCGACTCCGGCGTGGCCACACACGGCAGGATGCAGCCCTCACGCTTTTCCTCCGCGCTGAGACCCGGCCATTCGATCAGGTGATGCGCCCTGCCACTGAGCACGCGGCACAGACAGGCGCGGCAGGTACCGTTGCGGCAGGAGGTGGGCAGCACGATCCCGGCTTCGCGGGCCGACGCGACCAACGAGACACCACCGAGAGCGTCGAACCGCAGGCCCTGCGGCTCAATGACCACTGAAAACACGCTTGAAGGCGGCATGATGGCCGGCCTCAGCGTGCGATGGCAGCCAGCCAGATCAGCGTGCCCACCGCCAGCAGGGCAACGACGCAAAGCGCGACCTTGAGGCCCTGGCAGCGTTTGTCGAGCGCATCGACGGCCTCAACAAGGCGAGCGTTCTGCGAAGCCAGCGAATCGATCAATGCTGCTGCGGCCTGCTGGCGCTCTGCGGTCTGCGCAAGGCGGGCTTCCAGCACGGTGATGCGCTGCGTCGCCTGCGCCAACGACAGCCCCTCTGCAGCGGTCCCCGGCGGCATCGAAGCGCTTTCGGGAGCGGGTGTCGCCCCTTCCTGCGTTCGCTTGAAAAACCCCTTCGCGCTCTTTGCCAGCCCGGGTGCGGCCTCGATGACATCGGCCCAGGGGATGACCTTCAGCGCAGTGAGCCAGCCAACAGCCATGCGGTGCTCCGGGGTGCCGTCAGCGTTCCCAGACGACACCGTCGTCGGTCAGGAGCGCATCCAACGGCAGGTCATCGGCGCGGGCGCGCAGGAAGGGCAGGAAGCCGTTGGAGTAGCACAGGCCCACGGTGTACGGACGCGGCTCCAGTGCAGCCAAGGTTCGGTCGTAGAAGCCACCGCCATAACCCAGACGCACGCCTCCCGGACCGTACCCCACGCAGGGCATCAGCACCATCTGAGGCACGAAGATCTCGGTGCCCTTGGGCTTCGGAATGTCATAGGCATCGCGTTCCATCGGGCAGCCGGGGAACCAGACATGGAAACTCAGTTCGCCGACCGTCTTGTCGGCCACCGGCAATCCGATGCGCCGCGCCTCGTCGCCTTCGCTCCATCGATACAGCGCAGGCAGCGGATCGAATTCGCCCTTGATCGGCCAGTAGCCGCCAATGGTCTTCTCGTCGCGTCGCACCAGCCAGACACGGAGCACGCTTTGCAACTGAACCGCGCGCTCGAGGCGGTCGGGCAGGGCCTGGCGGGCGGCGATCAGTTTGGTGCGCTGGGCCGCGCGTTCATCCGGGGCGGTCGGTTCGGAAACATCGGTTTTGCTCATGGCTCGATTGTGCAAGAGGCAGACGTGATGCGCGCACGGCCCGGGCGCCAGCGTGGGAATGGGGGCGGCAACGGTCGCTTACACCACCCCCCGTTCCGTGACCACGCAGGCGAGCGCCCGGTCGTGCGGCTGCGGATGCCAAAGGGCGTCGTCGATCTCGCCCACTGACCAGGCCACGCCGACCACGGTGGCATGGGGGTGTTCCGTCATCCACCGGTCGAAATAGCCACCGCCATAGCCCAGCCGCCAGCCGGAGGCCGTATACCCCACGCAGGGCGCCAGTACCACGTCGGGCACGACCACGGGGCCATCAGAGGTCAAGATCCGACATTCGTCACGGCTGGTCAGCGGCTGGCGGTCCCAGTGCCGAAACTCCATCCGACGGGGCTCAAGCGAGGAAAACGGCAGCGCAAGGGGTATGTCTGCCAGCTCGGCCTCGGCGACACAAATCGCTGCTGCATCGAATTCAGATCGAACTGCGCTGTAAATCCCGAGTCTTTCAGGCATGAGTTGACGCAACACCGACATAAGATGGGTTGCGAATTGCAATTGCAGGGCCGCGTCGGCCACCAAGGCGGCGCGCGCCGTAAGCAAGCGCGCACGTTGCGCTGCGCGGAATGCGCTGATCGAATCGATCGAGGTGTCGGACATGAGTGGTTGGGTTGGGTGGAAGTGGTCGCCAGCGGCGTCAGCCGGTTTTACCGCACGCAGCGCTGACGACCGTCGCTGGCGGCCGGGTGCGCTCTGGCCGGCCCTCGCGCTGCTGGGCGCGCTGGCCAGCACGGCGTCGTTCGCCAGCTCGGCACCGGCACCATCGCTGGTGTCGGCTTCCAGCATCGCCACCGATCCGCTGCTCGAAGCCCGAGATGCCTTCCGCAAGCGCGACCGCGTGCGGCTGGCCGCGCTGCGAGATGCGACCGCCGCCGCGCAGCATCCGCTGGCGATGTGGGTCGCCTACTGGGATGCCAACCTTCGACTGTCCGAGTTGCAGCAGGCCGACCTCGACGCTTTCTACAGCCGCTGGAGCGGCAGCTATGTCGAAGACAGGCTGCGCAACGACTGGTTGCTGGAGCTGGGGCGCCGCCGCGACTGGGCAAATTTTGTCGTCGACTTCCCCCGCTTCAAGCTGAACGACGATCGCGAAGTCAGCTGCTACGCGTTGATCACCGACCACCTGGCGGGCCGGGGCGTACGCGATGTCGCGCGCAGCGCGTGGGCCGCTCAGCGCGATGCAGACGACGGCTGCGCGCTGCTGGCTCGCACGCTGCTGTCTGCCGGCGTATTCAAGCCCGCCGACGCATGGCGCAAGGCGCGGCTCGCGATGGAAATCAACCGCCCGCGCGCCGTGGTTCAGGCGGTCGCGCTCGCGATGGGCACCAACGACTCGAAATCCGACAAGGCCGTGCAAGCGCTGATCGATGCGCCGGCACGCTTCCTGGCCCAGAAGGCGCGAACTGCCAGGCGCAGCCATGCCGAGCTGACGACGCTGGCGCTGGCGCGGCTGGCCGCCACCGACCCCGATGCGGCCGCTGACGCGCTCTCCAAGCGCTGGGAACGCGCGTTGCCCGCCGACTTGGCCGCCTGGGCCTGGGCGGCGACCGCCAAGCAGTCGGCGCAACGCTTGTCGAGCGACGCACCCGATCAGTTCCAACGCGCCGATCGCCTCGACGCCAGCGACGCGGTGGACAACCCCTGGTCCGACGACACCTTCGCCTGGAAGGTACGCGCAGCGCTGCGCGCCAACCAGGGCGCAGGCCGCTGGCAGCAGGTGATCCAGGGCATCAACGCGATGAGCCCGGCAGAACAGCGTGACCCCGCCTGGGTGTACTGGAAGGCCCGGGGGCTGCAAGCGCTCGCGGTGGACTCGCAAGATGGAGACGCGCTGCGCACGCAAGCGCGCGAGATGCTCGCCAGCATCGCCGGCCAGTGGCACTTCTACGGCACCCTGGCCAGTGAAAGACTGGGCCTGACCGTGTCGCTGCCGCCTCGCCCACAGGCATTGACGGCCGCCGAGCGCGACACCGCCGCACGCGATCCCGGGCTCACCCGTGCTCTGCAACTGATTGCGATCGGACTGCGCAGCGAGGGTGTGCGCGAATGGAATTTCAGCCTGCGGGGCATGAACGACCGCGACCTGCTGGCTGCTGCGCAACTGGCCTGCGACCGAGAGATCTGGGACCGCTGCATCAACACCAGCGAGCGCACGCGCAATGTGGTCGACATGCAGCAGCGATTCCCGACACCGTTTCGAGACCAGGTGCTGGCGCGCACCAAGACCATCGGACTGGATGCGGCCTATGTCTACGGTCTGATCCGGCAGGAGTCCCGGTTCATCGTCGACGCACGCTCTGGCGTGGGTGCATCGGGCCTGATGCAAGTCATGCCAGCCACCGCGCGCTGGACGGCACGCAAGATCGGCCTGGACTACAGCCACGATCGCATCACGGACCGCGACCTCAATCTGGCCTTGGGCACCGGGTATCTGAAACTGGTGCTCGACGACTTCGCCGGCTCTCAGCCGCTGGCCGCCGCGGCCTACAACGCCGGCCCCAGCCGCTCGCGCCGCTGGCGCGAAGGCCCGTCGCTGGACCCGGCCACCTGGGCCGAGAACATTCCGTTCACCGAAACGCGGGACTACGTCAAGAAAGTGCTGTCGAACGCCGCCTACTACGCGGCCTTGCTTGGCAACGAAACGGTCTCGCTCTCGGCCAGGCTGGGCGAGTCGATCGGCCCGCGCGATCCTGCGATGGCCAGTGCAGACAGGGACCTGCCATGACCGCGCAGAATCAAGCCCCTTACCCCTTTACATCTGTCGATGACGCCATCGCAACTTGAGGTCCAGCAACCCGTGTCGAACATTCTGGTGTTGGGTGGCAGCGGCTTTGTCGGACGCAGCGTCTGCGAGAAGCTCGTTGAACGATCAGGCGGTGCCGGCGGCCGCATCGTCGTGCCGAGCCGTCGCCCGCAGCGCGCACAGCACCTGCGAACGCTGCCGACCGTCGAGCTGGTCCAGGCCGACGTCCACAGCGAGGTCGAGCTGGTGCGCCTGCTGGCCGGCTGCGATGCGGTGATCAACCTGATCGCGATCCTCCACGGCAGCCCAGCCGAATTCCAGCGCGCTCATGTCGATCTGCCGCGGCAACTGGTCGCCGCCTGTCAGGTCAGTGGCGTGAAGCGCATCGTGCATGTCAGCGCGCTGGGTGCGAGCGCCAATGCCCCGTCGCACTACCTGCGGTCGAAGGCCGCAGGTGAAGCGGTGTTGCGCGCTGGGGGGCTGGATCTGACGCTGCTGCGGCCTTCGGTCATCTTCGGCGAGCACGACCAGTTCCTCAACCTGTTCGCCAGGCTGCAGGCAGTCGCCCCAGTGATGCCGCTGGCGGGCGCCACGGCCCGCTTCCAGCCTGTGTGGGTCGAAGATGTGGCAGCAGCCATCGTCGGCGCGCTCGACGAGCCGACGTCGATTGGCCAGACGGTCGAATGCGGCGGGCCGATGATCTACACGCTGGAACAGCTGGTTCGGTTTGCCGGCCGCTGTGCCGGCTGCGAGCGTCCGGTCATTCCGCTGCCCGACGGCGTTGCCCGGCTGCAGGCCACGGTAATGGGCTGGCTGCCGGGTGCGCCGCTGATGTCCGCCGACAACCTCGATTCGATGCGCGTGCCGAATGTGCTCAGCGGAGACCTTCCCGGCCTGGAAGCCTTTGGCATCCAGCCCGCCGCGATGGAAGGCATCATGGCGCCAGTGCTGCAGCACCGCGCCGGCGCGGCGCGACTTGACTCGCTGCGGGCCGGCGCACACGGTCGCTGACTGGCGCGGCCTGCCTGACGGGTCATCGATGGAAGTCTGGAAAGTCGGCGGTGCGGTGCGGGACACGCTGCTCGGGCGCCCCGGCAGCGACGTCGACTGGGTCGTCACCGGCGCGACGCCCGAAGTCATGCTTTCCATGGGATATCTGCCGGTGGGCCGTGACTTCCCGGTGTTTTTGCACCCGGTCACCAAGCAGGAGTACGCGCTCGCCCGCACCGAGCGCAAGACCGCGCCTGGCTACCACGGCTTTGTTTTTCATGCCGACCCTGGCGTCACGCTGGAGGAAGACCTTCGGCGCCGGGACCTGACGATCAACGCCATGGCTCAGGACGACGCAGGTGCGGTGATCGACCCCTATGGCGGGCAGCGCGATCTGGATGCCAGACTGCTGCGCCACGTGTCGCCCGCCTTTGCTGAAGATCCAGTCCGCATCCTGAGGGCGGCGCGTTTCGCAGCACGCTTTGTGGATTTCGAGGTCGCGCCCGAAACTCGCGCGCTGATGCAGGAGATGGTGAACGCCGGCGAGGTCGACGCGCTGGTTGCCGAGCGGGTGTGGCAGGAACTGTCGCGCGGCCTGATGGAATTGCAGCCTTCGCGCATGTTCGACGTGCTGCACGACTGCGGCGCGCTGGCCCGGCTGCTGCCGGAGATCAACGCAGAGTGGTCATCCGCAGAGCCTCGAGCGATCCAGTGGCGTCAGGCCATCGATCTGGCCGCCGAATCGGGACTGCCGCTGCCGGCGCGCTTTGCAGTCGTTGGCCATCCACTCAGCTCGGTCGCTTGTGCAGTGAAGGCCAGCGCCACCCCTGGCGCGCTGCAAGGGCTCTGTGAACGCTGGCGCGTTCCGGCCGACTGTCGGGAGGTCGCGGAGTTGGTGGGGCGCGAATACGAGACCCTGCGCCAGGGTCAGACCAAGAGCGCCGAACAAACGGTGCAGTTGCTTGACCGCTGCGACGCCTGGCGTCGGCCCGAGCGTTTCGAGCTGACGCTGCAGGCCTGCGAGTGCATCGCACGCGCC
Source organism: Rubrivivax sp. (assembly GCA_027490215.1). Taxonomy (GTDB): domain Bacteria; phylum Pseudomonadota; class Gammaproteobacteria; order Burkholderiales; family Burkholderiaceae_C; genus PBB1. The sequence goes on from JAIXYO010000033.1 coordinate 23,385, forward strand.
CAATACCGCAACTCGAAGCGCTCGCAGGCCGCAGCGTTCACTCAATGGCGCGTGGCACGTTCGCGCGCGGCGGCCGTCGACGCAGGGGCCGCAGCCACCCGGGCGGCCACCCTGGGCTTGCGCGGCCCAGAGATCGCCGCCGCGGTTCACGACGCACGTGTGCGGGCCGTGGCCGAGGACCTGAATGACGAGATCAACGACTGACCGTGTTCAAACGCCGAGCCCGGCTACTGACATTGGCGCGTTCTGTCAGCGACGCCAATTGGAATCAGAACGAATCTGACGCCCAAAACGCTCAGGCCTGAAGCAGGCACAAAGGCTCGTAACGCTGGAGCGCGACAGGTGCTGCCGACACTTTTGCCCGCGTGAGCCGCCGCAGGATGGCTTCCTCTTCCAGCGGCGAAAACCAGTCGGGATAAAGCGACCGCTCGTTGCTCGCACGCGAGAGGCCTGCGAATCGCTCACCTTGTTCGCGGATGTAGGAGAAGTTGATGCCCAGCAAGACAGCAGGCGCACCGACGCGTGGGCTGTGCCGCTGCGGAGCCATGACCTGAAAGCCCAGCATTCGCTGGTAGTACATGACATGACGCGGGTTGACTTCGATCAGCAGCGTATCGAAACCCATCACACGGTGTGCGTAGATGTATGCCACATTGAACAGGGATGCGAGCACCCGGCGCGAACGGACCACCTGATCCATCGCCAAGGTGGTGAACTCGCATACTTGGCGGCCGGCTTGCCTCAAGGTATCGACCTCCTGGGAAAACAGGGTGTCTACATGCAAACCATCGAAAGAATCGAAGCCAACGGTGATCGTGGCGACGGTGGACTCATGGTCGCTGGCCACCAGGGTGATTCGGGTGGGCAACGACGGGTCTGGCAGTGGCCGGCTGGCGTAGCCACGGGTGGCATACATCCGATTGATCAGGACGCTGGCTGAACTGCGTAGCCCATCGGAGTCGGCACTGCGTATCCGGTACAGCCTGCGCCCGACTTCACAACGGTGCAAATCGTCGTTTTCGGATTCGTCCTGCAACAGCGATCGCAGGGGCAAGTGGGCCTCAAAGGGCATGCCGATCATGGTGTTGCTAAGCACAGCGGGAGACCCTCAACAGATGTATGGACGGTGTCAGACAAAACCTACACATCGACGCGACGAACTTGTTGAGAAACTAAACATCTAGAGCGTGATTTTCTCACGCGACATGAGGATCGTAGGCGTTCATTGGTGACAATAGGTAATCGAATTTCGGGTAATGAACCCCTCAGATGAGGGGGCGGCGTAACCCCAGTTGACGGTCGCCGAGCGCACCGTCATTGGTCATGCCCCAGCCCATCGGTGTCCAGGATTTCAGCCAGTACACGGGCTGCGTAGCCAACGCGAGAGCTCGTTTCGCAGATCGGCCATCGCCACTGGCTTGGTGAGGTAGCCAACCATGCCCGCGGCCGCGCAGCTGTCGCGGTCCTGGGGTGTGGCATGGGCCGTGAGCGCGACGATCGGGAAAGCAGGCAGGGTGCCGCGCTGCTGCATCGCGCGCAGTTGGCGAGTCGCCTCCAACCCATCGACGCCGGGCATCTGAAGGTCCATCAACACCAGTGCCGGCGGGCGATCGCGGCAGGCTCGCACAGCGCTGTCCCCATCTTCCGCAAGGCGGCTGCGCAGGCCGAGCACCTCAATCATTTCGCAGACGATGACCTGGTTCACCATGTTGTCCTCGACCACCAGCACATCCGAGGCCTCATCGGCATCGACCGGCATGGGCATGCCCGACAGCGAGCTGTAGCCAGAGACGATGTGGTCGGTCTGCGGACCCTTCATGCACAGCAAATCCAGCAGCGCGGCAGGCGTGACCGGCATGAAGATGAGTGGCATCTGCGCCAGCCGCGCGGCCGCTTCGACGGGCGGCTCGTTCCAGTCAGGTCGGACGAGCAAAACGATGTTGGTGTGCGGAAGCATGCGCCGCAGCAGGGCCAGGTCAGTGCTGGCATCAATGGCAGATTCGCTCAGGAGCAGCAGGTCCGGCGCCTCCTGGGCAAGGCGCGCATGCTCGATCAGTTCGGTCGCGCTGCCCAGGATGTCGCAGCCCCAGCCCATCCGCTGCAGCCGCCGTTGCATGGCCTGCGCCGGCACCAGACGACTGTGCAGCAGCCAGGCAAGACCCGTCGGCGGCCAGCCGGAACCGGGTTGGTTGCCGGCTTGCACTCGCAGCGGCAATTCGAGGGTGAAACACGATCCCCGGCCTGGGGTGCTGTCCAGCGCCAGCGAACCGCCCACCGACTCTGCGAGGCCGAGCGCAATCGACAGGCCCAGGCCGGTTCCGCCATGACGACGCGCGAGGCTGGCGTCACCTTGCACAAAGGGCTGGAAAACGCGAGCGGCGACGTCGGGATTCATGCCGCAGCCGGTATCGCGCACCGAGATGCGGGCAAGGCACTGACCCGGCGCCACTTCATGCACGTGGGTGACCAGCTCAATGTGCCCCTGCTCGGTGTACTTCACCGCGTTCGACAGCAGGTTGGAAACGATCTGCTGCACACGTTGTGCGTCACCGATCACTCGGCTGATTGCACCGATGTGGTCGTAGATCAGTCCGAGGTTCTTCGTGCGTACCGTCGGCATGATCACCCGCATGGCCTCGGCCAGCGTGTCACAGAGGTCAAACCGCTCTTCAACGGGAGGCAGCATGCCGGCCGACAGGCGCGAGAAGTCCAGCACATCGTTGATGATGCCCAGCAGGTTGCGGCCCGACTGCAAGGCCAGCTTCAGGTGACGCTTCTGCTGGGTGCTGGTGGCCTCCTGCAACGCCAGCTCATTCAATCCGAGCACGCCGTTCAGCGGCGTTCGGATCTCGTGGCTCATGTGCGCCAGGAAGATCGACTTCGATTCGTTCGCGCGCTCAGCCTGTTCGCGTTGGCGTTGCGCTTCGGCCAACGCGGTTTCTAGGCGTGTCGTGCGCTCCTCGACCATCGCTTCGAGGTGCTGGCGCTGTTCCTCGATGTCTCGGCGCAGCAGCGTCTGCTCATGCGTGTCGGTGAGCAACCCGGTCATGCGCAATAGGCCCTGGGTGTCGACGTCAGTGCGCCCGCGCGCGCGCACCCAGCGATATCCGCCGTCGCGGTGGCGCAGCCGATACACCGACTCCCAGAAACCTGGGGCAACACTTGCCGCGGCGATGTCCTCCTGCAGCAGCCCGCGGTCCTCTGGATGCACCCAGCTGAAGTACACCTCGCGTGCCGGCGCGGGGGTGCCTTTCGGATAGCCGAGCAGCGTGCAGATGCGATCGCTGATGAAAAACGACTCAGCCCCGACGGTGTGCTCGAAGTGCACTTCAGCGGTCGCGTCCATGGCACGTTCACAGCGCGACGCTGCAGCATCCAGGGTCAGCAGCGCCTGCCTGTCGGCATGCACTTCGCGCAACAGGCCCGAGAGGTATTCGGGCACACCGCTGACACCCGACAGCACGCGAGCGGTACAACGCCACCAGCGGAAGTGGCCGTCCCCGTCGGTCAGCCTGAGGTCCAGAGTGAAGCCGCTGTTCTGGTCGATGGCCTGTGCGCAGGCCTCGTCGATGCGCGGTCGGTCTTCGGCGACACAGAAGTCGAAAGGTGAGCCCGCATGCCCAACGCCGGACAGACCCAGCAGCCGATGGAGATCAGGCGAGCACCACCAAAGACCAGTGATCAGGTGCAGTTCCCAATGCACGCCATCGCTGACCAGCGTCTGGCGCCGAAGGCGGTCCGCCTCGTCAATGTGGGCGGGCTCCCGGCGAGTGCGCGCGCCGGCACCGGCACGCGCGCCATCGTTGGGAAAGTCAGCCAGATCAGTCATGAGGTTCGTCTCGGGTTCAATCGATACCAGGGTTTCTCCCGGTATGTAGGTTGTGCCACCAGATGGGGATTCGTTCCGGCCGGATGTGCAACAACAAGGTAACAAGCACCGCGATGGACGTCGATCCCCACACATGAAGGCCGGGCGGCTGGACTTCTAGAATCCCCCGCTTCGCTGTGTTTGCAGCCAGGAATTACCGCCATGTCCTCAGGTGTCCAACGCCCTGCCACGGGTCTGATCCGGATCCGCGGCGCCCGCCAGCACAACCTGAAGAACCTGGACCTCGACATCCGCACCGGCGAGATGACGGTGGTCACCGGGCCCAGCGGTTCAGGCAAGTCCAGCCTGGTGTTCGACACGCTGTACGCCGAGGGCCAGCGGCGCTACGTCGAGACCTTCAGCGCCTATGCGCGCCAGTTCCTCGACCGCATGGACCGCCCTGCCGTCGACCGGGTCGATGGCGTACCGCCGGCCATCGCGATCGACCAGACCAACCCGGTGCGCACCAGCCGCAGCACGGTTGGCACGATGACCGAGCTGAATGACCACCTGAAGCTGCTCTATGCCCGCGCCGCGGACCTGTTCGACAGGCAGACCGCCCAGCGCGTGCGACACGACACGCCGGAGACGATCTACGCGGAGCTGATGGCGCGGACCGCCGAGGCCGATCCGCGAGTCGTGCTGACCTTTCCGGTCGAGCTGCCGGCGGTCTCGACTCCGGAAGAGATCGAGCAGTGGCTGTCGGCCAGCGGCTTCACCCGCGTACAGGCCGAGCGGGAGGTCGCGACGCCGACCGGCCTGCGCAAGCTGCTGGACGTGGTGGCCGATCGATTCCGCATCCACGGCACCGAGAAGGTGCGTGCCGTCGAGGCGATCGAGATGGCGTTGAAGCGCAGCGGCGGGCGCATCAACGTCTACGTGCTGAGTGACACGCGACCCGAAGGAATCGCCGGGCCGCCCCAGGATTCCTCGCTCCCCTCGGGGTCGTCAGCTCTCTGGCGCTTTTCCACCGGCCTGCACTGCCCCGACAGCGACCTGCGCTACACCGATCCGCAGCCGGCGCTGTTCAGCTTCAACTCGGCGATGGGCGCATGTGACACCTGCCGTGGCTTCGGCCGCGTGATCGGCGTCGACTACGACCTCGTGATCCCGGACCACCGCAAGACGCTGCGCTCGGGTGCGGTCAAGACCCTGATGACCCCGGCCTGGAAGGATGCGCACGAGGACATGCTGAAGTACGCCGGCGAGGCCGGCATCCCGCGCGACACGCCGTGGTCGCAGCTCAATGAAGCGCAGCGCGACTTCATCATCAACGGCTCGCCGCAGTGGAAAGGCAACTGGAACAAGCAGTGGTACGGCGTCAAGCGTTTCTTCGAGTACCTGGAGAGCAAGGCCTACAAGATGCACATCCGCGTGCTCTTGTCGAAGTACCGCAGCTACACGACCTGCGGCACCTGCGGCGGCGCGCGGCTGAAGACCGAATCGCTGCTGTGGCGGCTGGGCACGAAGGCCGATGCCGATGCGGTGATGGCGCCGGCGCTTCGCTCGCTGCCGAATGGCGTGGACTGGTCGCGCGCGCAGTTGGAAGCATTGCCTGGCCTGACGGTGCACGACCTGATGCTGTTGCCGATCGAGCGCATCCGTCGCTTCTTCGATGGGCTGAGCCTCCCCAGCACGATGCTCGACGACGCACTGAAGCTGCTCGTTGACGAGATCCGCACGCGGCTGAAGTACCTCTGCGATGTCGGCCTCGGCTACCTGACGCTGGACCGGCAGAGCCGCACGCTGAGCGGCGGCGAGGTGCAGCGCATCAACCTGACGACCGCGCTCGGCACCTCGCTGGTCAACACGATGTTCGTGCTCGACGAGCCGAGCATCGGCCTGCACCCGCGCGACATGAACCGCATCATCGAGGCGATGCACCGCCTGCGCGACGCGGGCAATACGCTGGTGGTGGTGGAGCACGACCCAGCCGTGATGCTGGCTGCCGACCGGCTGATCGACATGGGCCCCGGCCCCGGCGAGCGTGGCGGACAGATCGTCTTCGACGGCACGCCCGAGACCATCCGCAGCGCCGACACGCTGACCGGTGCGTACCTCGGCGGGCGCAAGCACATTGGCAGTGGCTTCACCCGCCTCGTCACTGCGGCGACGCCCAAGCTGATCGTCGAAGGCGCACGCGACCACAACCTGCGCAATGTGAGCATCGAGTTCCCGTTGCAGCACCTGGTCACCGTCACCGGCGTGTCCGGCTCGGGCAAGTCGACCTTGATCCAGGACGTGCTGTTTCCGGCGCTGGCGCGTCACTTCGGCCAGGCCAGCGATGCACCTGGCGCGCACGACCGTGTGCTCGGTGCCGACTGGCTGGGCGACGTGGTCTTCGTCGACCAGTCGCCGATCGGCAAGACCGCGCGATCGAACCCCGCCAGCTACGTCGGCGCGTTCGATGAAATCCGCAAGCTCTTTGCCGCATCGCCACTGGCGCAGCAGCGCGGCTACGGCCCCGGCATGTTCAGCTTCAACGCCGGCGATGGACGCTGCCCGACCTGCGGCGGCTCGGGCTTCGAGCATGTCGAGATGCAGTTTCTCAGCGACGTGTACCTGCGTTGCCCCGACTGCGACGGCCGGCGCTTTCGTCGCGAACTGCTCGAAGTCAAGATCGATCGCCGCCTGCCTGGCGAAGTGGTCCGCGACCTGTCGGTGGCCGACGTGCTCGACCTGACGGTGAGCGAAGCGGTGCAGCTGTTCGCCAACGACCGCGAGGTGCTGCGCGTGCTGCAGCCCATCGTCGATGTCGGCCTCGAGTACGTGAAGCTCGGCCAGCCGGTGCCCACGTTGAGTGGCGGCGAGGCGCAGCGGCTCAAGCTCGCGGCCTTCCTCGCCGAGTCGGCCAACAGCGCGACCGCGAGCCGCCAGCCGGTGGCCAAGAAGGGCACGCTCTTCATGTTCGACGAGCCGACCACCGGCCTGCACTTCGACGACATCGCGAAGCTGATGCGCGCCTTCCGCAAGCTGCTGGATGTCGGCCATTCGATCATCGTCATCGAGCACAACCTCGACGTGATCAATGCGTCGGACTGGCTGATCGACCTCGGGCCCGAAGGTGGCGAGGGTGGCGGGCAGGTGGTGTGCACTGGAACGCCCGCCGATGTGAAGCGGCATCCGACCTCGCACACCGGTCGCGCGCTGGTCGAGTACGACCGGGCGATGGGACTGGGCGGATTGGGCGTCGAAGAGGGCATGCCTCTGCAAACGCTGCTGAAGGCCGCTCGAACCGAGCGGGCCGTTGTCGATGAATCCATCCGCATCGAGAACCTGAATGACGACTGCATTCGCATCGTCAATGCCCGCGAGCACAACCTGAAGTCCTTGAACGTCAGCATCCCGCGCGGCCAGTTCACCGTGGTCACTGGCGTGTCGGGCTCGGGCAAGAGCACGCTCGCGTTCGACATCCTGTTCAACGAAGGCCAGCGCCGCTACCTCGAGAGCCTGAACGCCTACGCGCGAAGCATCGTGCAGCCGGCGGGCCGGCCCGAAGTCGACGCGGTCTACGGCATCCCGCCCACCGTGGCCATCGAGCAGCGGCTGAGCCGCGGCGGGCGCAAGAGCACGGTCGCAACCACCACCGAGGTGTGGCACTTCCTGCGCTTGCTTTACGTGAAGCTCGGCCTGCAGCACTGCGTGAAAGACGGCGCCGAAGTGCGTCCACAGTCTGCCGAGAGCATCGCCGCGCAACTGTTGCGTGACCACCGCGGCGAGCACGTGGGCCTGCTGGCACCGCTGGTGGTGGCACGCAAGGGCGTCTACACCGACCTCGCGAAATGGGCGAAGGCGCGCGGCCACACCCACCTGCGTGTCGATGGCGAATTCCTGCCGGTCGAGCCGTGGCCACGTCTGGATCGCTTCAAGGAGCACACGCTGGAGCTGCCGATCGCCGACTTCATCGTCAGTGCCGACCGCGAAGGCGAGCTGCGAGAGGCCTTGGCCAAGGCGCTCGACCTCGGCAAGGGCGTGATGCACCTGCTGGCGCCGCTGAACGGACTGACCGAAGCGATGCGCACCGGTTCGTCGACCGCCAGCATCGGCCGCATCAAGGTGTTCTCGACCAAGCGCGCCTGCCCGAGCTGCGGCACCAGCTACCCCGAACTCGACCCGCGCATGTTCAGCTACAACAGCAAGCACGGCTGGTGCACCACCTGCGTCGGTACCGGGCTGGCGCTGACCCGCGAGCAGCGCAAGGTCTACGACGACTCGGTACGTGATGACGACGCCAAGGGCCGCGAGCAGAGCTTTCCTTCCGAGGAAAGCGAAGCCGAAGGGCTGGTCGATGAGCCCTGCCCCGATTGCGCGGGCACGCGGCTCAACCCAGCCTCGCGCAAGGTCACGTTCGAAGGGCATTCCATCGCCTGGATCGCCCAGTGGTCGGTGGCTGGCGCGCGGCAGTGGGTCGAGTCGCTGAGACTCACTGGCCGCGACGCGGAGATCGCGCGCGATGTCGTCAGCGAGATCCGCGGGCGCCTTGAGTTCCTCGAAGAAGTCGGCCTCGGCTACCTGACGCTGGACCGTGCCGCGCCCACGCTCAGCGGCGGCGAGGCGCAGCGCATCCGGCTGGCGGCACAACTCGGCAGCAACCTGCAGGGCGTCTGCTATGTGCTCGACGAACCCACGATCGGCCTGCACCCGCGCGACAACCAGATCCTGCTGAAGGCACTCAAGACGCTGAGCGACAAGGGCAACACGCTGGTCGTGGTCGAACACGATGAGGACACGATCCGCCGCGCCGACCACCTGATCGACATCGGGCCGGGTGCGGGCAGCCGCGGCGGGCGACTGGTGGCGCAAGGCAGCGTCGCCGATCTGGCCAATGCGCCCGATTCGCAGACAGGCCGCCTGCTGGCGCACCCGCTGATCCATCCGCTGCAGGCCCGGCGCGAGGTGCCATTGGCCGCTGCGGCCGGACCGCGTGAATCCGAGGCCAACCGGCGCTTGACCATCCAAGGCGCCACGCTGCACAACCTGCAGCAGGTGACGATCGACGTGCCGCTGAAGCGGCTGGTCGCGATCACCGGCGTCAGCGGTTCTGGCAAGTCCACGCTCGCGCGCGACGTGCTGCTCGCCAACCTGCAGTTCATCAACCTGAAGGGCGGCAGCCCGAAATGGCAAGGCTGCGAGCAGATCGACGGCTGGGGCTACATCGACCGCGTGCTCGAGGTCGACCAGACGCCCATCGGCAAAACGCCGCGCAGCTGCCCGGCGACCTACATCGGCTTCTGGGACACGATCCGCAAGCTGTTTGCCGACACGCTGGAATCGCGCGCCCGCGGCTATGCCGCGAACCGCTTCAGCTTCAACACTGGCGAAGGCCGCTGCCCGGCCTGCGAAGGCCAGGGCATGCGCACCATCGAGATGAGCTTCCTGCCCGACGTGAAGGTGCCCTGCGACCAGTGCCACGGCCAGCGCTTCAACCCGGAAACACTGGCCGTCACCTGGCGCGGCAAGAACATCGGCGACGTCTTGAACATGGAGATCGACGAGGCGGTCGACTTCTTCGCCAGCATGCCGGCGATCAGCCACCCGCTGCGCCTGATGAAGGACGTGGGCCTGGGCTACCTGACGCTGGGCCAGCCCTCACCCACGCTGAGCGGCGGCGAGGCGCAGCGCCTGAAGCTCGTCACCGAGCTGACCAAGGTGCGCGACGACGTGGGCAAGCGCGGCAACAAGGCGCCGCACACGCTGTATGTGCTGGACGAACCGACGGTCGGCCTGCACATGGCTGACGTTGAGAAGCTGATTCGCGTGCTGCACCGACTGGTCGATGGCGGGCACAGCGTGGTGGTGATCGAGCACGATCTGGACGTGATCGCCGAGGCCGATTGGGTCATCGACCTGGGGCCTGAGGGCGGCACGAACGGGGGGCGAGTTGTGGTGACCGGCACACCTGAGAACTTGGTCACCGAGCCCGTGAGCCACACAGGTGCGGCATTGAAACCTGTATTGGCTCGTTTGGCTGCCAAGGGCATGGGGTAACCGGCTCCGCTCATGTCCTCCGGGCCGGTTCACTGCCCAGTTAATTCGAGCCGAGTAGTTCCGGCCCTCCCCCTTTACTTCGCTACGCCGGTCACCCCACGCCCTTGACAGCTGGCACCGTTATCGCACGCGAAGGAACTCAACCTCCGACTGCTTCGGTGGTGGCAGGAGCGCTGCGGTGGGCCGCTGTGTGGAGTGAAGTAAAGGGGGAGGGCCGGCGCTACCAGAGCCGAAGTGAATGGTTGGCGAACCGGCCCGGAGGACATGAACGCAACACAGCGGCCCGGCGCAGCGCTCTCACGCAGTGGCCAGAAAAAAGGCCACACGAAGGTGGCCTTTCAGTTGCAGCAAACAAACTCATCAGGCCGCGACCGCTTCCTTCGGAGCCGGCGTACGAATCAGGTGATCGAACGCACCCAACGCCGCCTTCGCGCCGTCGCCGGTGGCGATGATGATCTGCTTGAACGGCACCGTGGTCACGTCACCCGCGGCGAACACGCCGGCCACCGAGGTCTGGCCGCGCGCGTCGACGACGATCTCGCCGTGGCGAGACAACTCCAGCGTGCCCTTCAGCCACTCGGAGTTCGGCACCAGACCGATCTGCACGAACACACCGGCCAGTTCGACGTGCTTCGATTCGCCGCTGACGCGGTCGGTGTAGGTCAGGCCGCTGACCTTGCCATCGGTGCCATTGATCTCGGTGGTCTGCGCCTGCGTGTGCACGGTGACATTGCTCAAGCTGTTCAGCTTGTTGACCAGCACCGCATCGGCACGCAACTGCTCGCCGAACTCGAGCAAGGTCACGTGGCCCACCAGGCCGGCCAGATCGATCGCCGCTTCGACGCCCGAGTTGCCGCCACCGATCACCGCGACGCGCTTGCCCTTGAACAGCGGGCCGTCACAGTGCGGGCAGTAGGCCACGCCCTTGTTGCGGTATTCCTGTTCGCCCGGCACGTTGATCTCGCGCCAGCGCGCGCCGGTCGACAGGATCACGGTCCGACTCTTCAGCGTGGCGCCATTGGCGAGTTGAACGCCGATCAGGCCCCCGGGCTGTTCGGCCGGAATCAGCTTCTCGGCTCGCTGCAGGTTGAGTATTTCGACGTCGTACTGCTTCGCGTGCTGCTCCAGCGCCGCAGCGAACTTCGGACCATCGGTCTCGAGCACCGAGATGAAGTTCTCGATGCTCATCGTGTCCATGGTCTGCCCGCCCATCCGCTCAGCGAGCATGCCAGTGCGAATGCCCTTGCGCGCGGCGTACACCGCAGCTGCGGCGCCCGCAGGGCCGCCACCGACGATCAGCACGTCATAGGCCTCTTTGGCGTTGAGCTTCGCGGCATCGCGCGCAGCGGCACCGGTGTCGAGCTTGGCGACGATCTCGTCGACCTCCATGCGGCCCTGGCCAAAGTGTTCGCCGTTCAGGAACACCATCGGCACCGCGAGGATCTGGCGTGCTTCCACTTCCTGCTGGAACAGGCCGCCATCGATCGTGACGTGCTGGATGCGCGGGTTCAGCACCGCCATCAGGTTCAGCGCCTGGACGACGTCCGGACAGTTGTGGCAGCTCAGCGAAACATAAGTCTCGAAGCGGAATTCGCCCTCGAGGTTCTTGATCTGCTCGATCAGTTCGGCTTCGATCTTGGGCGGGTGGCCACCAACCTGCAACAGCGCCAGCACCAGAGACGTGAATTCATGCCCTAGCGGGATCGCTGCGAATCGAATGCGCGGCACCTCGCCGATGCGGGCCAGTGTGAACGACGGCTTGCGGGCATCGGTGCCGTCGGTTCTCAGCGTGATCTTGTCGCACAGGCCGATGATGTCCTTGAGCAGGCCGTGCATCTCTTGTGCGGCGGCGCTGTCGTCGAGCGACGCGACGATCTCGAACGGCATCTTCACGCGTTCAAGGTAGGCCTGCAATTGAGATTTGAGGGTGTCGTCGAGCATGGTGAGTCTCCTGGTGAGGTGACGAATGCAAGCGCCCGGATAGGACGCTGCTTCAGATCCGCCGCGGGCTTTGTGGGCCCGCGGCGTCTGAAAACCACCCGGTGCGGTTCACCGGGCGTTCAAAACGGACCGGAATGTCCGGTCAGATCTTGCCAACGAGGTCGAGCGACGGGGTGATCGTCTTCGCGCCGTCGTTCCACTTCGCAGGGCAAACCTCACCTGGGTGCGAAGCGGTGTATTGCGCGGCCTTGAGCTTGCGCAGGGTTTCCTTGACGTCGCGGGCGATCTCGTTCGAATGGATCTCGGCGGTCTTGATGATGCCGTCGGGGTTGATCACGAAGGTGCCGCGGTAGGCCAGGCCGTCCGCATCGATGTGCACGTCGAAGGCGCGGGTCAGCTTGTGGGTCGGGTCGCCGACCAGCGGGAACTTGGCCTTGCCAACGGCTGGCGAGGTCTCGTGCCACACCTTGTGCGAGAAGTGCGTGTCGGTGGTGACGATGTAGACCTCGGTACCCAGTTTCTGGAACTCGGCGTAGTTGTCGGCCGCGTCCTCCACTTCGGTCGGGCAGTTGAAGGTGAACGCCGCCGGCATGAAGATGATCACGGACCACTTGCCCTTCAGGCTCTGCTCGGTGACTTCGATGAACTTGCCGTTTTGGTAGGCCTGGGCCGCGAACGGCTGAACTTGGGTGTTGATGAGTGACATGAAAAGTCTCCAGTAAGGTTGAGCCGTGAGGCGGGGAAGGCGATCATATGTGGGCCCAGTGATGCTGTTTATGAATTGAAAAAATGATTCACATTGAACGGCACTATCGGGCGGCAGGCTCAATCTCTGAGCGCCGTCGTGACTGATCACTGACAGTGCCCGGCATGGTGGCGCCTACTAAAGCTTGTTGAACAGAGCGGCGACGGTTAGCCCGATGTTCCCGAGTACCGTCTGGCGGTGGATCCCGGAGCGCCAGAAGCCGATCAGGCGCCCGGGCAGCCGCCGCTGGCGTGCGCGCACGAATTCATCCAACACTGACTGTTGATGTGCCGGCATCCGATGCCTGACCCGAGCCAGCCGGTCGAGATTCGCGCCCACCCAGCCGCGGAACTCACCTCCCATCAACTGCCGGGCGCGTTGCCAGCGCCCACGCACGGTCAGGTTCGATCCGCTCAGGTTCTGCCCATGCTGCCGGTAACGCACGCTGGGCCACGGGTCATAGTGCACACGTCCCCCGCAACCCGAAACGAGGAGGTACATCAGCCAGTCGGGAGGTAAGGCGTCGCCCTGCGAACTGGCTTCTACGAAGAGCTCGCGCGCTGCGCGATTGAACACCATGGTGTTGCACCCGGCGATGCACTGCACCAGCGCATTGGCAAAGCTGGGCGGTTGGGTGAACAACGGCGACAGGCCGACTGATTGGTTGTCCGAATCGGTCAGCAGCGTGCGCGTTCCATAGAGCGCCGGGACAATCGATGGCGCCGAAGGCAGCACGGCAAGCGCCCTCGCCAGTTTGTCGGGCTCCCAGACGTCATCCTGATCGGCCCAGGCGTAGAAGTCGGCATCGATCTCGGCACGGCAGGTCAACGACTTGAAGTTGGCCGCAAAACCTTCTGCAGGGCCGCGCACGACTGCCAAGCGATCGGCGCCCCATTGCGACCGGTAGCGTTCGAGGATCGCCAGGGCCTTATCGGTGGATCCATCGTCCGAGACCCATAACTTCCACCGATGATGGGTTTGCGCTGCTATTGACTCGAGCTGAGCCACGAGATAACGCTCGCCCTGAAAAGTGCACATGAGGATGCCGACTTCAGGCGAAGTGGCCGCGCGGTCAAGCGTCGTCACAGTCGATTCAAAAGCGCCGCCACGGCCAGGCCGATGTTTCCCGGCCAGGTCTGCCGGTAAACGCCGGAGCGCCACAGCGCCAGCATCCGCGCCGGCAAGCGGCGCTGACGAGCGAGGGCGAACCGGTCCAGGGTGATGACATTCTCAGCCGACATCTGGGCGCGGACTGGTTCGAGCAATTCAAGATTCAGATCGATCCAGGATTTGAACTGCCCCTGGAGCAACGTGCGAAGACGTGGGAGACGGCGCAAGGGATGAGTCACGCTGCCGACGAGGTTATCACCGTGCTGCCGATACCGGATTGAGGGCACAGGGTCGTAGTGCATCCGCCCTCCACACGCCGTTACCAGCAGGTAAGCCCACCAGTCATGGGCCACCGTTCGAGGATCCGGACCCGCGTTGACAAGCAACGCTCTTGCCGCACTGTTGAACACCATGGTGTTTCCGCCGGCAATGTTCTGAACCACCGCATTCGCGAAGGCAGGTGGCTTGGTGAAAAGAGGAGACAGGCCGATTGACTTGCCGGATGCGTCGGTGAGCAACGTGCGAGACCCGTACAGTGCTGGCTTGTGTGCATCGGAGTCGGTCAACCACGTCAAGGCTCTTTCGAGCTTATGCGGCTCCCAGATGTCGTCCTGATCGGCCCAGGCGAAATATTCCGCCGCGATGTCCGGGCGACAAGTCAGCGAAAGAAAGTTTGCCGATGAGCCCCTCCGAGGACCGGAGATGATCGACATCCGTTCGACGCCCCACTTCGATTGGTAGCGAGAACAGATCTTGATCGTACCGTCCGTCGAACCATCGTCCGAGACCCATACCCTCCAGTTCGTATGCGTCTGTCGAGCGATCGAATCAAGTTGTTCATCCAGGAAAGCATCTCCCTGATGCGTACACATCAAGATTGCCACACGCTGGTCGTCGTGGTCGCGAGAAAGGTGGTCAGACATATTGGGCTCATAGCGTATAGCGCCTCGACAAAGCGCACCGAAAATCGGGGCCCGACGGGACGAGCCCCAACCAAGGGAGATTCTGAGCCGGTCAGGCTGAATAAAAAATGATGGGGATAGCGCCGCACCAACAGCCGATCAACTCCAGACGCGCCAAATTCTCTTGAGCCGAGAAGAATCCAATCAAGTAAGGATGATATTCAATTGAAAAATCACTCTCACTCGCCAATCGAAATGGCAGCGAGTCTATATAGGAACCGCCACCTAATTCTAGCCTTGGTTCAGCGGGAAGTTTTAGGGCGCTACCAAGGATCCATTCTAGGGGTCGCCTGGTCTCTAGCCAACCCAGTATTCATGCTAGCCGTCTACACCTTTGTGTTTAGCACTATATTCAAGGCAAGATGGAGCACCGGGGGCGACTCGAAAACTGAGTTTGCTCTTATACTTTTTGCCGGGCTTATTGTTTTCAACCTATTCTCGGAGTGCATCAGCCGAGCACCTGGCATTATAGTTGGAAACACAAATTATGTGAAGAAGGTGGTCTTTCCGCTCGAAATACTGCCCGCCGTATCTTTGGGCGCAGCCCTTTTTCATGCACTCGTCAGTCTAGTTGTTTGGCTAATGGCGTACATTATATTTTTTGGCGCACCAGATCTAAAAATTATGTGGGCCCCAATTGTTCTTTTGCCTTTAATATTATTTTCGCTAGGCGCCAGCTGGCTACTCGCCTCCTGCGGGGTTTTCCTGAGAGACATGCCTCAAATAGTAGCCATGTTCACTGGCGTATTGATGTTCATGTCGCCCATCTTTTACCCCGTCAGCGCCTTACCCGCACAATTCCAACCCATTCTAAAATTAAATCCACTAACCCCAGTGATAGAGCAGATGCGAGATATACTATACTGGCACAAGAATATAGTTGCCGCCGAATGGGCGATGAATTTTTTTATTTCCTTGACGGTGGCCTGGATCGGCTTCATCTGGTTTCAGCGCACAAGAAAGGGCTTCGCCGATGTGCTCTGATTTAGCGATTAGCATAAAAAATATCGAGAAACAATATCAAATATATAAGAAGCCTCGCGACCGTCTGCTGCAGATGTTTTCCTGGGGGAAACGTCAACATTTCGTGGATTTTTGGGCCCTTCGCGACATCTCCCTCGACATATCTAGGGGCGAGACAGTTGGAATCCTGGGGCGAAACGGCAGCGGCAAATCAACCCTGCTTCAAATCATTTGCGGGACATTGAATCCGACGGGAGGAACCGTTTCGACTCAAGGGCGAATTGCGGCTCTGCTTGAGTTGGGCTCTGGCTTCAACCCGGAATTTACTGGTCGCGAAAATGTATACCTCAACGCCGCCATTCTAGGCCTCAATAAAACTCAAATTGACGAACGCTTTGAAGAAATCGCTAGCTTCGCTGATATTGGAGATTTTATTGATCAACCAGTCAAAACTTATTCCAGCGGAATGATGGTCCGCCTAGCGTTTTCGGTTATTGCCCATGTGGACGCAGACATCATGGTCATCGACGAGGCTCTCGCGGTTGGAGATGCTGTGTTTACGCAGAAGTGCATGCGTTTCATTCGCGCCTTCCAAAAGCGCGGAACTCTCCTCTTCGTCAGCCATGACACGAGCACGATACTGAATTTATGTTCTCGAGCACTCTGGATCGACAGTGGCCGAATGATTCTTAGCGGAAATCCCAGAGATGTTTCAGAGGCATATCTAAAGCACACCTTGCAAAGCGTCTACGGTGACGACACAACCCTAGAGTCTGTGGATCAGGATGGTGCGCAGCTGAGTACTGAATCTGGGAGGATCGCATCCTCAGCAGAACTTGACACCCCCTCCCCCACCTTCAGTTACGGTGGGCAAATGGAAGTCATGAATAACCTCGCTGGGGCTCGAGGATTTCGGTCTGGGCTTGCAGAACTTGTCGGGGTTGAGATCGAAAACTTAAGCGCACCAGAAGCGGCTGTATTCTGCGGTGGGGAGCGCGTACGTGTCACCTTGCGAGCCATAGCCCATGAACCTCTGCCAAAGCCGATCTTAGGCTTTGCTTTTTTCGATCGACTTGGGCAGGTGCTCTTCGGTGAGAATACATTGCCCTTCACCGCACTTAATCCACGCACTGTCGGGAGAGGTTGTTCCTTTTTCGCGGAGTTTATCTTCCGTTTGCCCATGTTGCCGAATGGTGACTACGTCGTGTTTGCTTCCGTAGCGAACGGAGAATTGCACGACAACACGCAACACCACCTACTCCACGACGCACTTGTCGTGAAGGTATCTTCAAGCAAGGTTAGATGGGGTCTGGTGGGCATTCCTTTCGAACAAGTTTCGCTGGAGTCAGCCGCATGAATTCTCCCCTTGGCGAAATACACCTTCATCACCAAGGAAAGATCTCGGACAGATGGAGATCCTATCTGGATAACTATTCTCGCCTATTTGATAGGCGACGCAATGACCCAATTAAATTGCTGGAGATCGGAACTCAAAACGGCGGATCGCTTGAGATATGGGCAGCGTACTTTCCATTTGCCACACTTCTGCTCGGCTGCGATGTAAATCCACTGTGCGGCAAGTTGTCATTTGAGGACCAACGTATTGCCGTCGTCGTAGATGATGCGTGTAGCGTGGATGGGGCGCAGAAGATAAAAGATTATTCATCAAGCTTCGATTTCGTCATTGATGATGGTTCACACCGGTCAGGTGACATCGTTGTCGCTTTTTCGAAGTATTTTCCAATGATCGTAGAAGGCGGCATATTTATCGCCGAGGACCTGCATTGCAGTTATTGGCGCGAGTTTGAAGGAGGACTAGTTGATCCATTTTCGGCGATGACTTTCTTTAAGCGGTTGGCAGATGTCGTGAATCACGAACACTGGGGCATACCAGTCAGCAGAGAAGACTACCTTAGATCGATCAGCACACACTATGGTTGCGAATTTGGAGAGGAGTTACTCGCTCAGATTCATTCTATTGAGTTTTCAAACTCCATGTGCGTGGTTCACAAGCAAAGCGCGTCTGAAAATACCCTGGGACCAAGGTCGATCGTTGGGAGGCTTGAAACGGTATCCTCAAATGCACGCGAGTATGTTGGCACATTCAGTCTCGCACTGAACCAGGCGAATAATACTGGGTCAGACCCATACATATTCAAGTGGCCTGATGAAACCGTTCAATCCGAACAGCTCTTGGAACTATCCCACAAATGCGCCGAACTGCAGTCTTGCATCGCCCATTTGGAGCGCGCTGTGATCGGCCGAGACGAGGTTATCTCTCGGATCGCTGCTGATAAAGCACACGATCAACTTATCCTGCAAAGGCAGGCAGACGAGTATAGAGCCTACGCCGCGTCTCTAATTGCCACTATTCAAGCACGGGACGATCAGCTTAAAGAATTGCTTGCGTTACAGGGTAGTCACGCCAGCCGTTTCGCACAACTGCTTGAGAGTAGTTCGAAGAAGCTGTTCCCAATGCGGTCGATAAGACGTCAAGCGTTGACTGGGAGCCTACGCTTCGGGTATCGCGTTTATCGCTTCGGCCTCAGAGGTGCACTCAAGTTGAGCTTCGCGCCCGGCGGACCTCCTGACCTCGAGCCAGCGACAGCGGGCCAAGTTGTAGAACCGGATGCGCGAGCTCAGCCTCCTGAATACGCCGAATGGATCCGCCACAATGAGCCCGACTCCAGCGAACTGGAGGCTCAGCGAAAGACTTCTCCCCCGTACCAACCTGCTGCGCCGCTCTTCAGCGTGCTTCTCCCGGTCTACAAGGTTCCGCCGGGTGTTCTACGGGCGACTCTCGCCTCGCTAACTCATCAAAGCTGGCAGAACTGGGAGGCGTGTGTCGTCTATGCGGATACCGACGACGACAGCAACTACCGATTGCTTGAGCAGCATGCCGCCGATGAGCCGCGAATCAAGCTGCGCAAGCTGGAGCAGAACGGGGGCATTTCGCTGAACTCGAACGCTGCGCTCGAGATGGCGATTGGTGAATTTGTCGCGCTGCTTGATCACGATGATGAACTCACACCGTGGGCTCTCCACGATATGGCGCAGTGCATTCTCACACTCCCGGACGCCGACTTCCTTTATTCCGACAAGGACAGCATCAACGCTTCAGGCTCGCTACGACAATCGCCACTGTTCAAGCCGAAGTGGAGTCCAGAAATGCTCTACTCGGTCAATTACCTGACGCATCTGAACGTCATGCGGAGAGCAGTGGTTCAGCGGGTAGGTGGCTGGCGATCAGAGACGGATGGAGCTCAAGATTGGGACCTGTTCCTCCGGGTGATCGAAAGCAGCCGTCAGGTTGAGCGTGTCGAAAGCATCGGATATCACTGGCGCATCATCGAGGGATCTACCTCTACCGGAATTGGCGCAAAACCTTATGCCGCTCTGGGTCAGTTGAGGACCCTTGAAGCGCGAGTCAAACGGCTTGGCCTTGCCGCCGCAGTGTTGCCCGATCCTGACAGTGGATTCCGACTGGTTTGGATTGCCGCGCCAAAACCCTGTATCGATGTTTTGCTTCACGGGAAGACTGACGCTGCGGGGCTTGCAAAGGTGATTGCTTGGCTTGCTGATGAGAATAGTGAACTCATCTCGTCGATTAGCTTGGTGCATGACGCTAAGGCAGCGCTGAAAGGGAATGTTGACCGACTCCCGGGAGGAATAGAAATCCAGGAGTTCCTCGTCGAGAGCGAGAGCGGCATGGCCTCAGCCATGCACTGCGCTACACAAGCAGGGCAAGGCACGGTTCTGCTTTTTGTCGATTTGGCCGTTTCCGAGGTGGCTCGCGGCACGCTGAGAGAACTAGCCGGGTGGGTTGGGCTGCATCAGGAAATTGCATTTGCTGGGGCGCTGCTGATGACCCGCGGAGACACAGTGGTTGAATCGGGTCGAATCGTGGGCGAGGGGTTCAGCACATTGCCCCTTTTCCGGGGCACCGCTCTACGTCACTGGGGTCCATTGGGCGGTCCACTCTGGTTTAGGAATGTGTCCGCGGTCTCCCCAACGGCAGCGGCCTTCAAGCGGAGTGCTTGGCACCTTGCGAACTGGGTGCATCTTGATTGGCAAGAAGCGTTTGTGCGCTGCTGCGCCTCTGCGACCAAAGACGGGTTGCGCGGAATGGTTAGTCCGCATGCCCGAGCATATGTGGACAGCATGCCGAGCGAACCTTCGGCGCAGTGGCATTCATCCTTTGGTAAGGATCCTTACTTTCACCCTGCGTTTAGTTCAGTGATGCCGTTGACCATTAGCAACCTCCC
The DNA here is from genome assembly GCA_027490215.1 of Rubrivivax sp. GTDB lineage: Bacteria > Pseudomonadota > Gammaproteobacteria > Burkholderiales > Burkholderiaceae_C > PBB1. Next base: position 43,227 of record JAIXYO010000033.1, read on the forward strand.
CAAATGATGGCCCTCTCAAAGCCTTTTCTAAGCAAGATGTTCAGGCGGACTTGGCTATTGCTGTCTGGTCGACAGTTACCCGCGATCAACATCTGGGATGACTACACCCGTGATGCTTTTGCTTTGGCACAGGCTATTGACTGCGATAGGTCGTCCTTAAATCAACCGCAACAACATCCAGAGCGCGTGAATCCGATTGTCGCTCAAAGGTGTTGCAATTGGTATCTGCCTTACTTCGACAATGCGTTCTACGGCGGGATCATGACCATATTGAGGCTCGCCGCCCATCTGCACTTAGTGGAGGGGGTACGTCAGCGCTTTCTGATTTGCGGTTCATGCGATCCCGTTCATGTGTCGCGCATGATTGCCAATGCTTTTCCGTGCCTCTCATCTGCGGAGGTGCGCGCGCTGGATTCTGCTGATGCACTGGCTGCCATTCCCGCCGCAGACTATTCGGTAGCAACACTCTGGACTACTGCCTACGTATTGCTCAAAGTCCAGAACACTGGCTACAAGTTCTACATGATTCAAGATTATGAGCCACTGTTCTATCCGGCAGGCAGTACCTACGCGCAAGCTGAATTCACCTATCGCTTCGGGTTCTATGGAATTGCGAATACGAGTTCCTTGCGCGACATCTACGAAAAGGAATACGGCTGCCGAGCAGTGGCGCTGGTGCCCTGTGTTGATAAAGCCGTTTTTTATCGCGGCAGCCCTTTGCCCACCGAAGGCCCGAAACGATTGTTCTATTACGCAAGGCCAGGAATCCCAAGAAACGGATTCGAGCTAGCTGCAGCCGCACTCAAGCTAGTTAAGGCGCGATTGGGCAGCGGCGTTGACATAGTTTGTGCAGGTTCAGCCTGGGACCCATCACAGTACGGGTTAACTGGGGTAGTGCGCACGGTAGGCATGCTGCCCTACACAGCGACAGGTGACCTTTACCGAAGCTGCCATGTCGGCCTCGTCATGATGATGACGAAGCATCCTTCCTATTTGCCTTTTGAATTGATGGGCTCCGGGGCGTTGGTGGTGTCAAATGTCAATCCTGCCAATTCATGGTTCTTGAAGGATGGTGAGAACTGCCTTCTATCCGAACCCACTGCATCCTGCCTCGCCGAGACATTGGTTTATGGCCTGGAAAATCACGTTTCGTTGGCGCCTGTTCGCGAACGCGCCTCCGAGATCATTGAAGAATTTCACGGCGACTGGAGGTATTCCATGGCAAAGGTGACCACATTTATGCACGCTCCTGATTTTGCTCATGAGGACCATCTGGAGAGCAGAGCTTGAATATCCAATCAAGAAGATCGTCACAGGCGGGGTTGGCGCTGTTGCAGTCGCGCGGAGGCAGTTTTGGCGACAACGTTTATCTGTGTGCAAACGGCAAACGGCACTATGTTCCTTCCGTCGAGCGATTAAGACATTACGGCTTGCGTTGGCCGCAAGACTTAATACAGGTTCCGGATGAGGTCTTGATGGCCTTTTCCATTGGCGGATGGTTACCAGACCAGTTTCCAGATTATTTTGAAGCCAGGAGCATCAAATCCAGCCTGACCATGCGTGAGTACTTGGCGTCTAAGCTGAAAGGCACTGGCTTGGAAGTTGGGGCGGGCGCATCACCTTTCCCTGTCCCCATTGAATGTCGCGTCCTTTTCGGCGACCGAATTCCTCATGAACAACTGGTAGCTGAGTTGTATCCTGGGCAGCGTGAGTTTGAATTAGTACGCCCAGATTTATTGACGGACTTTGATGACTTCAACGGTATTGCTGATGAAAGCCTCGACTTCATCATCGGCTGCCATGTGATCGAACATGTGTTCGACCCCATCGGGACATTGGTTAACGCACACCGCAGGTTGCGGCCAGGGGGGACGCTGATCTTGGTAGTCCCTGATCGGGACCGCACATTCGATCGTGCTCGCCCATTGACCAAGCTAGAGCATTTACAGCTTGATCACGAGCTGCCAGACGACCAACGAAATTACCAACATTACGAAGAGTTTTATCAGCTGGCTTTTCAAACCCCTGCAGAACTATTTCGCGACAAAGTCGATGAAGAATTCAAACGCCGCGGGGATCTCCATGTGCACGTTTGGAACTACGAGTCTTTCGGCGTCATGATCAATTACGTCAATAGGGATTTAGCAAAATTCTCATCGATTAATTCTTACCCGACCTTGAAAGACGTCAAGAATGATATTGAATTCTATTTTGTGATGATTAAATAGTCGGCTCTGCATCGCCGCGACTTTTCTATCGGCTCTAATCGTTAGGGTGGGTGCGCCTAAAGGGTTGTTGGACTACCAAACAACGCCCCGCACTGCAGTAGCCGACGGCTTGGGCATTTATCAAGCAGGAGCCAAGCCGCGATTCGAGGAGCCGTTCACAACCGTCAAGCTCGATGACTTTGCGCAAACCAACTACCCGCTGCGGTGGATTCGCACCTAGGTAGACGCCGCTCTAGCCAAGATGGACTATCAGCGCCAACATCGATGGCAGCACAGACTGGCGCGTTTGTGCATCGCAGTGAACAGCATCGCCCCGATCAACTCCGCGACGGAATCGACATCACCGCCGGCGCACGCGTCACGCGGGTCTTGCCACCGGTGGTGACCAGGATGACGGGGTCGCCGGCGGCCAGGGTCTCGTTGCCCTTGGCCTGCACGATGGCGCGACGCTCGCCGTTGCGCAGTTGAACCAGTACCTCGACCGCATCTTCGCTGGTACCCATGCGCTCGATGGCGTTGCCCGCCAGGGCGCCGGCCACGGCGCCGAGTACCCCGACCACCGCACCGGTGGTATTCCCACCCACCTTCGAGCCCGCCACGCCACCGACAACGGCGCCGGTCACACCGCCGATGCCACTTTGGCTGCCATCGACGGTGACGGCTCGCACCGACAACACGGTGGCATCCTGTACCTGCGACAGGCGTTGCGCGTCGCCGCGCTGGATCACGTCAGGGCTGGTGGTCGAGCAGCCGGCAAGCACGCCAAGGATGGTGAAAGCGGCGATGATTTTTTTCATGGCGATGGCCCCTGAATTCTGTATTCGATGTGACAACCAACGTCGTGCATCACGCTCGGGTTGACGCGCTCAGTTCGCGATTGGACACCGGCGCAGGCCCGATGTTCCGGCACCCAAACGTAAAGAGATGTTGCCGATCGACGTTCTCGTCGAGGGTTGGCACGCGCTCAGGCTCGCAGTCGGCTGTGACGGGGCACGCTGGCCAGCAGGAATTCCATCTGATCGGCCAGGATCCTGCGGCCACGCAGGATCATGTCTTCATGGAGGCTGGGCACATAGGGCAGGTACAGCAAGCTCATCCGCGCTTCCTCGGGCAGGCGGTTGCCCTTGTTGCCGTTACAGGTGCGGCAGGCCGTGATGCAGTTCATCCAGGTGTCGTGGCCCCCGCGCGAGGTCGGGATGATGTGTTCGCGCGTCAGGTCATCGTCATGAAAATGACCGCCGCAGTAGGCGCACACATGGCGGTCTCGCACAAAAAGCTTGGGGTTCGACAGCGCCGGGCTCTGCCGCCAGGCACGGCTCGGAACGGCACCGCGCACCGCGATGATGGGATGCACCTCGATGCGGGACTGCAGCCCGGTACGCCGCTGCACGCCGCCACGCAGCACGTAGAACGCGTCGCCGAGCGTCCACGCAACGCCGTCGCTCGCGTAGAGCACGGCCGCTTCCTTGGCCGAAAGCCAGGACTGGGGTCGTCCCGACACGTCGAGTTGCAGAACTTCCAAGATCAAGCCTCCCGAAACACAAGCCTAACCACTCCGCGTGACAAGACGAATGTTCGCATGCTCCGCCTCGGGCGCGCGCTTTTCACAGAAGTAACCAGGGCGAACGTGGAAGATCCAGCGAACGGAACATCCAGTCGGCGCGCCCGACAATACGAAGATGGCAGCGAGCACGGCTGCGCTGACTGCTGCCCTAGACTGATCGCCACCAGGAACCCGCATGCCCCACTACACCCCCCCTTTGCGCGACATGCACTTCGTGCTGCACGAGTTGCTGAAGGTCACTGACACCCTGAAGACGCTGCCAGCGCACGCCGAGGTCGATGTCGACACCATCAACGCGGTGCTCGAGGAAGGCGGCAAGTTCGCCAGTGAAGTCATCGCACCCTTGAACCAGATCGGCGATGCCGAGGGCTGCTCACTGAACCGCGATACGCATGAGGTCAGCACGCCCAGTGGGTTCAAGGCCGCTTACGAGAAGTTCGTTGAAGGCGGCTGGCCGTCGCTGGGCTGCGATGCGACCTACGGCGGCCAGGGCTTGCCGGTGACGCTGAACCAGTGCCTGTACGAGATGCTCAACAGCGCCAACCAGGCTTGGACGATGTACCCCGGCCTGACACACGGCGCCTATGAATGCCTGCACGCCCACGGCACGCCCGAGCAGCGGCAGACCTACCTGCCCAAGCTGACCAGCGGCGAGTGGACCGGCACGATGTGCCTGACCGAAGCGCATTGCGGCACCGACCTGGGGCTGCTTCGAACCAAGGCAGAACCTCAAGCCGATGGCGGCTTCCTGATCACTGGCAACAAGATCTTCATCAGCGCCGGCGAGCATGATCTTGCTGCGAACATCATCCATCTGGTGCTGGCACGACTGCCCGACGCGCCTGAAGGCAGCAAGGGAATTTCCTTGTTCGTCGTGCCGAAGTTCCTGGTCAATGCCGACGGATCGCTCGGCGAGCGCAACGCCATCTCTTGCGGCGCGCTGGAGCACAAGATGGGCATCCACGGCAACGCGACCTGCCAGATGAACCTCGACGGCGCCCACGGCTGGCTGGTCGGCCAGCCGCACAGGGGCCTGAACGCGATGTTCGTGATGATGAACGCGGCACGCCTGGGTGTCGGCATGCAGTCGCTGGGGCTCACTGAAGTGGCCTATCAAAACGCGGTGGCCTATGCGAAAGACCGCCTGCAGAGCCGCGCGCTCAGTGGTGCCAAAGCGTCAGACAAGCCGGCCGACCCGATCATCGTGCACCCCGACGTGCGCAAGATGCTGCTGACCGCCCGCGCCTATGCCGAGGGCGGCCGCGCGCTGGCGGTCTTCACCGCGCTGTTGATCGACCAGGAACTGTCGTCGACCGACAAGACCGTCAAGCAGGACGCCGCCGACCTGGTCGCATTGCTGACGCCGATCGTCAAGGCCTTCATGACCGACAACGCCTGGATCGCGACCTCGCAGTGCCTGCAGGTCTTCGGCGGCCACGGCTATGTACGCGAATGGGGCATGGAGCAGTTCGTGCGCGACGCGCGCATCAACATGATCTACGAAGGCACCAACACGATCCAGTCGCTCGACCTGCTCGGACGCAAGGTGCTGCTGGACAAGGGCAAGAAGCTGACGAAGCTGCTCGCGCTGGTTCAGCAGTTGATCCACGACGAATGCGTCCACGGGGAGATGCTCGAATTCATCAACCCGCTGGCCGACCTCGGCGAGAAGGTCACGAAGCTGACGACCGAACTGGGCCTGAAAGCCTTTGGCAACCCCGATGAAGCTGGCGCTGCGGCGGTCGACTATCTGCGCTTGACTGGGCACCTCGTATTCGCCTACTTCTGGACGCGGATGGCGCGGGTGGCGCTCAATCATCAAGAGAGCGACGACCCGTTCTACCGTGCAAAGCTGGCCACCGCGCGCTTTTACTTCGCCTATCTGCTGCCCGAGACGGCGGCGCTACTCCGCAGCGCACGCGCCGGCGTGAAGCCGCTGATGGCGATGGATGAATCGCTGTTCTGACACATTGATGCCACCTGCACGGCGCGGCATTTGCTCAGCCCCTGAATCGAACGTCAAACTCCCGGAGCCACCATGAAACGATTTACCGTCCGCAAGGTCGCCGTACTCGGTGCCGGTGTCATGGGCGCCCAGATCGCCGCCCACCTTGCCAATGTGCGGGTGCCGGTGGTGCTGTTCGACCTGCCGGCGCGTGAGGGCGCCAAGAATGGCGTGGTCACCAAGGCGGTCGAGGGCCTGAAGAAGCTGAAGCCGGCACCATTGGGCATCAACGACGATGTGGCGTTGATCGTCCAGGCCAACTATGAGGAGCACCTCGAACAACTGCGCGATTGCGACCTGATCATCGAGGCGATCGCCGAGCGCATGGACTGGAAGCTCGATCTGTACACCAAGATCGCGCCGTTCGTTGCGCCCCATGCGATCGTCGCCAGCAACACCTCGGGGCTGAGCATCACCCAGCTCGGCGCAGTGCTGCCAGCCGCCATACAGCCGCGCTTTTGCGGCATCCATTTCTTCAACCCGCCGCGCTACATGGCGCTGGTCGAGCTGATTCCGACACCGCTCACGCAGCCTGACATCCTTGACCAGCTCGAAGCCTTCGTGACCACGGCGCTCGGCAAGGGCGTGGTGCGCGCCAAGGACACGCCGAACTTCATCGCCAACCGCGTCGGCGTGGCGGGCATGCTGGCAGTGATGAAAGAGGCCGAGCTGTTCGGCCTGAGCTACGACGTGGTTGATGACCTGACCGGCAAGAAGCTCGGTCGCGCCAGTTCAGGCACCTTCCGCACCGCCGATGTGGTGGGCCTGGACACACTGGCGCACGTGATCAAGACCCTGCAGGACAACCTCGGGCCTGGGCAATCCAACGACCCCTTCTTCGGCAGCTACGCAACGCCACCTGTGCTCGCCACGCTGATGGCCAAGGGCGCGCTGGGGCAGAAGACCGGTGCCGGCTTCTACAAGAAGGTCGGCAAGGACATCCTGCGGTTCGATGCCGCCAGCGGCGACTACGTGCCCGGCGGTGGCGTGGCCGACGAAGAGGTCGCTCGCATCCTGAAGAAGCCGCCTGCAGAGCGGCTGCGGCTGCTGCGCGAATCGAGCCACCCGCAGGCACAGTTCCTGTGGGCGGTGCTGCGCGACAGCTTCCACTACAGCGCCGTGCATCTGGCTGACGTGGCCGAATGTGCCCGCGACATCGACTTCGCGATGCGCTGGGGCTTCGGCTTCACCCAGGGACCGTTCGAGCTGTGGCAGGCCGCCGGCTGGACCGAGGTGACGCAATGGATCCAGGAAGACATCGCGGCCGGCAAGGCGCTGTGTCCAGCCCCGCTGCCGACCTGGGTGCTCGAAGGCCCGGTCCCGGCCCACGGCGGCGTACATCACCCGATGGGGTCGTGGAGCGCAGCGCACATGCGCTGGGTCGCACCGAGCGCCCTGCCGGTATACCAGCGCCAGCACTTTCGTGAGGCGGTTTTCGGCTCTGGCGCGCCGGCAGCGCTCGAATCGGGCACCGAGCTGTTCAAGACCGACGGGTTGCGGGTGTGGACGCTCGACGGCGAGGTGCTGATCGCAAGCATCACTTCCAAGCTGCACCTGATCAGCCCCGCCGTCACCGAGGGGCTGGTGAGGGCGGTCGGTCTCGCCGAGGAAAGCTACAAGGGCCTGGTGATCTGGTCGCCCGATGATGTGTTTTCCGCCGGGGCCAACCTTGAAGCCCTGATGCCGGTGTTCATGACCATGGGCCCGAAAGGCATCGCCGTGGAGGAAAAGAAACTGCAGGACGCGATGCTTCGGGTGCGTTACGCGACCGTGCCGGTGGTGGCGGCCATCCGCGGTCTGGCGCTCGGCGGTGGCTGTGAACTGGCCGTGCATTGCGCGAAACGGGTCGCGACGATGGAAAGCTATGTCGGGCTGGTCGAGGTCGGTGTCGGTTTGATTCCTGGCGCCGGCGGGCTGACCTACATCGCGCGTCGTGCCGCCGAGATGGCAGCGGCCGGCAATGCGAATGCCGATGTGCTGACTTTCCTGAAGGACGGTTTCACCACCGCTGCGATGGCCAAGGTCGGCACCAGCGCGATCGACAGCCGCCAACTCGGCTACCTGCTGTGGAGCGACGTGATCGTGCCGCACAAGGACGAACTGCTGTTCGTGGCGCTCACGCAGGCCAAGGCCTTGTTTGACAGCGGCTACCGGCCGCCAGCGAAGAGGCTGTTCCCGGTGGCCGGGCGCGATGGCACGGCGACCATCAAGGCGCAGTTGGTCAACATGCGCGATGGCGGCTTCATCAGCGCGCACGATTTCCACCTGGCTTCACTGATCGCCGAGGTCTTGTGTGGCGGGGATGTCGACGCAGGATCGCTGGTCAGCGAGGACTACCTGATGTCGCTCGAGCGGCAGCGTTTTTGCGGACTTCTCAAGCACCCGAAAACGCAGGAGCGGATCATGGGGATGCTCAGTAGCGGCAAGCCGGTCAGGAACTGATGCCACAGGCGCCTGCCCTCCGTGGGGCGGGCAGCCACACTTTCACGGCTACAGGATGTAGCGCGACAGGTCTTCGTTGTCGGCCAGTTCGGCCAGCTTGGCATCGACCTCGGCCGCGCCGATCGTGATGGTCTGGCCGCTGCGGTTGGGGGCGTCGAAGCTGACCTCGTCGAGCAACCGTTCCATCACGGTGGCCAAGCGCCGTGCGCCAATGTTCTCGGTGCGCTCGTTGACGTCATAGGCGATCTGCGCGAGCCGGCGGATGCCGTCCGGTGAGATATGCAAGCTGACGCCTTCGGTCGCCAGCAGCGCCTGGTACTGCTTGACCAGACTCGCGTGCGTCTGCGTCAGGATGGCTTCGAAGTCATCGACGCTCAGCGAGCTCAGCTCGACGCGGATCGGGAAGCGACCTTGCAACTCGGGAATCAGGTCACTGGGCTTGGCCAGGTGAAACGCACCCGAGGCGATGAACAGGATGTGATCGGTCTTGACGATGCCGTACTTGGTGCTGACCGAGGTGCCTTCGACCAGCGGCAACAGGTCGCGCTGCACGCCTTGTCGGGACACATCGGCGCCGCTGGTTTCGTTGCGTGAGGCCACCTTATCGATCTCGTCGAGGAAGACGATGCCGTTCTGCTCGGTCTGCAGCAGCGCGGCCGTCTTGATCTCTTCCTCGTTGACCAGCTTGGCCGCCTCGTCCTCGACCAACAGCAGCCGCGCCTCGCCGATCTTGAGCTTTCGCAACTTGCGCCTGGCCCCGCCCGCACTGGCGAACAGGCCCTGCAGTTGGTCGGCCATGTCTCCCATGCCGGCCGGGCCCATGATCCGGAGTTGCGGCTTGGGCTCAGCGAGGTCGATCTCGATGTCCTTGTCGTCCAGCGTGCCTTCGCGCAGGCGCTTGCGCATCACCTGGCGAGCAGTGTTGTCGGCGGGCGCCGCTGCCGCAGAGGGATCACCGCGCGGAGGCGGGGGCACCAGGATGTCGAGGATGCGGTCTTCGGCGGCGTCCTCCGCGCGCGTGCGCTGGCGCAGCATCGCTGACTCGCGCTGCTGCTTGACGGCCGTTTCGACGAGATCGCGGATGATCGAATCGACATCCTTGCCGACGTAACCGACCTCGGTGAACTTGGTCGCCTCGACCTTGATGAAAGGTGCATCGGCCAGCCTCGCGAGGCGCCGCGCGATCTCGGTTTTGCCCACGCCGGTCGGCCCGATCATCAAGATGTTCTTTGGCGTGATCTCGCTGCGCAGCGGCTCGTCGACCTGCTGACGCCGCCAGCGGTTGCGCAAGGCGATAGCCACCGCGCGCTTGGCGTCATGCTGGCCGACGATGTGGCGATCGAGCTCGGAGACGATCTCCTGCGGGGTCATGGTGCTGCTCATCAGCGTGCTCATCCGAGGGTCTCGATGGTGTGGCTTTGGTTGGTGTAGATGCAGATGTCGCCTGCAATCTCGAGCGAGCGCTTGACCACGTCGTGAGGTGACAGCTCGGTGTGCGCGATCAGCGCACGAGCGGCGGCTTGCGCATAGGCACCGCCTGAGCCGATGGCAACGATGCCGTGCTCGGGTTCGAGCACGTCGCCGTTGCCGGTGATGATCAGCGAGGCGGTCGCGTCAGCCACCGCCAGCATCGCCTCCAGGCGGCGAAGCACGCGGTCGGTGCGCCAGTCGCGGGTCAGCTCGATGGCCGCCCGTACCAGATGGCCCTGATGTTTTTCGAGCTTGGATTCGAAGCGCTCGAACAGCGTGAAGGCATCGGCTGTGGCGCCGGCGAAACCGGCCAGCACCTGCTCGCGGTACAGCTTGCGCACCTTGCGGGCGGATGACTTGACGACGATGTGGCCCAGCGTCACCTGACCGTCACCGCCGAGCGCAACTTGTGCACCACGGCGAACGCTGACGATGGTGGTGCCGTGAAAGCTGGGCGGGGCGTTGGCGTTATCCATGGGTTCGTGATGAGGGCGTTACCACCGATTTCAATGCCCGATGGGGCGCATTGAGCGGCGCAGAGGGCACTGGCTCAGACAGTACGAACCCTGACAGTTGCGTGCTCGTTGATGCCCATGGCACCAAAGAAAAGAGCCACCAGTCGGTGCGCGTCAACAAAGGTGACCGAACGGTTTTCGCCGCGCCGCGCCAGCACCCAGTTCAGCAGGTCGCCGGCCGCGATGAAATCGACACGGATCAACCTGGAGCACGACACGCTGATCATGGGTGCCGCGCCCAGTTGCTCGGTCATCGATTGCAGCAGGGGGCCGATGTCGCCAATCAACTGTCCGGACAAATCCACGCTCGAGACCTGCACCAGCTCCGCATCGTCGAGCAGATTGGACTCAAAGAAACCGGTCGACACCTGGCTGACCATCGACATCGACGGTGGCAGCGTGCTGCTCGCCGAACCGCTCAGCCTCACTTGGCACTGGACGCGCTCCCACGACGGCGGAGAGACTTCGTACGTCATGCAGTATTCAATGGCGGTTTCGTCGAATTGGTCGGGCCGGTTGGTCATGCGCAGCACGTCGAGGCGCAACTGCCAATACACCGGGTCGGCATCCCGGAGTCCGCTGGGTGTGGCCTCGTGCAGGCAGTTCAGCAACGCATCGCCATGCAGCCAGCGCATGTCGACTTTCTGCGGCATCCAGCTGCGGAACAGATCACTGAGCCGGGCGCACGCTTCGGCATCGATGCCGCGCAGCGCCGCCCAGTCGAACACCCAGGGCAACGGCATTTGCAGCGCCTGCGAGCGCAGTCGCGACACCGCCTCGGCATCGATCCACTCCGGGCTGGACCAGCCCACCTGCCCATCGATGCGGCTGCGCGGCTGGCGCTCTTCGCTGACGGCTTCAGCGACGCGCTGCGGCATCGAAAACCACTGCGGCGCCGACCAGCCGAACTGCTGGGCATAGTCGATGGCCAGGCTCTCGAACTTGGGCAGCTGCCCGGTCGCCCGGTGCATATCGAAGAGCGCCAGCCAGGTTTCGGCGTGCTGCGCGCGTGCGCCATGCGGCTGGATCAATTGGGTGAGCGACTGCTCGCAGAGGTCGAAGTCGGCATTCGCGAAGGCGATCACGGCCTCGTCAAGTTCGGGGTCGTGCGCCAGTTCGTTGTTGGCGTCGACCGCCGCGAAGGACTTGTCGAAGGAGGAACCGCCCGCCTCGTTGCTGAAAGACAAACCCGCGACATAGGGTGGAGTCGAATCGGTGGCGTCGGTTCGCTGCACTTGCGCGTACGCGGAGTCGCCCAACGGCGCCGCCTGCGTGGGCGCCGCATAGAACTCGGGCGGTCGGCGCAAAGCCCCCACCTGGCTGTTGCCGACCATTTGCTGCTCGATCGCGTCGATCTTCGCTTTCATGCCGGGGCCAGAACGCGCCTCGCTGTCGCGCAGACGAGGCACCGAATCGCCGCCCATCGCCGAGGAACCGCCGAGTGCAGCGAGTTGCTCGGGCGTCAACCCGTCTCGGCGAACCTTGCGCAGCATGTCGAACTCGCGCTTGCGCACGAAATCGTTGCGCCGCTTGCGCTCGATCATGGCCTTGAGTTCGGACTTGGCGAGCTCGTTTTCGATCGATCCAGCTGCGGGTTGCCCCAATTCGTTCCACTCGGTGGACGGATTGGCAACGAACTTCACGACCTTGCGGAAGAAGCTCGTCGTGTCTTTGGGATCCGCCATGGCGTCAATGAATGATGGGAAACGCTTGATCGATCAGTCGCCGAACATCTTCTGTTTCAGCTCTCTGCGCTGTTGCGCTTCGAGAGACAAGGTGGCCGTCGGTCGTGCAATCAATCGGCCCAGACCGATCGGCTCTCCCGTTTCATCGCAAAAACCGTACTCACCGCTTTCGACGCGATTGAGCGATTGCGCGATCTTCTTGAGCAGCTTGCGCTCGCGGTCACGGGTGCGCAACTCGAGCGCATGCTCTTCCTCGATCGTGGCGCGGTCGGCCGGATCGGGCACGATGGAGGTGTCTTCGCGAAGGTGTTCCGTTGTTTCGCCTGCATTGCTGAGCAGGTCGTCCTTCAGCTTCTTCAAAGTGGCACGGAAGAAGTCGAGCTGCTTCTCGCTCATGTACTCGCTGTCGGGCATGGCCAGCACTTCGGCTTCGGTCAGGTCCTTGCCTGACTTGGTCTTCCAGGCATTCGCCAGCTTCGGATCGGCCTTCGGGGCGACGCGCGGGGTGTCTACGCCGAGATTGTTCATCTGCCGGGTCGGCGGGCGCGGCGGCGCGAAACGATCGGCAAAGCGCGATGTCGGAGGGGGCAGCGGCGCGGTAGGCATCGGCGCGCCATAACGAGACTTGGCCGCCGATTTGGCGCGCGGTGCCTTGGTAGGCGCGGGTGACACCACGGCAGCATCGGCGGGGGCCGGCACCTTGGGCACGAGGGCCTCTTTCGCAGCGTCCTGAGGGAGAGTTTTCAGCATCGGTTTGGGAACAGGTTTTCCAGCGGTTGCAGCGGGTTTCGCCGCTTTGACCGGAGCAACTTTGGGAGCGGGCGAAACTGGCGCGGGTTTGGGCGCCGGTGTGGTGGCCTTCTTGGGCGACGTGGCTTTCTTGGCCGGCGGAAGTGACTTCTTGGCGGGTGGGGTTGCCTTCTTAGGTGGCGCTGACTTCACCGACGCCGACGCTGTGGCCTTCTTCTTGGGCACGGGGGCGGGTCGCGCGGCAGGTGCGGACTTGGCCGGGGATCGGGTCACAGGGTTCTCCTCGCAGCGGGTTCATACCGCCAAGGCGCGAAACGAGCGCCGCATTGGCACCACGACATTGCGATCCATGGGAATCGCAAAGCGCGGCGGATTGTAGCCACGCTGCCGCGCGCCAAGCGACATCAGGCGAGGCATTGCTCCAGGCCCTGCACAAATATGTCTCGCGGCAGGTCGATGCCGATGAAGACCATCTTGCTGTTCTTCTTCTCGCCGGGCGCCCAAGCTGGACCCAAATCGCTGCCCATCAACTGGTGCACGCCCTGGAAGATCACCTTCTTCGTCGAGCCCTTCATGAACAACACTCCCTTGTAGCGCAGCAGCTTCGGGCCATAGACCTGCACGATCGAAGCCAAAAAGTCTTCCAGCTTCGCCGGATTGAATGCTTTGTCCGATCGAAACACAAATGACTTCACGTCGTCGTCGTGCACATGGTGGCTGGGATGATCGCAGTGCTCGCCATGCTCATGATCGTGGTCATGGTGCGCATGGTCGTGCCCATGGGCGTCGGCATTGAGGAAATCCGGGTCGATGTCGAGCTTGGCGTTCAGGTTGAAGCCGCGCAGGTCGAACACGTTGGCAATCGGCACCTCGCCGAAATGCACACGACTTTGGGGCGCGCGCGGGTTCATGTGCTTGATGCGGTGGGACAACGCGTCGACAGCAGCTTCGTCCACTAGATCGGACTTGCTGATGAAAATCTTGTCGGCGAAGCCGATCTGGCGTCGCGCCTCCTGGCGGTCGTCGAGCTGCTGCTCACCGTGTTTGGCATCGACCAGCGTCAGGATGGAGTCCAGCAGGTAGCACTCAGCGATCTCGTCGTCCATGAAGAACGTCTGCGCCACCGGTCCGGGGTCGGCCAGGCCAGTGGTCTCGATCACCACACGGTCAAACTGCAGCTCGCCCTTGCGCTTCCTCTCGGCCAGGTCGGCCAGGGTGGTGCGCAGATCTTCGCGGATGGAGCAGCACACGCAGCCGTTGTTCAGCTGGATGATCTGCTCCTTGGAATCCTGCACCAGGATCTCGTTGTCGATGTTCTCGTCACCGAACTCGTTTTCGATCACCGCGATCTTCTGGCCGTGTGCTTCGCTCAGCACGCGCTTGAGCAAGGTCGTCTTGCCCGAGCCGAGAAAGCCGGTCAGGATCGTGGCGGGGATGAGTGCATTGGCGGTAGCGGGGGTGGTAACCATCGGGCGGATGTCCTGCGAAATTGGAACTGTGGGGCTTGCGATTGGTATCTGGGGCCAATGCACAACCCTTCAAGCTAACACACTTGTCAACGGCGCTTCGGGTAAGCTGCGCTCGTGATTCACTTTTCGCCCCGGCGCGATGTCTGACCCTTACCCGGCGCACACCGCCTCCACCGCACGTGTCAAGAGTTCTGCTCGCCGTCCTGACATTGTCGACAAGCGCAACCTGTTTCAGCGCCTGATCGAGTTCATCTCGCCTGGCGTCGATTCGCGCGACGAGCTGATCGAGGCACTGGCCGACGCCGAACACCGCGAGCTGATCGCGCCGGAATCGCGGATGATGCTCGAGGGCGTGATCCGCATGGCGGACATGACTGCTGGCGACGTGATGGTTGCCGCGCCACGCATGGATCACCTCGACATCGACGCTCCGTACGACGAGCTGCTTCATCTGGTCATAGGCACCGCCCATTCGCGGTTCCCGGTCTACGAAGGCCAACGCGACAACATCATCGGCATCCTGATGGCCAAGGATCTGCTGAAGCTGCAGCGCTCCCCAGACCTGAACCTGCGCACGCTGCTGCGCCCGGCGGTGTTCGTGCCCGAGTCGAAGGGGCTCAACGAGTTGCTGCGCGACTTCCGCGCGAACCGCAACCACCTGGCGATCGTCATCGACGAATTCGGCAACACCGCCGGGTTGATCACCATCGAAGACGTGCTCGAAGAGATCGTCGGTGAAATCGAGGACGAATTCGACGACAAGGACGGCGAATCCAGCGTCTACACGCTGGCTGATGGCAGCCACCGCGTCGCGGGCGACGCCGAGATCAGCGCCGTGAACGAATCCTTCGGCGCGCAGCTGCCACAGGACAGCTTCGACACCATCGGCGGGCTGATCGCGCACGATCTGGGACGCGTGCCGCGCCGAGGCGAAGCGGTCGCGATGGGTGGGCTGTTGTTCAGCGTGATGCTCACGCGCGGCGGTGCGGTGCGCTGGTTCAAGGTCACCCGCGCGCCCGAACCTGCTGTCGAACCCGACGACGCTTGATGCCTCGGCAGGCTTCCGGCGCAGCGCTGTCGCGCTGGCTCGCCAGTGCGCCGGCGGTGCTGCTGGCAGGCATCGCGCAGACGCTGTCGTTCTCGCCATTCGAATGGTGGTGGTTGCAGTTGCTCTCGCTCACCGTGCTGGCCCACGCCACCGCAGGCGCAGCACCACGCCGAGCCGCGATGATGGGCTGGTTGTACGCAGTCGGATGGCTGGTGTCGGGCTTCTGGTGGCTGTACATCAGCATGCACGACTATGGCGGCCTCCACCCGGCCCTGGCCGCGCTGGCGGTGCTCGTGCTGGCGGCGCTTCTCGGCCTCTACTACGCAGCGGCGATGGCACTCTGGGCGCGGCTGCGCACCGGCTGCGCGTGGTGGGACGTCGCGCTGTGGTCGGCCTGCTGGCTGCTCGCCGAGCTGGCGCGCGGGCTGGTGTTCACCGGTTTCCCCTGGATTGCTTCGGGCTATGCGCATGCGGTGGGCCCCCTGGCGGCCTGGGCGCCATGGCTGGGGGTCTACGGCCTGTGCGCTTTGGCAGCCGCCGTGGCCGCTGCAGGTTCACTGTGGCTGCAAGGCCATTCGCTGCGGGTTCGATCCATGGTCAGCACCGTGGTGATCGCGCTCGCCCTGACGCCCCAGCTGCTGCCCGATCAGTTCACGCGCTCCACCGGCATGCTGCCCGTCAGCCTGCTGCAGCCGAACGTGCCACAGGAGATCAAGTTCAACCCCGACCGGCTGAACCTGCAGCTGCAAGGTCTGGTCCGGCAGCTGTCCGAAGCGCGCGGTGCGCTCGTGGTGACGCCGGAATCGGTGCTACCGCTGTCGCGCGATCAGATCAGCGACGGTTACTGGGCGGCGCTGCGAGATGCGCTGCAGCCGGTGTCGCCACCGCCGGATCACGCGCCGGCTGCGGTCGAACGTGCCGCCCTGATCGGCCTCTTTGTCGGCGACGAGGCATCGGGCTACGTCAACTCGGTCGTGGCGTTGCCGGCGCGTGCGCCCGATGGCCCGGCGTCATCCACGGACACCGGCTACCGCTACGGCAAACGGCACCTGCTGCCCTTCGGCGAAATCATCCCGCCCGGATTCCACTGGTTCGTCCGCCTGATGAACATCCCGCTGGCCGACCAGGCCCGCGGCAGCAGCACGGAGGCGTTCGCATTCGGCGGGCAGCGATTGCGGCCCCTTGTGTGCTACGAGGACCTGTTCGGCGAAGACATCGTGTCCAGCATGGTTGGGCCGCAGGCGGCCACGGTGTTCGTCAACGTCAGCAACCTCGCCTGGTTCGGTCGCTGGCTGGTGCAGGACCAGCACCTGCAGTTTTCGCAGATGCGCGCGATCGAGTTCCAGCGGCCGGTGATCCGCTCGACCAACACCGGCGCCACTGCGGTGGTCGACCACCATGGCCGGGTCACCGCGCGGCTGCCACCGCTCACCACCGGGGTGCTCGAAGCCACTGTCGAGGGGCGCATCGGCGAGACGCCCTACGCGCGCTGGCTGGCCACCTGCGGTCTGTGGCCGCTGATCGCTGCGGGGCTCGCCGTCGTCGGCCTGACCGCGCTCATCGGGCGACGCTCACCAAGCCAGCCTGCACCCCGCCCGTAAAATCAGGTTCTACGCGGGCTGCCGCTTCGCGCTCCACGACACCGCCCATCACCAGGCCCACCACCGATGCTGACCTTCCAGCAAATCATCCTGCGTCTTCAGCAGTACTGGGACGCCCAGGGCTGCGCGCTGCTGCAGCCCTACGACATGGAGGTCGGCGCGGGCACCAGCCACACTGCGACCTTCCTGCGCGCGCTCGGCCCGGAGCCCTGGAAAGCAGCTTATGTGCAGCCCAGCCGTCGCCCGAAGGACGGCCGTTACGGCAACAACCCGAACCGCCTGCAGCACTATTACCAGTACCAGGTCGTGCTGAAGCCCGCGCCGAGCAACATCCTCGAGCTGTACCTCGGGTCGCTCGAAGCATTGGGTTTCGACCTGCAGACGAATGACGTGCGTTTCGTCGAAGACGATTGGGAGAACCCGACGCTCGGCGCCTGGGGCCTGGGCTGGGAGGTCTGGCTCAACGGCATGGAGGTGACGCAGTTCACCTACTTCCAGCAGGTCGGCGGCATCGACTGCCGGCCCATCACCGGCGAGATCACCTACGGTCTGGAGCGGCTGGCGATGTACCTGCAGGGCGTGGACAACGTGTACGACCTGACGTGGACCGTCGGGGCCGATGGCACGCGCATCAGCTACGGCGATGTCTACCTGCAGAACGAGCAGGAGCAAAGCGCCTACAACTTCGAGCACAGCGATGTCGAGTTCCTGCTCGGCGCCTTCGGCAGCCATGAGAAGCAGGCCAAAAACCTGATCGACTCGCAGCTCGCACTGCCCGCCTACGAACAGGTGCTGAAAGCCGCACACACCTTCAACTTGCTGGATGCGCGTGGCGCGATCAGCGTGACCGAACGCGCCGCCTACATCGGCCGCATCCGCAACCTGGCGCGCGCCGTGGCCGCGAGCTACCTCGACAGCCGCGAGCGGCTGGGCTTCCCGATGGCGCCACGCGAGTGGGCTGAGGAAGTGATCGCCGCGCTGGCGCAACAACGCGACAAGAAAGCGGCCTGACCCCATGACTGCTGCCAATCTGCTGGTGGAACTGTTCGTCGAAGAACTGCCGCCGAAAGCGCTGAAGAAGCTCGGTGAATCGTTCGCTCAGGGGCTGGTGGACAGCCTGCGGGCACAAGGTCTGGCCACCGAGCATTCGGCTGTGTCGCCGTTTGCCTCGCCGCGTCGGCTCGCTGCGCACATCAGCGCGGTGCTGGCCGCCGCGCCCGACAAGGCCGTGTCGCAGAAGCTGATGCCGGCCAGCGTTGCACTGGCAGCCGATGGCACGCCGACACCCGCCCTGCTGAAAAAGCTGGCCAGCTTCGGTGCTGACGCGTCGGTGCTGCCAGCGCTGAAACGCCAGATGGACGGCAAGGCCGAGGCCTTGTTCTATGACAGCGTGGTACCTGGCGCGACGCTGGCGCAGGGCCTGCAAAAGGCGCTCGAGGAGTCCATCGCCAAGTTGCCGATTCCCAAGGTCATGACCTATCAGCTCGAATCCGGCGCCCAGCCTGGGTGGACCAGTGTGCAGTTCGTCAGGCCAGCGCACGGCCTGGTCGCGCTGCACGGAGCCGACCTGGTGCCCGTGTCAGCACTGGGCTTGCACGCGGGCCGCGAAACACACGGCCACCGCTTCGAGGCGGCGATGGACCCGGTGGTGCTGCAGCACGCCGACTTTTACGCCGAGCAGCTGCGCGACCAGGGCGCGGTGATCGCCAGCTTCGCGCAGCGCCGTGGCGAGATTGCGCGCCAGTTGCAGCATGCCGCATCGCGCCAGGGCCTGACGCCGATCGACGACGACGCGCTGCTCGACGAAGTGACCGCACTGGTCGAGCGGCCCAATGTGCTGCTCGGTCGCTTCGAGGAAGCGTTCCTCGAAGTGCCCCAGGAATGCCTGATCCTGACGATGAAGGCGAACCAGAAGTACTTTCCGCTGCTGGAGGAATCACCTGGCAAGGAAGGCAAGCTGACAAACCAGTTCCTGATCGTCAGCAACATCAGCCCGGCCGATCCAGGCGCGGTGATCGGCGGCAACGAGCGCGTGGTGCGCCCGCGCTTGGCCGACGCGAAGTTCTTCTTTGACCAGGACCGCAAGAAGACCCTGGCCTCGCGCGTCGATGGGCTGGCGAAGGTGGTTTATCACAACAAGCTCGGCAGCCAGGGCGAGCGGGCGGAGCGCGTGCGCGCGATCGCGCACGCCATCGTGAACCAGCTGCGCATGGCCACACTGCCCTACACCGTGGACGCGCAGGACGAGTTCGCGGTGCTCGACAGCAAGGCGCAGGAGGCCGCGCTGCTGGCCAAGGCCGACCTCCTGACCGACATGGTCGGCGAGTTCCCCGAACTGCAGGGCATCATGGGCGGCGACTACGAGCGCCACGAAGGCCTGCGCGATGGCGTGGCCATCGCGATAGAAGACCACTACAAGCCGCGCTTCGCCGGCGACACGCTGCCGCGCAACCACACGGGCACCGTGCTGGCACTGGCCGACAAGCTGGAAACCCTGGTCGGTCTGTTCGGCATCGGACAGTTGCCCACCGGCGACAAGGATCCGTTCGCGTTGCGCCGCCACGCGCTGGGCGTGATCCGCATCCTGACCGAAAAGAACCTGCCCCTGGATCTTCCTGCCCTGCTGCAGGGCGCATTGCCGGCGTTCGGCGAGCTGATCTCCGACCCCACCGAAGCGCTGCAGGGCTTCTTCAACGACCGCCTGGCCGTGAGCTTGAGAGACCAGGGCTACAGCGCCCAGGAAGTGGACTCGGTGCTGGAACTGGCGCCGACGCGCCTGGGCGACCTGCCGCGCCGACTGGAAGCGGTGCGCGCCTTTGCGACGTTGCCTGAAGCGGCGTCGCTGGCCGCTGCCAACAAGCGGGTCAGCAACATCCTGAAGAAGACCGAAGGGGTGACGCCCACCGCTGTCGATGCGTCGCTGTTGCGGGAGCCCGCGGAGCAAGCGCTGGCGCAAGCGCTGGCCGCCGTGCGGCCGCATGCCGACACCCTGTTCGACCAGCACGACTACACCGCCTCGTTGCAGGCCCTGGCCGCACTGAGGGCACCTGTCGATGCCTTCTTCGAGTCGGTGATGGTCAACGCCGAAGACGCCGCACTGCGCGCCAACCGACTCGGCCTGCTGGCGCAGCTGCACACCGCGATGAACCGCGTCGCCGACCTGTCCAAGCTGGCCAGCTGAGATGACACCTGCCGTGTCGACGTCAGCTTTCGGCCCTTTGCGGTCATTCGCAGATCTGCTCCTACAGGCATCGGTCTGCGCGAGCGGCGGCTACCGGGTGACCGGCTCCGCTCATGCCTGGGGGCATAGCCCCAGGCGCTTCGGGTCAAGCCGATCCGGCCCTCCTCCTTTGCTTCGCTGCGCCGGTCACCCGGCATCCCCCGCAGACAGCCACGGTTGTGTTCAACGGGCTTCAACCGCAACAGTGGCTCCCAGAGCGGTGTGGTGGGGTGCCGTGTGGAGTGAAGTAAAGGAGGAGGGCCGGATGAACTCGCGAGAAGCGCTTGAGTCGACAACCGGCCCGGGGGACATGAACGCAACACGGCACCCCGCCGCACCGCTCTCGCGAAGATTGAGCACTCAAAACCGCCCCCAGCGAAAGACCGCAAAGGGCCGACAGCGGAGCTTCTCCAGCGGCCGACCGTTTGATGCATCGCTGGTCGTGCGAAACACGGCGGAAAGCTGAGATGTCACCGACCTCTTTCAATTCGCTCAAGCTCGTCATCCTCGACCGCGACGGCACGATCAACGAAGACCGCGACGATTACGTCAAGTCGCCCGAGGAGTGGGTGCCACTGCCTGGCGCGCTGGAAGCCATCTCGCGGCTCAACCATGCGGGCTGGCACACGGTGCTGGCGACCAACCAGTCGGGCCTGGGGCGCGGCCTCTTCGACATGGCCTCGCTCAACGAGATCCAGCTGAAGATGAACCACGCGCTGGCGGCGCAGGGTGGCCGCGTCGACGCGGTGTTCTTCTGCCCCCACACGCCTGACGACGGCTGCGACTGCCGCAAGCCGATGCCGGGCCTGATGCTGCAGATCGCCGAGCGATTTGGTGTGTCGCTGGACAACACGCCGATGGTCGGCGACACCCTTCGTGATCTGCAAGCCGGCATGGCCGCCGGTTGCCCGACGCACCTGGTATTGACCGGCAAGAGCGCAGGCCTCGAAGGCCAGGCCCTGTCCGACCTCCTCGACGCGGTACCAGGCACGCGCGTGCACGCTGACCTGGGGGCCTTCGCCGACTGGTGGATCCGCCACCAGCGGCACCAGCGAGGTGGCACCGGCGAGTCCGATTCCGGCTTCGGGGCATCGCAGTGATGAACCGCTTCTTCTGGGCGCTGCGTTCTTACCTGTTTCTGGCCTACATGGCGGTCAGCGTGGTGCCGTGGGCCACGGTGGTGCTGATCGTCTCGATCTTCACCCGCGGTGACCGGATCTACTGGCTGTGCGCCGGCTGGCTGACACACTCGATTGCCGCCGCGCGCGTGATCTGTGGGGTACGCCACCGAATGCACGGCTTGGAGAACCTGGCCGAGGCCAACCGGGCGCCGGCCGTGATCGTGCTGCCGAAGCACCAGTCGACCTGGGAGACGTTTGCCTTCCCCGGCCTGATGCCTCACCCGTTGGCCTATGTGTTCAAGCGCGAGCTGCTGTACATCCCGTTCTTTGGCTGGGCGATGGCGCGCATGGACATGATCCACATCGACCGCGCCAGGCGCTCGGAAGCCTGGCGGCGCGTGGCCGAGCAGGGCGCGCGCCACATGAAGCACGGCTCGTGGGTGATCATGTTCCCCGAAGGTACCCGGGCAGCGCGTGGGCAGCAGGAGGAGTACAAATCGGGCGGCACGCGGCTGGCCGTGACCACCGGGGCCTCTGTGTTGCCGATCGCCGTGACCTCGGCGCGCTGCTGGCCGCGCAAGACCTTCACGCTGCGCCCCGGTGTGATCGATGTGTCGGTGGGCCCGCTGCTGTCGTCGGTCGGCAAGCGCCCGGATGCGCTGATGCGCGAGGTCGAAACCTGGATCGAGGCCGAGATGCGGCGGCTCGATCCCGAAGCCTATGTCGGAGAGGCCTCAAGGCCGACCGCGGCAAGCGCCGCCACCACGTCCCCAGATGGCTCGGTAACCGAACCGTAGACTCCGCCCTCATGGCCGCCCCCCGTCGCCCCGACCCCGCACAGCTGTCGCTGTTCGTCGCGACGGAGCCGACGGCCTCGACACCGATGCGCCCCGCACCGGCGGCCCCCGCAACACCAGGGGAGTCGACACCTGCTGTGGGCACTTCCGCGCTCGCATCAGCGGCCTTCCGTCATCCGCAGGCCGCGCGGGAGATCGTGCTGGGCGGGCACACCGTGGCCTATGCGCTCAAGCGTGTGCGCCGCCGCAGCATTGGCTTCATCGTCGGCACCGAAGGCCTGTGCGTCAATGTGCCGAGCTGGGTCGGACCGCGCGACATCGAAACGGCGCTGCGCGAGAAAGCAAACTGGATCCTCGGCAAGCTGCACCAGCAGCAAGAGCGTGGTCGCCGCCTGCAATCGGCTCGGGTTGATTGGCGCGACGGCGTCACGATCCCTTTCCTTGGCCAGACGGTGGTCGTTGTGCTCGACGCGCGAGCTGGCATCACGCCGTCGGGCGCCGTGCTCGATGCGGGGGCAGGCGACGGCGCACCGCGCCGTCTGCACACCGGGCTGCCCTCCAATGCAACGCCCGAACAGATCCGCGACGCGGTGCAGAGCTGGCTGCAGCGCCAGGCGAAGCGCGTCTTTGCCGAGCGCTGCGAGCACTACGCCGCCCAACTCGGCGTGCGCTACCGCCAGCTCAGCCTGTCGTCGGCACAGACTCGCTGGGGCAGCGCCAGCGCCGATGGGTCGATCCGCCTGAGCTGGCGGTTGATCCATTTCGGGCTGTCGACGATCGACTACGTCGTCGCCCACGAACTCGCCCACCTGCGCGAAATGAACCACAGCCCAAGGTTCTGGGACGTGGTGCGCTCGGTCGTGCCTGACTACCAGCGCACCCGCGAGGTGCTGAAGACCGACGTGCTGCCGGTGTTCGACTGAGGGCTGCTCATCAACGGGCGGCCGGTGAAAAGCGGTAGACGCCCTGATCCCGCTGACGCTGCAACCGCCCCTCGTGCCACAAGGCGTTCAGGTGCGCGATCGACTCGCCCATCGCGAAGGTGGTCTGGTGCACATCGAGGGGGCGCCTGAACAGCACAGGCAGCAGGTCCGCGGCGGTGCGTGGTTCCATCGTGCAAGCGTCCATCACCTCGGCCAGGCGATCGGCATGATGCTGCTGTAGCTGATCAATGCGGGCGTGCAGGCCGCGAAACGGCTTGCCATGCGAGGGCAGCACCAGTGTGTCAGCGGGCAGTGCGCGCATGCGCTCCAGCGACGCCAGGAACAGCGCCAGCGGATTGGCTTCGGGCTCGAGGTAATCGACGCTGACATTGGTCGAGATGCGTGGCAGCAGCATGTCGCCAGCGATCAGCACGTGCAACGCCGGGCTGTGGAGCGCGATGTGCTCCGGAGCGTGGCCGTAGCCCGCGAGGCACTGCCACGCATGGCGGCCACCCGACTGGGTGCTGCCAATGTCCACGACACCACCGTCCATCAGGCGACAGTAGGTGGCAGGCACCTGCGGCACCATGCCGGCATAGAAACGGGCGCGGGCGCGAATCTGCGCCAGCGCGTGGGCGTCGGTGAGCCCGTGCGAAGCCACGAACGCTGCGGCGGCATCGCCGCCCATGGCGGTGTCGGCTCGGCTGCCCAGGCGTGCCGCAGCAAAGTCGGTGGCGCTCATCCACAAGCGGCACTCGAAGCCGGGGTCGATCGCCGAGGCGGGGTGGCTCCAGCGCTGGGTCAGCCAGTGCGCCAGGCCGACATGGTCAGGGTGCATGTGTGTCACCAGCACGCGCAGCACCGGCAGGCCATCCAGCTGCGTGGCCATCACCTGTTCCCAGGCGGCGCGGGTGGTGTCGTCGGCAATGCCGCAATCGACCGCCGTCCAGCCCTGCAGCGAGCCGTCGGGGCCTTCGATCTGATCGCGCAGCAACCACAGGTTGACGTGGTTCAAGGCAAAGGGCAGCGGCATGCGCAACCAGCGCACGCCAGGCGCCACTGCCATGGTGTGGCCCAGGGCGGGCAGCGTGTCGGCCCAGGGGTAGTCCGGTTCTTGCCGAAGCTTGTTCGTATCGGTAACAGGCGGGGTCATGGTGTTGAATCGGGTGCCTTTCGGTCGATAGACTCGAGACTTCCTAGTGTCGTCAACTTATGACCAGCGAACTGAACGAACTCTTCGAGAGCAACCGGATGTGGGCACGTGCCACGGAAGAACGCACGCCCGGTTTTTTCACCAACCTGCTGAATCAGCAAGCGCCCCGGTACCTGTGGATCGGCTGCGCCGACAGCCGCGTGCCGGCCAACGAACTGGTCGGGCTGGCGCCGGGCGAATTGTTCGTGCACCGCAATGTCGCCAATGTGGTCGCACATTCCGATCTGAATTGCCTGTCGGTGGTGCAGTACGCGACCGACATGCTGCGGGTGGGCCACATCATCATCGTCGGTCATTCGGGCTGCGGCGGCGTCGCAGCATCGCTGCACAACCTGCGGGTCGGCATCGCCGACAACTGGATCCGCCATGTGCAGGACGTGCGCAACCAGCACCAGGACTGGCTGGAGACGGTGGACGAAGCGCAGCGCGTCGACGCCCTGTGCGAGCTGAATGTGATCGAGCAGGCCCGCAATGTCTGCCAGACCACGGTCGTGCAGGATGCCTGGGCGCGCGGGCAGGAGCTGGTGGTGCATGGCTGGTTCTATGGCCTGCACAACGGCCTGCTGGAGGATCTGAAAATGACGGTTTCCGGACCCGAGCGGGTGCGCGATGCGTACGAGATGGCGTTGGCCGCAGTTCATGCGCGACGCAGTCCGGCAGGACAGGCGGCCAGCAAGGGCCTGCCTTGATGTCTGCCACGGCCTTCCCGGTGGCGCTGACCGATCCGCAGGCCCTCGACCTGGCGAAGGCGATGCTGGACGGTTTCAACCGCCACTACCGCCTGTTCCGCAAGGCGAGCGCTGCGGCGAAGCAGCGCTTCGAGGCGGCCGACTGGCACGGTCAGCAGCGGGCCCAGCGTGAGCGCATCGAGTTCTACGACAAGCGCGTCGACGAGGCGGCCGAGCGCCTGCAATCCGAGTTCAAGGCCGGCGAACTGAGCGCCGAGCTGTCACAGCAGTTCAAACTGCACTACGTCGGGCTGCTGATCAACCACCATCAGCCCGAACTGGCTGAGACCTTCTTCAATTCGGTCACCACGAAGATCCTGCACCGCCGCTACTTCAACAACGACTTCATCTTCGTGCGCCCGACGGTGTCCACCGAGTACATCGAGGTCGACGACCCAGCGTCGAACCCGACCTTCCACGTCTATTACCCGACCAAGGACACGCTGCGCGAGGTGTGGCGGTGCATCGTCGAGCGCTTCGATTTGAAGCGCCCGTTTGAAGACCTCGATCGTGACCTCGATCATGTGCTGACCGCGGTGGAAGCCGAACTGGGCGACTACCTGCCGCGGGCCAATTTCCAGATCCAGGTGCTGAGCTCGCTGTTCTTTCGCAACAAGGGCGCGTACCTGGTCGGCAAGGTGATCAACGGCTACCGGGAACTGCCCTTCGCGCTGCCGATCCTGCACACCGAGGCCGGTCAGCTTGCCATCGACACGGCGCTGTTCGGCGAGGAGGAAATGCTGCTGCTGTTCAGCTTCGCCCGCGCGTACTTCATGGTCGACATGGAAGTGCCCTCGGCCTATGTGCAGTTCCTGCGCACGCTGATGCCACGCAAGCCGCGTAGCGAGATCTACAGCGCCATCGGCCTGCAGAAGCAGGGCAAGAACCTGTTCTACCGGGACTTCCTCGCGCACCTGCGGCACTCGTCGGACCAATTCCGCATCGCGCCCGGCATCAAGGGCATGGTGATGCTGGTGTTCGACCTGCCATCGTTTCCGTATGTCTTCAAGGTCATCAAGGACTTCTATCCACCGCCCAAGGACACCACGCGCGAGCTGATCAAGTCCAAGTACCTGCTGGTCAAGCAGCATGATCGCGTGGGCCGCATGGCCGACACGCTGGAGTACAGCAACGTGGCCTTCCCACGCGCTCGCTTCGATGATCAACTGGTGGCCGAGCTGCAGAAGTTCTGTCCCAGCCTGCTCGAGGAAGACGGCGGCGAGCTGGTGATCCGACATGCCTACATCGAGCGGCGCATGATCCCGCTGAACATCTACCTCCAGGAGGCCCCGCCCGAGCAGATCGAGCAGGCGGTGGTCGAGTACGGCAACGCGATCAAGGATCTGGTGGCGGCCAACATCTTCCCCGGTGACATGCTGTGGAAGAACTTCGGCGTCACGCGCCATGGCAAGGTGGTGTTCTACGACTACGACGAGATCGAGTACATCACCGACTGCAACTTTCGCCGGGTGCCTGCGCCGCGCCATGAAGAGGACGAGATGTCCGGCGAGGTCTGGTACCACGTGGGTCCGAAGGATGTGTTCCCGGAAACCTTCGCCCCGTTCCTGCTCGGCAACGCGAAGGTGCGCGATGTGTTCATGAGGCACCATGCCGACTTGCTGGACGCCACTTTCTGGCAGGAGCACAAGGAGCGCATCCTGGCAGGCCACGTGCACGACGTCTTCCCCTACGAGCCCGCCAAGCGCTTCGAGCGCCAACGGCCTGCCATTGCCCATGCAAGCTGATTCGCGGGGCAGCCCATGAAGATGAACCCGAAGATCCCGCTGGTCTCGGCGGGCGAGAAGCTTTCCAAGGTGTTGCGCTACTCCCGCGAGGACATCGCGCTGTTCGCTCGACTGAGCGGCGACGAGAACCCCTTGCACGTTGATGCCGCTGTGGCGCAGCGGGCGCGCTTTGGCGAGATCATCGCCAGCGGTCAGCACACCAGCGCCCACCTGATGGGTATGCTGGCCACTTACTTTTCGCGCGCCGACGATGGCATCCGCCGCGAGATGCTGTGCCTGAACATGAACTTCGCCTTCAAGAATCCGGTGTTTGCCGATCAGGACATCACGCTCCAATGGCATGTGTCCAGCGTCGAGTCCAAGGAGAAGCTGCACGGCCTGCTGGCGCATCTGGATGGCACCGCATCCGTCGGCCACGGCAAACCGGTGCTGATCGCGCGCGGCACGATCCTCGTGAAGGAGCTCGCTGCATGAGGGAATGCAAATCCGGCATTTGGCGGTTCAAGCCAGTCTCGTGAGAGCGCTGCCACTCGATCGCGCCCTGCGTGCCTGGTTGCAGTCAGACGGCTCGCTGAGCCGACGGCTCTCGCAATCCTTCGGTGGCTTCAAGGTGCAGTTGCTCGGTCAAGGCACGGCATCAACCACAAAGGAAGAGTTGCATCTGCTGCGACAGCATGGCGTGAGAAGTTGTCGCCTGCAGCGTTGCCATGTGCGCGAAGTCGTGTTGTGGGGCGACGGGCGACCACTCGTCCACGCGCGCTCGGTGCTGCCGGCAGTGCAGGCTCGGTTGACCTGGCGAGCGCTGCGCGGGCTGGGCCAGCGGCCGCTGGCCGACCTTCTGTTCGGGCTGAACGCTGCGAATTGCGCACGCCTGGGCAGCCGGCGCATGGCCCCGCTGCAGGCGCGCCGACTCGGCGCCCGGCTGGGTTGGCAAGAACCTCCTCTGTGGTGTCGACGTTCGGTGTTCACCCGCCGCGGTGTACCGCTGCTGGTCACCGAGTGGTTCGCGCCAACGGTGCGTGATCACGCGCCGGGCAGCAGCACCTGCCCGGGGAAACTCCGCAGCGTGAGCCGGCGTTGACGATGGCGATGCCGCCGCTCGACACACCCCAGCTGCTGGCGCTCGCCGCCGCGCTGGGTTGGGCCAGCGGCCTGCGCCTGTATGCCGTCCTGTTCCTGACCGGACTGGCCGGGCGCCTGGGCTGGGTCGACCTGCCGGGCGACCTCACGGTGCTGCAACATCCGCTGATGCTCACGGCCAGCGGCTTCATGCTGTTTGTGGAATTCTTTGCCGACAAGATCCCGGGCATCGACTCCCTGTGGGATCTGGTTCACACGCTGGTGCGCATCCCGGCCGGTGCCGCGCTGGCGGCCGCCGTTTTCGGCGCTGACCCGACCGTGTGGACGATGGCGGCGGCGCTGATGGGCGGCACGCTGGCGGCGACCAGCCACGTCGCCAAGTCCACCACGCGGGCCGCGGTCAACACGTCGCCCGAGCCGTTTTCGAACGTCGGCATGTCACTGCTCGGCGACGCGGCGGTGCCGATCGCGCTGTGGCTGTCGTGGACCCAACCGCTGCTGTTCGCGGTGCTGCTGGCGGTCGTACTGGTCGGTATGGTCGCAACGATCTGGTGGCTGAGCCGCTTCCTGCGCCAACTGGCGACGCG
Organism: Rubrivivax sp.; assembly: GCA_027490215.1. Taxonomy (GTDB): domain Bacteria; phylum Pseudomonadota; class Gammaproteobacteria; order Burkholderiales; family Burkholderiaceae_C; genus PBB1. The sequence continues at coordinate 71,418 of JAIXYO010000033.1, forward strand.
GGTGACCCGTTGGCGCAGCACCTCCCTGCAGCGCAGTTGATCGACGGCGAAACGAGTCGGTGCGCGTCGCGCACAATCCTGCGACCGCCCATGCGCTCATCAGCCCTGGCGTCACACCATGAGCCCGCCCCCATTGCCCAACGACCACTCCAGCGTCCCGAGCCCTTGCGTGGGGCTGTGCCGAATGGACGCGGCAAACCGCTGGTGCGAGGGCTGCCGGCGCAGCATCGACGAGATCGCAGGCTGGGGCAAGATGGCCGATCGAGAAAAGCTCAGCGTGTGCACGCAGCTATCACAACGGCGCAACGACCTGCCAGACCCCAAGACATCACCGCTGGCTGACAGCTGACGGCTGACGCCGCCAGACGGGCGTACCACCGCCAGATTAAAAACGGCAATTGGCACCGAATTCCACATCGAGAAACAAAAGACTCGGGTTTCTGCTGATCTTGTCAGCCTGAGTTCAGCACAGCGTCAGGACGCGGTCAGGGCGCCTGACCATGATCCGTTCAAGCATCACCTTCGGTCGGTGATGCCACCACAACGGAGACAACCAACATGGCAACAGCTACCAGCAAGGCCATCGGCGCGCAGCCCACACCGCAACCGATGACGGCCGAAGAGCGCAAGGTCATCTTTGCGTCGAGCCTCGGTACGGTGTTCGAGTGGTATGACTTCTACCTGTACGGCTCACTCGCCGCCATCATCGCCAAGCAGTTCTTCAGCGGCCTCGATGCCGGCGCGGCGTTCATCTTCGCACTGCTGGCCTTTGCGGCAGGCTTCATCGTGCGGCCGTTCGGCGCACTGGTGTTCGGCCGACTCGGCGACATGATCGGGCGCAAGTACACCTTCCTGGTCACCATCCTGATCATGGGCCTGTCGACCTTCATCGTCGGCGTGTTGCCGAACTACGCCTCCATCGGCTGGGCAGCGCCGATCATCCTGATCGCCCTGCGCATGCTGCAGGGCCTGGCGCTCGGCGGTGAGTACGGTGGTGCTGCCACCTACGTGGCCGAGCACGCGCCACACGGCAAGCGGGGCGCCTACACCTCGTGGATTCAGACCACCGCGACGATGGGACTGTTTCTGAGCCTGATGGTGATCCTGGGCACGCGCTGGGTGCTCGGTGGCGGTGCCTTCACCAAGGAAGGCGAAGCGCTGTTTGCTGACTGGGGCTGGCGCATTCCGTTCATCGTGTCGATCGCCCTGCTGGGCATCAGCGTGTGGATTCGCCTGTCGATGAACGAGTCGCCCGCCTTCAAGAAGATGAAGGAAGAAGGCAAGACTTCGAAGGCGCCGCTGACCGAGTCCTTCGGGCAGTGGAAGAACCTGAAGATCGTGATCCTGGCCCTGGTCGGCCTGACTGCCGGCCAGGCGGTGGTCTGGTACACCGGCCAGTTCTATGCGCTGTTCTTCCTGACGCAGGCGCTGAAGGTCGATGGGCCCACGGCCAACATCCTGATCGCGGTCTCGCTTCTGATCGGAACGCCCTTCTTCCTGATCTTCGGCATGCTGTCGGACAAGATCGGCCGCAAGCCCATCATCATGGCCGGTTGCCTGATCGCTGCGCTGACCTACTTCCCGCTGTTCAATGCGCTGACCTCGGCAGCCAATCCTGATCTCGCCAAGGCGCAGAAGGAAGTCCCGGTGACGGTCGTCGTCGATCCGGCACAGTGTTCATTCCAGGGCAGCCCGATCGCCCGTGAGGTGAACTTCCACACCTCCTGCGACATCGCCAAGCGCACGCTGGCACAGGCCGCGGTGAACTACGAAGTGGTCGAGGCGCCCGCGGGCACGGTGGCAGTTGTCAAACTGGGCGGAGTCGAGATCCCCTCGCTGAACGCCACGCTGACGCCTGACGGCAACTCGTTCGAGGCCGACAGCAAGGCAGGCATCGCCGCGTTCAAGAAGAGCGTCGCCGAAGCCACCAAGGCCGCGGGCTACCCAGCAGCAGCCGACCCGGAGAAGGTCAACAAGCCGCTGGTGGTGCTGATCCTCGTGATCCTGGTGATCTACGTGACCATGGTCTACGGCCCGATCGCGGCGATGCTGGTCGAGATGTTCCCGACCCGCATCCGCTACACCTCGATGAGCCTGCCGTACCACATCGGCAACGGCTGGTTCGGTGGGCTCTTGCCGACCATCGCCTTCGGCATCGTGGCGCAGTCAGGCAACATCTACAACGGCCTGTGGTACCCGATCATCATCGCCAGCGCTACCTTCGTGATCGGCATGCTGTTCATCAAGGAAACCAAGGACGTGGACATCTACGCCGAAGACTGATCTCCGATGTTTCAACGACAAAGCCGCCGGATCGCGAGACCCGGCGGCTTTTCTGTTGGCCGTGTTGGGTTGCGATGCGATCCTTCGCTTCGGGGTTGCCTCAGGAGAGCTGCGATGGACCACTGCGTTGCGTTCATGTCCTCCGGGCCGGTTCACCAGCCGTTCGCCTTAGCGAGAATCCCGCCGGCCCTCCCCCTTTACTTCACTCCACACAGCGGCCCACCGCAGCTCTCTTACCACCATCGAAGCAATCGGGGGTTCAAGGCTTTGCAAGCGACAACGGTGCCTGCTGGCGAGGGCGTGGGGTGACCGGCGCAGCGAGGTAAAGGAGGAGGGCCGGATCGAATCGGCTCGAAGCCCCTGAGCAGTGAACCGGCCCGGGGGAGCAAGCCCGGACACAAGCAGTCCTGAGGACTGTTTGTGCCTGGCGAGCGCTTGGGGCTCTGTCCCCAGGCATGAGCGGAGCCGGTCACCCCGTGCCCTGGCCAGCACTGCGCAAAGCTTGCTTGCAGACAGTCGTTGCAGGCAAGCCCGTATCAGTGGGCGAACAACGCCCGGTAATGCTCACGCAGCAGCGCCTTCTGCACCTTGCCCATCGCGTTGCGCGGCAACTGGTCAACCACGATGAGCTGCTTGGGTACCTTGAATCCCGCGATGCGCTGCTTCAGCGCCGCAATGCAGGCGGCGGCGTCCACGCTGGCGCCTGCACGCGGCACCAGCACCGCGACCACCGCTTCGCCGAAGTCGGCGTGCGGCACGCCGATCACGGCACTTTCGTCGATGCCCGGCAGTTCGTTCAGGTACCCCTCGACCTCGGCCGGGTAGACGTTGTAGCCGCCACTGATGATCAGGTCCTTGCTGCGCCCGATGAGTGTCAGCCGGCCCTGCGCATCGATCTGCCCAAGATCGCCGGTCTTGAACCAGCCATCGGCGGTGAATTCTTCGGCCGTCTTCTCCGGCATGCGCCAGTAGCCCTGGAACACGCTGGGGCCACGCACCTCGACGGCGCCGATGAGAGATCCGTCAGCGCTGGTCACCCGCAGACCCACCCCTGGAAGCGCGAAACCCACCGTGCCCGCGATGCGATCCTGCACAGGCGCGTAGGGGTTCGACGTCAACATCACCGTCTCGCTCATGCCGTAGCGCTCGAGGATGGTGTGGCCGCTGCGCTCGCTGAACTGCCGGAAGGTCTCGGCCAGCAAGGGTGCCGAGCCGCTGATGAACAGGCGCATGTTCCTGCATGCCTGGGCGTTGAACGTGGGTTCGGCGAGCAAGCGTCCATACAGGGTGGGCACGCCCATGAAAACCGTCGCCTCGGGCAGCCGAGCGGTCACAGCGCGTGCGTCGAACTTCGCGAACCAGAGCATCTTGCTGCCGTTCAGCAAGGCACCGTGGGATGCGACGAACAGACCATGCACATGGAACAGCGGCAGCGCGTGGATCAGTACGTCGCCACCGTCGGCTTCGCTGCGCCACGCCCACAGCGTTTTCAGCACCTGCGCGTTGGAGAGCAGGTTGCCATGGCTGAGCATCGCGCCCTTGCTGCGGCCGGTGGTGCCACTGGTGTAGATGATGCTGGCCACGTCAGCGGCCGCGCGCTGGACCGGCGCCTGAGTGTCGGCGTGATGCGCGGCGCGTTGGAGCAGGCTGCCGCGATGGTCATCGTCCAGCGTGTACACATGCGCCGTGCCCGCGCGAAACGCGATCTTCGAGAGCCACCCGAAATCACGCGACGCGCAGACCACCACGGCCGGCTCGGCGTTGTCGATGAAGTAGCCGAGCTCGCTCGCCTGGTAGGCACTGTTCAGTGGCACGTAGACCAGCCCAGCACGCAGCACGGCCAGATAAAGGATCAGCGCCTCGACCGACTTGTCGGTGTGCACCAGCACCCGTGCGTCGGCTGGCAGCGCCAGCGACCCCAGCAGGTTCGCGATCATGGCGCTGCTGCGGTCGAGGTCGCGCCAGGTGTAGAAAAGCCCAACGCCCGCCGAGCCCTCGGTGGCCACGCATTCGATCGCGGTGCGGTCCAGGTCCGCGGGAAAGGCGGCGCGCATTGCGCAGTAAAGGTTCTGATTCGTCACAGGACCTTGCTCAGCGCCAGGGCGATCAGGCTCAGCAGCACGCTGCTGCCGATCGGCACAAAGAACTCACGCCCGAACATACGAAAGCGGAAATCACCGGGCAGGCGGCCGAGGCCGATCTTTTCCAGCCAGCGGTGCAGGCTGGTGAACACCATCAGGATGAGAAAGATCGCGATCAGCCAGCGGATCATGTCGGGGCCTTACAGCGTGTGCGTGCGGTCACCATGGGTGAATCCGATGGGTGAGGTGGTGAATGCGGCATCGCAGTCTTTCGCAAAGCCGATGACCTTGAAAAGTTCGCCCATTTCGTGCTCGGTCAGCAGCTTCTGCGCGTTGGCGACAGTTTGAATGTCCGCACCCTGCAGCAGGTCGAGAACGCCGCAATTCATCAGGAATCGGGCCTGACTGGTGTAGCCCAGCACGTCCAACCCGGCCTCCTGCGCGGCCATCGCGATGCCGGTGAAGTTGACGTGCGCCGTGATGTCCTTGTCGCCGACATCGGCGAGCGGGTCGGTATCGGCCTGATGGGCGCGGTGGCACATCAACGTGCCGCCGCTGCGCTGCGGGTGGTAGTACTCGGCCGCAGGGAAACCGTAGTCGATGAAGAAGGCAGCCCCACGCCGAAGGCGATCGGCCAGCGTGGCGATGAACGCTTCGGCCTGAGGGTGGATCTCGGTCGTGAACATGGCACCGCCTGCCGCAGCCCCGTTGACGGCCTCATCGCCCGGCGGGCGCAAGTCAGTGTGGCGATCAGCCCAGGCCCACGGGGGGGCTGACTTCTCTGAATCGCCGTCGACTTCCCGCAAGCTCACGCCGCGCTCGCACCAGTGCTTTCCATCGAAGTGCAGCAGTTGCACGGGCATCGCGTCGAGCACCTCGTTGCCGACGACCACGCCGTGCAGCGTCTCGGGCCATTCGTCCGCCCACTGCACGCGGTCCAGATGCCCGCACAGCACCTCGCGCTGCCGCTCGCGCAAGGCGCCCGACACGTCGACGATGGTGTAGCGCTTCACGCGTGGGCCCAGCGTGGCCAGCAGTTCACGCGCCAGCACGCCAGAGCCGGCGCCAAACTCCCATACCTCGTCGGTGCCGCTGCCGTCCAGCGCCTGCCGGACCTGTCGGGCCAGTGCCTGGCCAAACAGCGGCGACAGCTCGGGCGCCGTGACGAAGTCGCTTCCCGACGAAGGGAACACCCCGAACTGCCGGTCGCCTCGGGCGTAGTAGCCCAGGCCTGGCGCGTACAAGGCCAAGGCCATGAATCGATCGAAGGGCAGCCAGCCGCCTTGGCGTGCGATGACCGAACGGATCAGGTCGGACAGCTGAGGATTCGTCATGGTGAGATTCTCTGCCCGCAGGCCATCGCCGGCGCACAGCCGTGGCACATTGAGCGCCTTGTCTTTCACAATACCCATCAGAGCCGATATCACCCATGTTTGACGAAGGATCGCCCACCAGACAACGACCGGTTGCCTTGGTCACTGGATCGGCAAAACGCATCGGCCGAGAGATCGCCCTCCGGTTGGCGCGCGACGGATACAACATCGCCGTGCACACCGCCCATTCGCCGCAGCAGGCTTTGGAGACTGCGGCGGAAATCTCGGTCCTGGGCGTCGACGCAGAGGTGTTCGAAGCTGATCTGGCTGACGAAAATCAATGCGAGGAATTGTTCCCGCGCATCGTCAAGCGCTATGGTCGGGTGGACGCGATCGTCAACAACGCATGCGCTTTCGATTATGACAATGTGGGCAGTCTGAGCTATGCGCGCCTGACTGCACACATGAACGTCAACGCCGGCGCCGCCCTGGTGTTGGCACGCAGGCTTCACGAGCACCTGACGACGGCGGGCCAGCGCACAGGCGTGGTGATCAACATGCTGGACCAGCGTCTTTGGAATCCCAATCCGGACTATCTTTCCTACGCGCTGTCGAAAGGAGCGCTCGAGCTGCTGACCCGCGTGCTGGCACTTGATCTGGCGCCGACAGTGCGCGTTGTCGGTGTGGCACCTGGCCTGACCACAGGCAGTGATCTCATCGATGACAAGCACCTCACTGCCATGGCAGGCCATGCGCTGACACGCAAGTTGCCCACCGTGCAGGAGGTCGCGGCCACCGTGTCGTTTGCCGTGTCCAATCAAGCCTTCACGGGCAGCACCTTGATGGTGGATTCAGGCTTTCATCTGAATTCGATGCGCAGAGACTTTCCGTTTTTATGATCGACTTTCGAACCACCATGTCTGCTGTCAACACCTCCACCGACAAAGCCGCGCTGGAAATCAACAAGCTCAGCAAGCGCTTGCACCGGCTGGTCGGCCAGGCGGTGATCGACTTCAACATGATCGAGGACGGCGACCGGGTGATGGTCTGCGTGTCCGGCGGCAAGGACAGCTACGCGATGCTCGACATCCTGCTGGGCCTGCAAAAGCGCGCGCCGATCCGCTTCGAACTGGTGGCTGTCAACCTCGACCAGAAGCAGCCCGGCTTTCCGGAGCACGTGCTGCCCGAGTACCTGGCCAGGGTCGGCGTGCCCTTTCACATCGAGAACCAGGACACCTACTCGATCGTCAAGCGCGTCATCCCCGAGGGCAAGACGACCTGCGGTTTGTGTTCACGGCTGCGCCGGGGCATCCTGTACCGGGTGGCCGGCGAGTTGGGCGCGACCAAGATCGCACTCGGCCACCACCGCGACGACATCGTGCAGACGCTGTTCATGAACATGTTCTTCGGCAGCAAGATGAAGGGCATGCCGCCGAAGCTGGTCAGCGACGATGGCAGGAACGTCGTGATCCGCCCGCTGGCCTATGTGGCCGAGACCGATCTCGAGCGTTGGGCCGAGCACCGGCAATTTCCGATCATCCCCTGCACGCTGTGCGGCAGCCAGGACAACCTGCAGCGGGTGCAGATCAAGCAGATGCTGCGCGAGTGGGACAAGCGGCATCCCGGGCGTGTCGAGAATGTCTTCAGTGCGATGCAGAACGTCGTGCCCTCTCACCTCGCCGACCGGAACCTGTTCCCGTTCACCGAGCTCCAGGCGACTGGCGTGGCCGACTCGAATGGCGATCGTGCGTTCGACGAGGACGACAGCTGCGGCAGCGCGCCACAGGCGAACTCCACCGTGAAACTGCACTGGATCGACTCGGCCTGAACCGGAGGATCAGCATGCGCCGTCAGCTCTTGATTGCATGTGGTCTCGTTGCCATGCTGGTGGCAGGTGGGTGCGCCACCCAGATCAGCAGCGACGTGTCGACCTTCGGCAGCTGGCCGGCCGATCGCCAGCCCGACACCTATGTGTTCGAGCGGCTGCCGTCTCAGCAGGACCAGCCCGATCAGCAGCGCATGGAAGACGCCGCGCGTTCGGCCATCGAGTCCGCTGGCTTCAAGCCGGCGCCCGAGGCGCAGACTGCCGATGTCGTGGTGCTGCTCGGCACGCGCGTGACGGCCAGCTACTTTTCACCCTTCGACGACCCGATCTGGTGGGGCGGCGGGCTGTACCGCCCGCGTTTCGGGCACGTGGGCTTTGGTGGCGAGCTCGGTCGAGGCCACATCTTCGGGCTCGACGACTCCTTGCGGCGCTATGTCCGCGAGGTGTCGGTGCTGATCCGCGACCGCAAGAGCGGCCGCGTGGTGTACGAGACGCGCGCCAGCAGCGATGGCGTGCTGCCACTGACCCCCGCGCTGATGACGGCGATGTTCCAGGCGGCGATGACACCGTTTCCTGGCACCGAGGAGAAGGCGCGCAGCGTCACGACGCCGCTGGTGCGTTGACGGCGATCATGGTTTGGCGTCAGCGGCCAGCGCCCGCGCGTCATCTTCCCAGTCCTTGAGCTGCTCGGCGGCGGCACGACGCTGCTCGGGCGTGGTCAGGTTGTGCACCTCGGCCGCGAAGGCGCAATTGAACTCGATCAGCCGCTGCTGATAGGCACGGTACTCGTCTTTCGGTGACACGCGGGAGCGCTGAGTCAGCGCCCGCAGCGCATCCACCGCCTGCGAGAGGCTGGTCTGCTCGGTCCTCAGCCGCGTCAGCGTCTGCAAGGTGTCCTGTTGACGGCGGTGGCGCTCGGCGATCCAACGTGCCGGATCGAACGGCGTTGCCAAGGCCAGCGCCGCGATGCGCTCGCGCTGGCTGCTGCTCATGCGACCGTAGATCATCTCGATCGGTTCGAGCGCGCGCTTGAGCTGCGCCCGGGTTCGGGCCTCGGCCTGGGGCTGCAGATAGCGGTCGATCAGTTCCTCGTTGATCTCGGCGTACTTGTGCTCCAGGTGCGCGAGCTGCTGGGGCGACAGGCGCAACGCCACCTCGGCCACACCCGGCAATGCGCGCTCCAGCGACGCATCGACACGGAGTCTGACGTCGTTGAACCATTGGCAGGCCTGCGCCGCGGTGGCAGGACCGGCGACCTGGCCCCGCGCCTTGGACAACAACTCGGCATACACCGGCAACTCCACGCGCCGGTGCCACTTGAACCAATCGTCGATGGCCTCGTGAGCGCGCGCCGACTGGTCGGCCCTGAAATCGACATAACCGTCGAGCCACCAGTAAGCCAGATCGGGCGCGTGGTTGTAGCCGAGGCGCACCGCACTGCAGCCTGTCATCAGCCACGCCATGCACGACAGCAGCACCACGCGTCGCCATCCGCGGCAGCGCCCCAATGCCATGGCATCCGGCCCGCCCATAATCGCGCCCGACATGCGAGTTGCACTTGACTCAGGGGAACGGGACATGGCGTTGGACATCGTGATCATGGCGGCGGGCAAAGGCACCCGGATGAAGTCGGACCGCCCCAAGGTGCTGCATGAACTGGCCGGGCGCAGCTTACTGGAGCATGTGCTCCACACCGCCGGTGAGGTTGCTGCCGATCGCGTCGTGGTGGTGACTGGCCATGGCGCTGAGCAGGTGGAGGCCTCGGTCAGAGCACCGAATCTGCAATTCGTTCGACAGAGTCCACAACTCGGCACCGGACACGCGGTGCAACAGTCCGCCCCCGTGCTGCACAGCGACGGCATCACGCTGATCCTGAACGGCGACACGCCACTGATCCAGGCCGCGACGCTGCGTGCACTGGTGGATGCCTGCGCCGGTGACAAGCTGGCGCTGCTGACGGTGACGCTGGCCGATGCCACCGGTTACGGCCGCATCCTGCGCAGCGCGGCGGCAGATGGAACCTCGACGGTCCAGGCGATCGTGGAACACAAGGACGCCACACCGGAACAGCGCGCGATCACCGAGGTCTACACCGGCGCGATGGCGGCGCCCACCGCGCTGCTCAAGCCCTGGCTGGCCCGCCTCGACAACCGCAATGCCCAGGGCGAGTACTACCTGACCGATGTGGTCGCTTTCGCGGTGGCCGATGGCGTGCCAGTGGTGGCCGCACAGCCGCAGCGCGCCAGCGAAGTACTGGGCGTCAACAGCCCGCAGCAGTTGGCCGAACTCGAACGCCTGTGCCAGCGCGACCAGGCCGAGGCGCTGATGACCGCTGGCGTTCGCCTGGCCGACCCGGCGCGCATCGACGTGCGCGGCAGCCTGCAATGCGGCGTCGATGTGAGCATCGATGTGAACTGCGTGTTCGAAGGTGCGGTGTCGCTGGGTCATCGCGTCAAGGTGGGCGCCAACTGCGTGATCCGGAATGCCGCGATCGGTGACGATGTGGTGATCCACCCGTACACCCACATCGACGGCGACACGCTGGGCGTGACGGTGGGCCGCGGCTCGCTGATCGGCCCCTACGCACGCCTGCGGCCCGGCGCGGTACTCGGCGCTGAAGTCCACATCGGGAATTTCGTCGAGGTCAAGAACTCGACGCTGGCCGATGGTGCCAAGGCCAACCACCTGGCCTATCTGGGCGACGCGACGGTCGGCGAGCGGGTGAACTTCGGTGCCGGCAGCATCACCGCCAACTACGACGGCGCGAACAAGCACCGCACCGAGATCGGCGCCGATGTGCACGTGGGCAGCAACTGCGTGCTGGTGGCGCCGATCACGGTCGGCGCGGGTGCCACCATCGGCGCCGGGTCGACGATCACACGCCAAGCGCCCGCCGGCGAGCTGACAGTGGTGCGCAGCCGGCAGGTGTCGTTGCCAACCTGGAAACGCCCGGTCAAGCCGGGCTGACGACGAAAAGCGGCAACGCTTCGGGCTCGTCATCTCGCAGCACCATCGTGGCGAGCGCCGTCGGCTCGTCGCTGAGACGCGCGGCGATGGCGTGCAAGGAACGGCCTTCTGCCGCGATCGGTGGTCGCGGGCACATCCAGTCGTTGCGCGGCACCACGTGCCACACCGGCTCGTTGGCGGCAGGCAGTTCGGCCACACGATCGCGCTCGATCCAGCGGCCTTGCAGATGGTCGGGGTGCACACCGGGCGTGCACGGCACCGGCCTGCCGTGGCGATAGAACAAGCGCCCACGCGTGCAGGCGGCAGGGGTCCAGGTCTGCTGGTCCCAGGGTGGCGGCGGGAGATGGCACAGCTGGCGGTCGAACATCTTGTGCAGCTTGCTGTCGAAGGTTTCCGCGCGATCGGGGCCGATGAAGTCGGCGGCGCTCGCTTGCGGCCCGGTGGCAGTGCACAGAAAGAACTTGACCGCCAGTTCCCAGTGCCAGGGATGGCCGCCGGCATCGTGCAGCAGGAAATCGATTTCACCGAGGGTCGTATGGTCGCCATCCGGCGTCAGGTGGCGCAGCGGAATGTTCGCGGCCACCAGACGGTGGGTCGGACCGTGCTGCAGGAAGAACGCCATCAGCCGTTCAGCGCGACGGCCCAGGCGCAGCGACGGTGGGCGGGCCCAGCGCAGATCGGTGCCGCGCGCTGTGGTTGCATGCACGGCCTCGTACAGCGCTTGCGGTGCACCGTCGATGCCATCCAGCCACGCCGAAATGGCGGCTCGCTCGCCTGAGCTGAACTGCTGAACCGGGGCTGAATGCGCACCCGGCGCGGTGTCAAGCAGCGGCGGCGATAGCAGCAGCCAGCGCAACTCGCGCACTGTGTGGGCGGCCGCCTCAGGCACCACGGGCGAGGTGCGCGGCCGATGCTTCGACGGTATCGAGCGCCAGGCACAGATCGTCCCAGGCGCGGGCCTTTTCCGGCAGATTGCGCAGCAGGTAGGCCGGGTGATAGGTCACGACCAAGGGCACACCCTGGTAGTGATGAACACGGCCGCGCAGCTGGCCGATCGGCGCGGCGCTGCGCAGCAGGCTCTGCACGGCGAAGCGGCCCATCGCGAGGATGATCTTCGGTTGCACCAGCTCGATCTGCCGGATCAGAAAGCCCTCGCAGGCCGCCAGTTCCTCGGGCAGGGGATTGCGGTTGCCCGGCGGGCGGCATTTCAGCGTGTTGGCGATGAACACCTGTTTTGAGGGATCAGGCGGCTCACTCGCCTGGCGGCTGAGCCCGATCGCGCGCAGCATGTTGTCGAGCAACTGACCGGAGCGGCCGACGAAGGGTTCGCCGCGGCGGTCTTCCTCTTCGCCCGGCGCCTCGCCGACGATCATCCAGTGCGCCTGAGGATGGCCGACACCGAACACCGTCTGCCGGCGGCTCTGGTGCAGGCTGCACGCGGTACAAGCGGTGACCGCTTCGCGCAGTGAAGGCCAATCCATCGACGAAGCGGCACCCAGAGCCGAATCGATCGCTGCCTGCGGAACGATGGCGACCGGTGAGGGCGCAACCTTGATGACTGCCTCGGGAGGGCGGCTCGTCAGCCGCACCTCAGCGACTGCAGGTGCCGCGGAAGCGACAACGCCCGTCTCGCCTGCTGCCGGCACATCCCACACCCGCAGGCCCATCTCGGCCAGCATGGCGCGCTGGCGCTCAGTCCAGGTCATGCCGCGCCGCCGGACACGTCCAGGCTCATGACCAGCGCATCTTCGCGCCGACCAGCCGCAGCCGGGTAGTAACCGCGCCGCACGCCGATGTCGCGAAATCCATAGCGCTGGTAAAGCGCGCGCGCTCGCGGATTGCTCTGCCGCACCTCCAGCCACAGCTGCAGCGCATGGCGTTGCCGGCACAGATCGACCAACGCATCCAGCATGAACCGCCCGTGGCCCTGACTTTGTGCCTCGGGCGCGACCGTCAGGTTCAGCAGGTGCATTTCCTCGACACCTTCCATCGCTACGAAGTAGCCAATCGCATCTCCGCGTCGCTCACTGCCGAACAGCACCTGCGCGGGGTAGCCCGAGGCCAGTGAATCGATGAAGTTACCCCGCGTCCATGGGAACGGATAGGCCTCGTTCTCGATCGTCATCACCCCATCGAGATGAGTGGTGGTCATCTTCTCGAGCCTGTGGGCATGGCGGAGCACCGCATTCATGGCAGCACCGCCGGCACCCCGGATTCGGCGAGTGCTTTTGCGGCCGCCCGCTCGGCCATCGTCTGCGCCACCTTGTCACGCAAATACAGGGGCAGTGCCTGTGCGGCATCCACGGCACCACCTCGTGCCCACAGCGCCGCGGCCAGCGGCAGCATCGCGCGCGCGCGCGGCAAGGCCTGAGGCAGGCACAGGGCAGCGCCGCAGGCCAGCCGATCACCAAAGGCTGCGAGCGCAGTGCCAGCCACCGCACGCGGCGCCGCGATGGACCAGCGTTCGTTCAGTTGCTTCGGCGTGCACAGCCAGGGCGCGGTGGCGAGCCGCCACACACCCGCCTCGAACAGCGCGTGCGCTGCGTAGATCTCATCCATCCGCGCATCCATCGTGACCCACACGTCGTCAATGGCCTCGGCGCCAGACAGGCTCCGCGCGTCCTCCGCCACGGCCAACAAGGTGTCGATCGGCAACACCGGCTTGTCAACGCCCAACGCCAGCCCCTGCGCCACCGAGCACGCGGTACGCAACCCGGTGAAGGCGCCCGGCCCGCGTCCGAATGCAATGGCGTCGAGGTCACGCAAACCGATGCCCGCCTGCGCCAGCAGATCCATCACACCGGGGATCAGCGTGGACGAGGCCAGCGCCCCGCCCGCACCCTCTTGCGACCAGACGCGACCACCCACCTGTAGCGCGATGCTCAGGTGCTCGGTGGCAGTGTCGAAGGCCAGGCAGGCGGTCAAGGCAGAGGTCACCAGACGAGTCTAGCTGCGGCAGACCGGGCTTGTCTGCGCCGGGCTTTCGCGGTCTGTGCAGGCATGCGCATGCGATCATTCCCGGATGCTTTTGCGCGCGGGATCGACCCTCCTTCTGTTGCTGCTCGGCTGCCATGCGGAGGCTGCGCCAGCGTCACCGCCGGCTGCGATGAAGACGCTGCCGCCCGAAGTCGCCGCCGCGATGGACCGCGCTCGCGTGCCCCGCGAGTCGCTGTCAGCGGTGGTGCAAGAGGTCGGCCGCAATGGCACCCCGCGGCTGTCGTGGCAGGCGCAGGCGGCAGTCAATCCGGCCTCGCTGATGAAGCTGATCACCACCTACGCCGCGCTCGACCTGCTCGGGCCAGCCTGGACCTGGGCCACACCGGTGTGGGTGCAGGGTGCGTGGCCCACTGGTGGCAGCGGCGTGTTCGAAGGCGATGTGGTGATCAAGGGCGGCGGCGATCCGAAGCTGGTCGTCGAGCGCGTCTGGTTGCTGCTGCGCCGGCTGCAACAGCTCGGCGTGCGTGAGATCCGCGGCGACATCGTGCTCGACCGCAGCGCGTTCGAGGTGCCCCAGCAGAACCCCGCCGATTTCGACGGTGAAGCGCTGCGCCCTTACAACGTGCGCGCGGATGCGCTGCTGCTGAACTACAAGGCGCTGTCGTTCACTTTCACGCCCGACCCGGCGCACGGCGTCGCGGTGATCTCGACCGAGCCCGCCCTGGAGGGTGTGCGCGCTGATGTCCGTGTGCCGCTGGCGGCAGGTGTCGGCGCCACCCAGTGCAACGACTGGCGCAGCGCCTTGCAGGCCGATTTTTCTGACCCGCAGCGCTTGCGTTTCAAAGGGATCTATTCGCCGGCGTGCGGCGAGAAGCAATGGCCTGTGGCCTATGCTGACCCAGCGGGCTACAACGGGCGGCTGCTGGCCGGTCTGTGGGCCGAGATGGGCGGCAAGCTGACAGGCAGCGTGCGCGACGGTGTGGCGCCGGCCACCGCACCGACATTCGAGCTGGCATCGCCACCGCTGGCCGAGGTGATCCGCGACATCAACAAGTTCAGCAACAACGTGATGGCGCAGCAGCTGTTCCTGACGCTGGCGCTGAACCAGCGCGGCCTGGGCACGCCGGACGGCGCGCGCGAGGTGTTGCGCGGCTGGCTGGCCGCACGCTATGGCGAGGCGGGCCGGGCCGCGGTGATCGACAACGGCTCGGGCCTTTCGCGCGAAACCCGCGTCAGCGCCGCCGTGCTGGTGCGGCTGCTGCAGGACGCTGCGGCCAGCCCGCTGATGCCGGAGCTGATGGCCTCACTGCCCGTCAGCGGTGTCGATGGCACGATGCGGCGCACGCAGACGCTTGCCGGTCGTGCGCACCTGAAGACAGGCTCCTTGCGCGATGTGACCGCGGTGGCCGGCTACCTGCTGGCGCCGAGTGGCCAGCGTTATGTGCTGGTCGGCATCGTCAATCACCCGAACGCGGCGGCGGCCAGGCCCGCGCTGGAAGCGCTGATCCAGTGGGCAGCCAACGACGGGCTGACCGAGTCCCTGGCCCGCGGCGCTGCAAACGGCACGGATAACAGCGCGAGATGACCCGATGAGCGCATCTGACTGGATTGATGTGCTCGGCTACGCAGCCGCAGCACTGACCACGGCCTCGTTCATCCCACAAGCCTGGCTGAGCTTTCGCACTGGCGACGTCAGCGGGATCTCTCTCAGCATGTACGCCGGCTTCACCGTCGGCGTGGCGCTGTGGCTGGCCTACGGCGTGGTGCTGGGCGCGTGGCCCATCGTCGTCGCCAACGCCGTCACGCTGGTGCTGGCATTGGCGATCCTGGTGATGAAACTGCGGGGGCTGAAGGTCAGGCGGAATCGCTGACAGACGACCACATCACCACGGCAGGCTGGTCGCGAGGTCGATTGCGTCCTCTCCGATGTAGATGTGCCCGGCGTAGCTGAAGCGAATGTCGTCAGCCCACAGGTAATTGCTGATGGTCCCACCACTGACCAGCGTGTCCGTGTCGCAACTCAAGATGGCAACGGTACAGACCGGGACGCTCACGTTGATGATGCCGTTGGGCCGCCCGCCATCATTCACGTCGTCGACGATGTTGTTGAATGTCTGCGCTGTATCGAGGAAGCCCAAGCTGCGGCCATTGATCCGGACCAGGCTTCGCATCCTGTCGTTGAAGCTGTCGGTGAGCAGTCGCAGCAGCGCCTGGTCACCCGACGATTTACTCCTGCCGAACGGCGTCAGGCTCACCCTAGGAACCGTTGAGTACATCACGCGGCCCAGCGTGTTGCGGTCGTTGGTCAGGCGGTTGATTTGAGCCGCGACCAACTCGGCTCGACGCTGGATCTCGGCGACCGCAGCCGTCTGCGTCAGCGCGGACGTGATCACGCTGTTGTAGAGCTCGAGGATGTCGTTGGTGCCCACCATCATCGTGATCATGTCGGTGGGAACCGGCTTGTTGCCAGGGGTCGAGGCCAGGAAGGCATCAACGGCCGCCACCACATCGGCCACCTTGCCGCCTGCCGTGGCGCGCATCTGCACCCTCGGGGTCGCGCCGCCCGGATTGCACTCGGCAAACACCAAACCGTACTCGCCCGCGAGGCGCTGGACCCAGATCGGGTTTGCGTTGCAATCGATCGCCGTCGTGCCAGGGGAGAGCCCGTTGTTGGTGTATTTGCGCCCGTCGATGGCGGTGGAGGTGCTCCCGGGCAGCAGCAGGCTGCTCTCGTCGCCAAACACGATCATCCGGGTTGGCTTGAACCGGTTGGTCTGGCTGGATTGCCCGCCCCCGCCACACGATGACAGCAGCAGCGCGCTCACCGTCGTCAGGACCACCAGGCTGCTGCGCAGCGCGACGGCGCTCCATCGATCGACTCTGAAATTCATGCGGTCTCCAAAGGAAATGGGGTTGGGGTACGGTCAGTCTGCGCACGCTCGCCACAGGCGATCCCGCACACCGTCCCAGTCGGGGCCTGTCGGTGGCTCTTCGACCCAGATCAACTGGACACCCAGGTCATCGAAGCGGCGCAGCACGTTGAAGAGCTCGTGGGCCGCGAGGTCGGCGCGGGAGGGCATCACCTGATGGGCCACCGCAGAACCACTCGGCACAGGCAGGCGCGAATATACCGCCAGCGGTACGGCCGACTTTTGCGCGGTGGCATCGGTGGGCACGTCGGCCAGCCGCTTCAGCGCCGACTGCAACATACCCGGCGCCATCAACCTGACCCTGGCACGCGGCGCGTAATGGGAGGCCAGCGTGCCGGAAGCGCGGGGAGCATCTTCATCGCGGTCTGCGAGCGACTGGCCCAGCACCGCTTCGATCGCGCCGCGCGTGAGCGAGCCCGGCCGCAGCAGCACCGCGAGCCCGCGCGAGCAGTCGACGATGGTCGATTCGATGCCGACGTCGCAATCGCCGCCATCGAGCACGCGCAGGCCGGTGCCCAGTTCGGCCACCACATGCGCTGCCCGCGTCGGGCTGAGGCGGCCAAAGCGGTTGGCGCTTGGTGCGGCGATGCCAGGTACCCCGCGTGCAGCCACCTCACGCAACAACGCCAGCGCCACGGGGTGCGACGGGCAGCGCAAGCCGATGCTCGCCTGCCCGCCGGCACTCGCTGCAGCCACACCATCGGCACGCGGCACGATCACCGTCAGCGGGCCGGGCCAGAACGCAGTGACCAGCTTCTGCGCGAGATCGGGCCAGTCGGCACAGAACGGGCGGGCGGCCGAGGCGTCGGCGACGTGGACGATCAGCGGATGGTTTGTCGGGCGCCCCTTTGCCAAGAAGATCCGAGCCACCGCTGCATCGTCATCGGCACGAGCGCCCAGGCCGTAGACAGTTTCGGTCGGAAAGGCGACGAGCTCACCGGCAGCGATGGCATCAGACGCCTCGGCGATGGCGCCGGGATCGTTTCCATCCAGCAGCATGGCAGCGTGCAACGTGGTCGGCAGCGTCAGAACGCCGGCAAGCCCAGCACCGCAGCGGCTTGGAGCGCCACGGCCCGCGCCTGTTCGGCGGTGGCCGCGGTGACGGTCAGGTGCCCCATCTTGCGCGCGCGGCGCGGCGTCGCCTTGCCATACAGGTGCAGATGCACACCGGGCAGCGCCAGCAACGCGGCCCAGTCGGGTTCGCGCACTGGGGAATCTGCGGCGGCAAACCACAGGTCACCGAGCAGGTTCAGCATCACCGCCGGGGAATGCAGTCGCGGGGCGATCAGGGGCGCGCCGGTCATCGTGCGCACTTGCAGGTCGAACTGCGACAGGTCGCAAGCATCGATGCTGTAGTGGCCGGAGTTGTGCGGACGTGGCGCCATTTCGTTGGCGACCAGGCTGCCGTCTTTCAGCACAAAGAACTCGACGCACAGTACGCCCACATATCCCAGCGAAGCCGCTACCCGCTGAGCGGCATCGATCGCGCGTTGCTGGACCTCAGAAGTGAGATCAGGCGCAGGCACCTGGGTCACGGCCAGGATGCCGTCGCGGTGCAGGTTCTGCTGCAGAGGGAAATGCACCACCTGCCCGGCCGCGCTGCGCGCGACGATGACGCTGACCTCGTAGGCGAGCGGCAACTGCTTTTCAAGCACCGCCGACACGCTGCCCAAGGATGCCCACGCCGCCGGCAGATCGTCCCGCGTCTTGACCCGCGCTTGGCCCTTCCCGTCGTAACCCAGGCGGGTGGTTTTCAGGATGCCGGGAAACAGCTCATCTGGCACCGCCGCGAGTTGCGACGTGTCCTCGATCACCGTGTAAGGCGCACAGGGGACATCGCAGCGTGCGAAATGGCGCTTCTCGGAGGCCCGGTCCTGGCACACCGCCACGGCTTGCGCACCCGGTGCCACAGGCCGGTGCGCGCCGAGCATCGTCAACGCATCGGCCGGCACGTTTTCGAATTCGGTGGTGATGGCCGCGCTGCGCTGCATCAGCGACGCAAGACCCTCTTGATCGAGGTAATCGGCTTGAATATGGTGGTGCGCAACCAGCCCGGCGGGACTTTCCGGATCGGCATCCAGTACCGTGGTGTAGTAGCCCATCTGCTGCGCGGCGTGCACGAACATCCGGCCGAGCTGGCCACCGCCCATGACACCCAGCGTCGCGCCCGGGGCGATGAAAGGCATCATTTCAAGTCGGCAGTCATGGCCCGCGCGACCTCGGTCTGTCGCGCACGGTAGGCCTCGAGCTTGGTGCGCAAGGCGGCGTCAGCCACGGCGAACATCGCCACGGCGAACAGTGCCGCATTGGCCGCGCCGGCAGTGCCGATGGCGAACGTGGCCACGGGAATACCCTTGGGCATCTGCACGATCGAATGCAGTGAATCGACCCCCTGCAGATGACGGCTGGCGACCGGCACGCCGAGCACCGGCACCGTGGTCTTGGCGGCCAGCATGCCCGGCAGGTGAGCAGCGCCGCCGGCACCGGCGATGATGGCCTTCAGGCCACGCGAGACCGCCGATTCGGCGTAGGCGAACATGTCGTCCGGCATGCGGTGCGCCGAGACGACGCGGGCCTCGAATGGAATGCCAAACTCGGTGAGAATCTCGGTGGCTGTGCTCAAGGTTTCCCAGTCGCTGCTGGACCCCATCACCACACCCACCACCGCAGGCGCGTTCATGGCCTTGCTCCACTTTTTTAGAAGCCTTGAATTGTAGGTGGCGCGGCGTTATCTCAATAAGCCCGGCTCCGCCTGCCCGTACGCACCTGACCTTCTGCCATGATCAACATCACCCTCCAGAATTTCAAAACCGACCTGATCCAGGCTTCGGTTGACCAGGCCATCCTGCTCAACATCTGGGCGCCGTGGTCCGAACCGGCGAAGGCCCTCGGTCCGGTGCTCGAGAAGCTCGAGGTTTCCTATGCGGGTCGGTTCACGCTGGCCAAGCTGAATTCCGAGTCAGAGACCGAGATCGCGGTGCAGTTGTCGAAGCTCTTCGGCGTGCGCACCATTCCGTTCTGCGTGATGTTCAAGGGCGGTCAGCCGATCGACGGGTTCGTCGACTCGCTGCCCGAAGCCGAGATCCGCCAGTTCCTCGACAAGCATGTGCCCAGCGTCGAGGAAATGGCCTTGGCGGAGGAAATGCAAGATGCCGAGGCCCTGTTGGCCGAAGGCGACTCGCACAGCGCCATCGCGAAGCTGCTCGACGCCGTCGCGGTCAACCCTGGCAATGACAGCGCCCGAGCCGACTGCCTGCGGGCCTTGTTGATGGCCGGCCGCGTCGACGAAGCCCGTGCTGTGTTCAATCCAGTGGCCGGCAAGGTGCTGCCGGATCCACGGCTGGTGGCCTGCGGCCATTGGCTCACGGCCTGCGAGCAGGCCCCTCTGTCGCGCTCGCCCGATGTGCTGACGGCAGCGATCGCTGCGAACCGACGCGATTTCGAGGCTCGTTTCGAGCTGGCACAGTTGCACTTCGCTTCGCAACGCTTCATCGAAGCGATGGACGAGTTGCTGGAAATCATCATGCGCGACAAAGTCTGGAATGGCGAGCTCGCGCGCAAGACCTATGTCGCCGTGCTTGACGTGATGGCCAAGCCGGCGCCAGCCAAACCGGCCGTCGCGGCGCCGAAGGGCGCGTTGGAAATCGCCGGCAAGGTTGACACCACGCCCACCGATCCTGAAGTGGATCGCTATCGGCGCAAGCTGAGCATGGCACTCTTTTGACGGTTGCAGCAGCCCTCCGGGGCTCGCTGCCGACGCCATCATCGGGCAGACGAATCAGGCGGTGCCGAGATCGAACTGCTCGCCGATCTGCAGTGACTGTCCCTGCAGGAACTGCGCGGCATTCAGCCGCTTGCCACCCGGGCGCTGCAATTCGGTGAGCATCACTGCACCGGTTCCGCAGGCCACGCTGATGCCAGCAGCAGACGCACCGCTTACCGTGCCGGGCTTCACCGCTGGTTGAGCGGCTGGCAGCGCCTGTGCGTGCCACAGCTTGACCACCTCACCCCGCAGCCGCGCGACAGCTCCAGGCGCGGGATTGAAGGCACGGATGCGCCGCGCGATGGTGTCGGCATCGAGATGCCATTCCACCGCGGCCTCGGCCTTGTCCACCTTCTTCGCGTAGGTCACGCCGTCTGTCGGCTGCGCGGTGGCGTGCAGTCCTCCGCAGGCGGCCAGTTCCAGCGCTTCGACAATGAGGCGCCCGCCCAGCGACGCCAGCCTGTCATGCAGCGAGCCGGTGGTGTCGCCGTCGGCAATGTCCATCGGTTCGGCGAGCAGCATCGGGCCGGTGTCCAACCCCGAATCCATTTGCATCACGGTGATGCCGGTGCGCGCATCGCCCGCCTCGATGGCTCGGTGGATCGGCGCCGCGCCGCGCCAGCGCGGCAGCAGGGACGCATGGATGTTCAGGCAACCCAGGCGCGGCAGAGCCAGTGTCCATTCAGGCAGGATCAGACCGTAGGCGGCCACCACCATCACGTCGGGCTGAACAGACTGCAAGGCCGCACGGGCTGTGTGAGCGTCGGTGGCGTAGCGTCCGTCGAGCCGCAGCCCATGGGGCTGAATCACCGCCAGTCCCTGCGCCACAGACCACGCCTTGACGGCCGAGGGCTGCAATTGCTGACCGCGCCCGGACGGGCGGTCCGGCTGCGTAAGTACAAGCGCGATGTCGAAGCCTGCGGCATGCAAGGCAGCAAGCGCGACGCGGGCGAACTCCGGGGTGCCGGCGAACGCCAGCCTCATGCGCGAAGTGATCCCGCGTCAGCGCCCGTCATCACGCCAGTGTTTCAGCATCTTGGTCTTGATGCGGGTGCGCTTGAGCGGGCTCAGGTAATCAACAAAAACCTTGCCCATCAGGTGATCCATCTCGTGCTGTACGCACTTGGCCAGCAGGCCCTCGGCATCGAACTCGAGCGGCTCACCGTCTCTGCCCAGCGCACGCACCCGGACCTGGGCGGCTCGCGAGACCTTGTCGTAGACGCTGGGCACCGACAGACAGCCTTCCTCATCGATCACCTGCTCCTGACTGATGGACAGCAACTCGGGATTGATCAGCACCAGCGGCTTGTTGCGCGTATCCGAGGTGTCGATGACCAGGACCCGTTCATGCACGTCGACCTGGCTGGCCGCGAGGCCGACACCATCGGCCTCGTACATGGTCTCGATCATGTCGTCGACCAGGCGGCG
Source organism: Rubrivivax sp. (assembly GCA_027490215.1). Classification (GTDB taxonomy): domain Bacteria; phylum Pseudomonadota; class Gammaproteobacteria; order Burkholderiales; family Burkholderiaceae_C; genus PBB1. The sequence continues at coordinate 92,945 of JAIXYO010000033.1, forward strand.
GATTCGGTCGTCGACCTGCGCCACCGGCCTGGCAACGGTGTGCAAACGGGGGTCAGGATAACGAAGGATGGTGAGCTTCGGCATGGGGTGTGGCGGCCCGCTTTCGTTGCGACGGCAAGGGTTTAAAGGCAGAATCTTTCAAATCAGTTGAGGATTTTCGCTGAATTCCCAGCCACTTTGGCCGATACGGAATAGTGAGTATTGCGTACCCTTTGCTCGGCCCACCCATGACGCGTTGCCAGCCGCAACCCGTTAGGAGACTTCTTCCCATGACCCGACCCGTGACTTCTCTGCCTGCCCGCAGTCCACGCTTGGCAGCCCTCGGTTTGTGCATGTCGATCACGCTGGGGGGCGTTGCTCCAGCCATCGCGGAGCCTAGTTTTCCGATTTCCGCGCAGCAGCGCGATACCGCGCAGAAGGTGGCCAGTGCGGGCGTCGCGCTGTCCGAATTGGCTCCCAACGCACCCGAATCGCACACGGTGAAGGCCGGCGACACGCTCTGGGGAATTTCAGGCCTGTTTCTGAAGTCGCCTTGGCGGTGGCCAGAGTTGTGGGGCATGAACCTCGATCAGATTCGCAATCCTCACCTGATCTACCCAGGTCAAGTCGTGTACCTCGACACTTCGGATGGCCGCGCACGCCTGCGGCTGGGGCAGGCGGTCGATGGCGGCGTGGTGAAGCTGTCGCCACAGGTTCGCTCCTCGACCCTGGCCACCACGGCCATCACGTCAATTCCGTTCAACCTCATCGAGCCGTTCCTGAACGAAGCCGTGATCCTTGACGGCAACACGCTGGACGAAGCCCCGCGCATCGTCGCCACCCGGGAGGGCCGGGTGCTGATGGCACGCGGCGACACGGCGTATGTGCGAGGGAATCTGGGCAAGGACACCGTGTTCCGCATCTTCCGCCAGGCCAAGGCACTGCGCGATCCGACGACCAAGGAAATCCTTGGTTACGAAGCACCGTATGTGGGAACAGCCGAGTTTGTACGGTCTGGCGACCGCAGCCGCGTCGACGAGAAGGAATCCTCGGCCCCGGTTCCAGACAGCTTCATCGTCACCAGCATCCGGCAGGATGCCAACGTGGGTGACCGGCTCGCCCCCGTGACGGCACGCGAGTACAGCAACTACATGCCGCACGCACCTCAGGGTGAGTTGGTCGGACAGATCGTCTCGGTTTACGGTGAAGCGGTCATGGCCGGACAGAACCAGATCGTCACGCTGAACCGCGGCAAGAGCGACGGTGTCGAGCGCGGCCACGTGCTGGCTTTGTGGCAGGACGGCTCGGAGGTGATCGATCGCACCGGCTCCGCGCCAACCCGCCTGAAACTGCCCGACGAGCGCCATGGCATGCTGTTTGTGTTCCAGGTCTTCGAACGCATGTCCTACGCACTGATCTTGTCAGTGAAGGAACCTGTGAAGCCAGGCGACCGCTTCTCGCAGCCCTGAACAGTTGAGCACACGCGGGTCGGTGCGGCACTGACGTGATCGATCACGACGAACTGGCCGCTTGGCTGCGACTGGTCGAAACGCCGAAGGTCGGTCGGGAAACCGCCCGCAAGCTGCTGGCTGCTTTCGGGTCACCGGAAGCGGCGCTCGCAGCTTCGTTCGACAGCCATTGCCGGGTGGTCAGCGAGTCGGCCGCACGGGCACTGATGGCGCCCCCGGCGGACTTCAATGCGCGGCTTGATCGCACGCTCGCCTGGCTCGCTGATACCTCGTGTGACGCGGGCCGAACCGTCATCGTGCTTGGCGATCCGCGTTATCCGCCGCGCCTGCTTGACACCGCCGACCCACCTTTGCTGCTGTACGCGCAGGGACGTGTCGATCTGTTGCAAGCCGATTCGATCGCCATCGTCGGCAGCCGCAACCCAACACCTCAAGGCATATTGAATGCGCGGGATTTCGCCCATGCCCTTGGCGAGGCGGGTTGGGTCGTGGTGTCGGGGCTCGCGCTCGGCATCGATGGGGCTGCCCATGAAGGTGCATTGGCGGCAGGCGCCGGCACGATCGCCGTGGTCGGTACCGGGCTCGACCGGGTGTACCCGAAGCGCCATCTCGATCTGGCACATCGCATCGCCCGTGACGGCTTGATGCTCAGCGAATACCCTCTCGGCACACCAGCGCTGGCACCCCACTTCCCGCAGCGCAACCGGCTGATCGCCGGGCTGAGCAGCGGCACTCTGGTGGTCGAAGCGGCCTTGCAATCGGGCTCACTGATCACCGCGCGGATGGCTCTTGAAGCTGGGCGTGAGGTGTTGGCCATACCCGGTTCGATCCACTCTCCCCAATCACGCGGCTGCCATGCCCTGATCAAGCAAGGGGCCAAGCTGGTCGAGTCGGCCGGTGACGTGCTCGATGAATTGCCCTCTCAGTCGGTGGCGCGCCCACGTGCTGCGAACGAGGTGCCTGATGCGGGGACCGGCGATCCGCTGCTGGCTGCCATGGGCTACGAACTGATGTCGCTTGACACACTGGTTGCCCGCACCGGCTGGTCGGCTCACGCACTGAACATCAGGCTCCTCGAGCTGGAATTGAGCGGCCAGGTGGCGCGACTGCCCGGTCAGCTTTTTCAGCGTATTGCAACGACCTGAATGCCGCCTGACGAGCTTGAGCGCTCGGGTATGATGGATTCATGTTCGATGTGCTTGTGTATCTGTACGAGAACTATTGGCGCCCGGATGCCTGTCCGGATCACGCCCAGTTGACTCGAAAGCTCTCGTCGGTCGGCTTCGAGTCCGACGAGATCAAGGAGGCCTTGTCGTGGCTCGACGGGCTGGCCACGGCGGCAGAGTCGTACGTCGGCGAACAAGGCGTGCGCAGCCTGCGTGTGTATTCGCCTGTGGAGCAGGAACACCTGGGCGAGGCTTCAATCGGCTTTGTCAGCTTCCTCGAGTCAGCCGGCGTGTTACCGCCCCCGATGCGCGAGATGGTGATCGACCGCGCCAGCGCGATCCCCGGCGGCCCGCTCGACCTGGAAGACCTGAAGATCATCGTGTTGATGGTCTTCTGGAGCCTGGGCGAAGAGCCTGATGCACTGATCCTCGACGAACTGTTCGTCGACGAAGAGGATAGGCTGATCCACTGACCCGTCCCCTCACGCACAAGCTCAACAAGCCGCCGACTGGCGGCTTTTTTCATCCGGGGATCAATTCAGCAGACGGCCTGGATCGACATCCAGCTTGGCCAGAGCGGTGCGTGTGGCCCGAACCGTCAGCGATTCGTCCTGCACCGGCACCAGCAAGCCGGCCTGAAGGAAGGCCGCGAGCCGCTGCTGCTGGAAGAGGATGCCGCGACCTTGCGGCGTCACGAACAATGTCAATTGCCGGCGCATGCCCTGCCACGCCAATTGCACCGACTCATTGCGGTCACGGTAGTCCAGCATGTACCAGCCGCCGACCTGCAGTTCCCGCGCCCAGGCCGCCATTGCCGGGGTCGGCATGGAGCCGCCAGCGTTAACCACCTCGAGCTCATTGCTTTCGTGGCCGGAGAGATCAAGCACCAGCGACTCATCGATCTCCATGTCGTCGGCGTCGGGCAGCAGCTCTTCCAGCGTTTCCAGTCGCGCCATCAGCTGTTCCAGGCGATCCTTTGGAATCGAGGCCGTGCGTGCGGTGAATGCCGCGGCCAGCGAGGTGTTGAGGCGCTGGATATGCTCGTCCTGTGCACCGGCACTGACACCGGCGCCTTGCATGCCGTCGCGCAGGATCTTCAGCAACGGCGGCAAGCGGCGAATCACGTCGGCTCGCTCGTCGCGCGACACCTTGGCACTCGCCGACCAGATCAGATCGGCTGCCGCGCGCTTCATTTCCTTGATCTCTTCGCCACCCAGACCGGATTTGACCGCGGTCATCGCCAGCACGTCGGCCCAGACCTGGAACAGGAATTCGCGCACACCTTCGGGCACCGGCACCTCGTTGAGCATCTTGCGCAACTCGATCGTGTACTGGATGGCCAAGGTCTCGCGCTGCTCCACCTGCTGCGCCAGCGAGACACCCTTGCGCGAAGCCTCGTTCTCATTCTTGAAGTAGTGCTCGAGGAAGCGCTCGAATTCGGTCAGCACCGTCTGGAACACCCGGCGGCCCGTGTCCGGATAGGCTTCGACGACCTGCACCACGCGCTTGATCTCCTTCTCGACGGCACCTCCCGACACCCGGGTACTGTGCGCGTCGAAGCCCATCACACAGGCGCCCATGCGGTCGATCAAGCGACGCGCCGGGTGATCAGTGGTGGCGAAGAAATCCGGCTCGCCGACGGCCACTCGCAGTACCGGCATCTGCAGTCGCGCGAACCATACCCGCACCGAGGCCGGAATGCGCTCCTCGGTAAGGATGCTCTGGAAAAGCAATGCCACCACTTCGATCGTCGCGCGCTCGCCGGGCGAAGCGGCAGCCGCCTTCAAGGCCTGCTTGCGCTGGTGCAATTCCTCCAGCATGGCGGGTGTGCTGACCGGACCAGCGGCATAGCGTCCACCGGAGTCGGGCGTCAACCGCAGTGCAATGCCTTGCTGGGCACTCGTGATTGCCGCATCCAGCGCCGGGGACGCAGGTCCCTGGACCGTTCGCGCAAACTCGGGCAGTTGACGACCGATCAGCCGGTTCAGGCGACCGAGCACCGCGTCGGCATGGTCGGATCCGCCACGAACCAGAGACCCCACCCGGCTGATCAGGCGGATTTCCTGAGCCGGCTCCTCGGGCAGGGGGCTGTAGCGACTGGCCCGCGGCTCAGCCAAGCTGCCACGAACCGTTGGCGTGCCTGCCGTATCGCGCGCCGACGCAGTACCCGAACCTGCAGAGGCCAGCGTGCCCGAGTAGGTGTTGACGAATGCCGCATTGCGCGAACGGCGAATGAACGGACGCAGATCGATCTCGGGCAGCACCCGCTGCTGGATCAGCATACGGTTCGTCTCGTGATAAGCCTCTTCGTTGAAGTGCGCAAACTCCTCGTGCAGCACGCCCTGCAGGGTGCGCCAGGTCTCGTGGCTCAGGCCTGCCGAGCGCCAGGAGTTGATCGCAATGCGAGCCAGCACATGCGGTCGCAGGACGTCGTTGGCATCGAGTTCATCACGGCCTTCGAGCAGCGTCATGCGCGAGCGCAGGTCGGTGAACTCCCAGGACGCGCGGTCCATCACCGCCAAGGCAAGGCGGGAACTGAGGATCTCGCCTTCAATGGTTTCGTTGTCGACCAGGCTGAAGTTCTGTCGGTCGCCAGGCATTGGCAGATCGTTCGGTCGAGTCGCCGACACGACGCCGCTGCTCAGCGCACTCCGAAGCATGGAGATCGTGCCTTGCAGCCAGAAACCCGCGGCGTTCTTCAGGTCTTCGACTGCATCACGGCGACGCATCAGTGTGGCCGGATCAGCAACTTGCCCCAGAAGCAGACGCGCGCCCTGATCAACCGCCTGGACCACACCCGGCATGCCATTAAGCAATCCTTCGACGTACGCACGGCGGGCCTGGGTGGCCTGGGCCAGTGAGTGGGCCGTGGACGCCATGGGTTCGTGTAGGTTGCGCAGCGGGTTTTGAAACGACTCTACACCACGGCCCCAGCGTTCGGATCGTCCGGGTCGAGCTCTTTGCCAGAGGCCTTGATCAGGTCTTCGCGCTTCACGCCCAGCCACATCGCGATGGCAGCAGCAACGAACACCGATGAATAGATGCCGAACAGGATGCCGATGGTCAGCGCGACGGCGAAGTAATGCAGGGTCGGGCCGCCGAAGATCAGCATCGAAACCACCATCATCAGGGTGCTGCCGTGGGTGATGATGGTGCGGCTGGTGGTGCTGGTGATCGCGTGGTCGATCACCTGCGGCGTGGTCAGTTTGCGGTACTTGCGGAAGGACTCTCGGATCCGGTCAAAGATCACCACCGATTCGTTGACCGAGTAGCCGAGCACGGCCAGCACCGCCGCCAGCACCGCCAGCGAGAACTCCCACTGGAAGAAGGCGAAGAACCCGACGATGATGATCACGTCGTGGAGGTTGGCGATGATGCCGGCGACCGCGAACTTCCACTCGAAACGCACGGCCAGATACATCATGATGCCGGCGATCGTCGCCAACAGCGCGAGCGCACCATCACGCGCCAGTTCTGACCCGACGGACGGCCCGACAAACTCGCTGCGCTGCAGCTTGACCTTCTCGGCGCCGACCTCGCCGCACACCGGTGCAGTGGTCTGGGCGCCCTTGTCAGAAGTGATCTGCTGGGTAGTGACCGTGGCACCTTCGGCCTGGCACAGCGCGCCGAAGACGAGTGACACCACCTCTGCCTGCTTCACGTCACCGCGCACTGGCAGGCGGATCAGCACATCTCGGGACGTGCCGAAGTTCTGCACCTGCACTTCGCCGAACTTGAGCGACTCGACGGTGCTGCGCACGCGGTTGATGTCGGCGGGCTGCGTATAGGCCACCTCGACCACGGTGCCCCCGGTGAACTCGATCGAGAGATGCAGCCCCCGCGTCGCGATGAAGAACACGGCTGCGAAAAAGGTCAGTGCCGAAATCACGTTCAGCACCAGCGCGTGGCGCATGAACGGGATGTCGCGTCGGATCCTGAAAAACTCCATGGTCAGCTCCTTTGTCAGCGCTTGGCGCCGACGTCAGCGGCAGGTTTCCATACCTGCCCGATGGACACGCCCTTGAGCTTCTTCTGACGCCCGTACCAGAGGTTGACCAGGCCGCGCGAGAACACCACCGCGGAGAACATCGACGTCAGGATGCCCAGGCAGTGCACCACCGCGAAGCCGCGCACCGGCCCGGATCCGAAGGCCAGCAGCGCCAGGCCGGCGATCAGCGTGGTGACATTCGAATCGAGGATGGTGGCGAAGGCACGCTCGTAGCCGTTGTGGATCGCCGCCTGCGGCGAGGCGCCATTGCGCAGTTCATCGCGCACCCGCTCGTTGATCAGCACATTGGCATCAATCGCCATGCCGAGCGTGAGTGCGATCGCTGCCATGCCCGGCAGCGTCAGGCTGGCCTGCAACATCGACAGCACCGACACCAGCAGCAGCAGGTTGAACGCCAGCGCCAAGGTCGAGAACATGCCAAACAGCATGTAGTAGAGGCACATGAACACCGCAATGGCCGTAAAGCCATACAACACGCTGTTGAAGCCTTTCGAGATGTTGTCGGCGCCCAGGCTCGGCCCGATCGTGCGCTCTTCGATGATCTCCATCGGCGCTGCCAGCGATCCGGCCCGCAGCAGCAGCGAAGTGTCGGCGGCCTCGGCGGTGGTCATCCGCCCCGAGATCTGCACGCGACCGCCACCGATCTCGGCACGGATCACCGGCGCGGTGACGACTTCTCCCTTGCCCTTCTCGAACAGCAGGATCGCCATGCGCTTGCCGATGTTCTCGCGCGTCACGTCCTTGAAGATGCGCGCACCTTTCGCGTCCAGCGTGAGGTTGACAGTGGGCTCCTGCGTCTGCCCGTCAAAGCCCGCCTGCGCATCGGTCAGGTTCTCGCCCGTCAACACCACCTGTCGCTTGACGATGAGGGCGACGCCATTGCGCTCGGTGTAACGCTCGGTGCCGAACGGAACAGGGCCGGTGCCAGCGGCGGCGGCAGCCGCTTCTGTACTTTCGTCGACCATGCGCACTTCGAGGGTGGCGGTGCGGCCGATGATGTCCTTGGCCTTGGCAGTGTCCTGCACGCCGGGCAGTTGGACCACCACACGATCGGCACCCTGCTGCTGGATCACCGGTTCCGACACGCCGAGTTCATTGATCCGGTTGTGCAGCGTGGTGATGTTCTGCTTGAGCGCAGCTTCCTGTACCAGCCGTGAGGCCGCTGGCTTCAAAACGCCTACCAGCTTGATGTCGGCGCCGTCAGGCGTTTCAGTCCATTGAAGATCGAGCAGTTCGTCTTCCAGCAGACCGCGCGCCGCGGTGAATGTCTCGCGGTCGCGAAAGCGGACCGTCACTGAATCGCCCTCGCGCACGATCCCAGCGTGGCGCAGGTTCTTGTCTCGAAGCAACTGGCGCACATCGCCGGTCAGTGATTCGGCTTTCTTCGTCAAGGCCGACTTCATGTCGACCTGCATCAGGAAGTGAACACCGCCGCGCAGATCGAGCCCCAGCGACATCGGCAGCGCATGAACCGCGGTCAACCAGTGCGGGGAGCGCGACAGCAGGTTCAAAGCGACGATGTAGCTCGGATCCGCCGGATCCGGGTTCAGCGCCTTGACGATGGTGTCCTTGGCCTTGATCTGCGTATCGGTGTCACCAAAGCGGGCCTTGACCGAATTGCCTTCGAACTGCACGAAGTCGGCCTTCAGTCCCGCCTGCGTTAGCGCCTCTTCCACGCGGGTGGCGACGCTGCTGTCGATCTTCAAGGTGGCGCGACCACTGCTGACCTGCACCGCGGGGGCCTCGCCGAACAGGTTCGGCAGGGTGTAGATCAGGCCGACCAACAAGGCCACCAGCAGGATCGCGTACTTCCAGAGGGGATAGCGGTTCATGAGGCCTTTCTGGCGATCGATCGACTGCCGGCCTGCAGGCTGCCGGCGAAGTGGTGGGGTGGGCGCATCCGCAACGCAGAAGCCTGCGTCACGCGATTACTTGAACGTTCCCTTGGGCAAAACCTGCAGCACCGATGTGCGCTGCACCTGGATCTCGACGCCGTTGGCAACTTCGACCGACAGGTAGGTTTCGCCCATCTTCGCGACCTTGCCGAGCATGCCGCCTCCGATGACGACCTCATCGCCCTTGGCAAGCGCATCGATCATGGCCTTGTGCTCCTTCTGACGCTTCATCTGCGGACGAATCATCACGAAGTACAGCACCACGAACATCAGGACCAAGGGCAGCATGGACCCCAGACTGCTGAGCATGTCCGGACTCCCAGTGGCAGCCGGCGCGGCCTGAGCGAAAGCGTCTGAAATAAACACGTGAAATCCTCTGTTGAAGCGGCGGGGGACGCCTTGGGCAAAACCCGTAGATTGTACGGTGGCGCCCCTGAGCGATCTGGCGTGGTCTCAGGGGGCCATCTGCGCTGACATGGTCACCAAACCGACATGTCGATGCGCTAGTCAGGGCTCATGGATTGGCGGTCAGCGCCATCGCTTGCGCCAAGGCGACTGCAGCGCCGGTCAGCGCGGGCTGGGGATCGATGATCAACGCGGTCGGAATGGCGGACATGTAGTCGCGATAGCGCCCCTTCGCCTCGAAGCGCTCGCGAAACGCCGAGGCGAAGAACAGGTCGGCCATCCGCGGCACGATGCCTCCGCCGATGTACAAGCCACCGCGCGCGCCCAGGGTCAGCGCCACGTTGCCAGCGACCGTGCCCAGCATCGCGCAGAACACCGCCAGGGTTCGTGCGCAATCGGCATCGCGGCTGCCGTCATCGATGCCCCGTTGCAGGATGGCTTCGGTGCGCATTGCCACATCGACGGAACGGCCGGACGCTGCCGCCACTGCGCGGTGTAACAGCGGCAGACCCACGCCCGAGAGCAGGCGCTCGGCCGACACATGCGCCAACTCGCGGCGAGCGGCCGCCAGCACGGCCACTTCGAAATCGTCACAGGCAGCCAGCGTGACATGCCCGCCCTCGCCTGGAATGGCCTGCCAGCCAGAGCCCGTTTGGATCAGGCCGGCGACACCGAGGCCGGTGCCGGGACCGACGACCGCCAGCGTGCCGCGCGGTGCATGGGACGGCGCGTGTCCCGGTCCTCGCGGATGGGCGCGCAACCCCGCGTCAGTGAGGTGAGGAAGCGCCAGCGCCAGCGCTTCGAAATCATTCAGCAGGAGCAGCCGTTCGAGCCCCAGCTCCCGCTGCAAGGCATCTCGCGAGAACCGCCAGGGGTGGTTGATGAACCGCACCTCGTCACCGTCCAACGGCGCAGCCACGGCCAGGCAGGCGTGACCCGGCCGCGTCAGCGAAGTCGGCAACGCGGCCAGATAAGCGCGCGCCGCGTCGCTCAGCTGCGCGTAGTCCGCGGTGCGCAGTCGCTGCACCTGCGTGACAGCAAGACCCGGCCCCTCGACCAACCCGAAACGGGCATGGGTGCCGCCAACATCGGCCACCAGCCCAGGCAGCTTCTGTGCATCGAAACGCGCGGAGGAGGCGGGGGTCGGAGTCATGACGATGAGATTGTCTCCTTCCCTCACATGGGCTGCCACCGCCCGGCAATGTTCTTCAACAGCTGATTCACCGAGGCCAGCTGGCGGTTGCGAACAGACAGCAGGTTGTTCTCACTGCTGAGCGCCGCCGTCTGCGCCACCACCACGTTGAGGTAACTCACCGTGCCAGCTCGATACTGTTCGAGCGTGATGTCAAGGTTGCTTTGCGCTGCTTGCAGGGCTTCGCCTTGCCACTGCGCTTCCTGCTGGAGCTGCTGCGCGAGCACAAGGTTGTCCTCGACCTCCTGCAATGCCGTGAGAACCGTCTGGCGGTAAGCCGACGTCGCCTGATCGGCCGCTGCGGTGGCCTGCACACTGGCGAGTCGGCGCTGCCCACCATCGAAGATCGACTGGGTCAGCGTGGGGCCCAGCGACCAGAGCAGGTTGGGTGCACTGAACAGGTTCGATAGCGAGGCTCCGCGAAATCCTGCGCTGGCCGACAGTGTCAGATCCGGAAAGAATGCAGCATCCGCCACCCCGATCTGGGCATAGGCGGCGGCCACCCGCTGCTGGGCAGCGGCGATGTCGGGGCGACGCTGGAGTAGCGATGCCGGCAGCATCTGCGGCACCTCCGGCACAGGCGGCAGGCTGGCCTGGCGTTCCAGCGTCAGTGCGGCGGGTGGCCTGCCCAGCAGCACCGCAATCGCATGTTCGAGCTGCGCCCGCTGCGCCGTCAGGTCGGCCGACTGCGCCTGTGCCGACTTGAGTTGCGTCTGCGCCTGCAGCACGTCGGTACGAGCGGCCACACCGCCCTCGTAGCGCACCTGTGTCAACCCGAGCGACTGCTGGTAAGCGGCCACGCTGCGAGCCAGCACCGAGAGCTGCGCGTCGGCGGTGCGCAGCGACAGGTAGGTCTGCACCAGTAACGCCTGAGCCGACAGGCGCACCGCGGCCAGATCATCGGCACTGGCCTGGAACGACGCCTGGGCGCTGGTTCTGGCGCCAGACAACCGTCCCCACAGGTCGATCTCCCAACTGGCGGTGGTTGTCAGGTTCAGGCTGTTGACGGGCTTCGATGATCGGTCGCTGCTGTTCGAACTCGGCGAATCGCTGCGTGTCGCTCCGGCACCCACCGAGAGCGTGGGCCACAGCGCGCTGCGACTCGCGTCGTACAGCGCCCGCGCACTGGCCACGGCAGACAGAGAGGACCTCAGGTTCTCGTTGCCGATCACCAGCTGGCGTTGCAGGTCGTCGAGCAACGGATCGTTGAACAGCGTCCACCAGTCGTCGGGCACTGATGCGGTGGCGGCATGCTGCCAACCTGCAGATTCCTTGTATTGCGCTGTCGACACCACCGGTGCCAGAGGGTCCACGCGGGCGACGGCGCAGCCCGTCATCAGCAAGGCGGCGGCCAGCGGCATCAAGGTCAAATGGGTTCGACTCGTCATGGGACTCTAGGCGGATGCCGCGTGGAGGCTCGCCGCAGACGCAGCACGCCGGGCTTGCCAGCGTTTGGCGCTCAGGCGGTCCATCAGCACGAACACCACCGGTGTGGTGTAAAGCGTCATCAACTGGCTCAGGATGAGCCCGCCGACGATCGCGATGCCGAGCGGCTGACGCAACTCGGCGCCATCACCGCTGCCGAGGGCCAGCGGAACGGCGCCGAAGATCGCGGCGACGGTCGTCATCAGGATCGGCCGCAACCGCAGGTTGGCGGCGCGGTAGATCGCCGCGCCTGCGCTGACCCGGCCTTCACGTTGCCGGACGATCGCAAAGTCGATCATCATGATCGCGTTCTTCTTCACGATACCGATCAGCAGGATCACCGCGATCAGCGCGATGATCGAAAAGTCCGTCTTGAAAAGCAGCAACGCGAGCAACGCACCGACACCCGCAGAAGGCAGCGTGGAGAGGATCGTCACGGGATGGATGAGGCTCTCGTACAGCATGCCCAGCACCAGGTAAATCGCCACGATGGCCGCCAGGATCAGCACCGGTTGCGAGGCCAGTGACTGCTGGAACGCATTGGCGGTGCCCTGGAAGCCGCCGCGTACCGACACCGGCACGCCAAGCTCGGCCATCGCGTTGCCGATGGCGGCCGTGGCGTCTGAGAGTGACACGCCCGGGGGCAGGTTGAAGCTGATCGTCGAGGCCGGTGAGCCGCTCTGGTGATTGACCGACAGCGGCGTGTTCGTGGTTTCGACGCGGGCGATGGCCGACAGTGGCACCTGCGCCCCCGAACTGCTGGTGAGATAGAACTGGTTCAGCGTCTCCGGACCCTGCAGGTATTGAGGGGCCAGCTCCATGACCACGCGGTACTGGTTGAGCTCGTTGTAGATCACCCCGACCTGACGCTGACCGAAGGCGTTGTTCAGCGCGCTGTCCAGATTGCTCACCGTGACACCCAGCCGCGCGGCGGCGTCACGGTCGATCACCAGCGAGGTCTGCAGACCCTTGTCCTGCTGATCGGTGTTGATGTCGGTCAACTCGGGCAGTTGCGAGAGCGCGTTGCGCACCCGGGGCTCCCAGGTGCGCAGCGTCTCCACATCGTCCGCCTGCAAGGTGTACTGGTACTGCGCGCTCGACTGGCGCCCCCCGATGCGGATGTCCTGCACTGGCGCGAAGAAGAGGTTGGCGCCCGGCTCGTGGCTGAGCTTCTCGCGCAGGCGGGCCACCACCGCATCGGCAGACACCTTGCGTTCGGCGAGCGGCTTGAGGGTGATGTTGAAGTTGGCCGAATTGCTCTGACCACCCCCCGTCGAACCGGTGACGTGGGCCACCGCCGGGTCGGCTTGCACGATCGCCATGAACTTGTCCACCCGGGCCTGCATGATCTGGAACGAACTGCCCTGATCGGCCTGAACGCCGCCGACGAGTGCGCCGGTGTCCTGCTGCGGGAAGAAGGTCTTGGGGATCGTGGTGTAGAGGTGAACATTGAGCGCCACCACGCCCGCGAGCGCCAGGATGGCCACCGGCTGGTGGCGCAACGCCCAGACCAGCGAGCGCCGATAGCCGCGCAACAGGGCTTGGCTGGCGCGTGCAAGCAGCCTTCCGATGCGGCCAGGTGATTGCCGTTGGGCGCGGGGTTGGAGCAGCCGTGCGGCCATCATCGGGGTGGTCGTCAGCGACACCAGCATCGACACCAGGATGGAGGCCGACAGCACGACGGCGAACTCCCGGAACAACCTCCCGACGATGCCGCCCATCAACAGCAGCGGGATGAACACCGCGATCAGGCTCAGTGAGATGGACACCACCGTGAAGCCGATCTCGCGCGCACCCTTGAGCGCCGCTTCACGAGGCGCCATGCCCTGCTCGATGTGGCGCGTGATGTTCTCCAGCACGACGATGGCATCGTCGACAACGAAACCCGTGGCCACCGTCAGGGCCATGGCAGACAGGTTGTTCAGGCTGTAGCCGCACAGGTACATCACACCGAAGGTGCCCAGCAGCGACACCGGCACCGCGACCGCCGGGATCACGGTGGCGCGCCAGCTTCTCAGGAACAGCAGCACGACCAGGATGACCAGCCCGATCGAGATCGCCATCGCCCGCTCGACCTCCGCAATCGATGCCCGGATCGTCGGCGTTCGATCACTGATCACCTGCAGGTCGATCGCGCCCGGAATCGACGCCTGCATGCGCGGCAGGATGTCGCGCACACGCTGCACCGTCTCGATGATGTTGGCGCCGGGCTCCTTCAGCACGAACAGCACCACCGCCGGCTTGCCATTGGCCAGACCGTAGTTGCGCACGTCCTGCACCGAGTCGACCACACGCGCCACGTCACGCAGCCGCACCGCAGCGCCGTCGCGGTAGGTCACCAGCACCGGCGCGTAATCAGCCGCAGTCAAGGCCTGGTCGTTGGCGCCGATCTGCCAATGGTGATCGCCGTCTTCCACCGACCCCTTCGGCCGGTTGACATTGGTGGCCGTGAGCGCCACGCGCACCTTGTCGAGCGAGATGCCCTTCGCCGCCAGCTTGTCCGGATCCAGTTCCACACGCACCGCCGGCAAGGCGCCGCCCCCCACGTTGACCTGGCCCACGCCCTGCACCTGCGACAGGCGCTGCGCCAGCACGGTGGAGGCCGCGTCGTACATCTGGCCGCGCGTCAGGGTGTCGGAAGTGAGCGCGATGATCATGATCGGCGCGGCTGCCGGGTTCACCTTGCGATAGGTCGGGTTCCTCGGCATGCCTGTGGGCAAGAGCGTTCTCGCCGCGTTGATGGCCGCCTGCACGTCGCGGGCGGCGCCGTCGATGTCACGGTCGAGGTCGAACTGCAAGGTGATGTTGGTCGAGCCCAGCGACGAGCGCGATGTGATTTCGTTGACACCGGCAATCGTGCCCAGTGCGCGCTCCAGCGGCGTGGAAACGGTCGCCGCCATCGTGTCGGGGCTCGCACCAGGCAAGGACGCGCTGACTGAAATGGTCGGGAAGTCGACCTGGGGCAAGGGCGCAATCGGCAGCAGCTGGAAGCCGAGCAGACCTGCCAGCGCGATGCCGAGCGTGATCAGCGTGGTGGCCACCGGCCGGTGGATGAAGGGCGCGGAGATGCTCATGTGGCAGCGGCGCGGCCGGTTTGCCAGGCCTTGAGTCGCTGCGCCTGGCGGGCGAAGCCGAGGTAGATCACTGGCGTGGTGAACAGCGTCAGCAACTGGCTGACGATCAGCCCGCCGACCATCGTCACGCCCAGCGGGTGGCGCAGTTCGTGGCCGGCACCGGTGCCCAGCATCAGCGGCAGCGCTCCGAGCAGCGCGGCCATCGTCGTCATCAGGATCGGCCTGAAGCGCAACAGGCAGGCCTTGTAGATGGCCTCACGCGGCGCCAGGCCCTCCTCGCGCTCGGCATAGAGCGCGAAGTCGATCATCATGATCGCGTTCTTCTTGACGATGCCGATCAGGAGCACGATGCCGATGATGCCGACCACGCCCAGGTCCTGGCGCGCCACGAGCAGGGCCAGCAGGGCCCCGAGGCCCGCCGACGGCAGCGTGGAGAGGATGGTGATCGGGTGGATGTAGCTCTCATAGAGCACGCCGAGCACGATGTACATCGTGACCACTGCCGCCAGGATGAGCAGCAGCGTACTGCTCAACGAGGCGCGGAATGCCTCCGCCGCGCCCTGGAAGCTGGTTTCGACGCTCAGCGGCAGGTCGAGGCTGGCTTCCTCAGCCTTGATCGCGTCAACCGCATCACCGAGCGAGGCGCCAGGCGCCAGGTTGAATGACACCGTGGCCGATGGAAACTGCGCGACATGGTTGATCGCCAGCGCTGCCGGCCGCTCCAGAACCTGCGCCACCGACGACAACGGAATCTGCGCCTGTGTCGTGGTGCCACTCGCGTTGGTGGTGGTGCCTGGCACGTACAGATCAGCGATGGCCGTGGGGCCACGCCCCAGACCTGGTGCGGCCTCCAGCACCACACGGTACTGGCTGGTCTGCGTGTAGATGGTCGACACGAGGCGTTGGCCGAATGCGTTGTACAGGGCCGTGTCGATGGCCGCGACGGTGACGCCGAGCCGGCCTGCCGCTTCGCGGTCGATCTGCACGTAAGCCTGCTGGCCTTGTTCCTGCAGATCGCTCGCGACGTCTACCAGTTCCGGCCGCAGGCGCAGGCGCTCAAGCAACAGGCGGGTGCTGGTCGCCAATTCCTTCGAGTCGGGGGAACTGAGCAGGAACTGATATTGCGTCTTGGAGACCCGGTCCTCGATGGTCAGGTCCTGCACCGGCTGCATGTAGGCGGTGATCCCTGGCACACGGGAGGTCGTCTCGGCCAGGCGGCGGATCACCTCTGAAGCCGATGCCTCGCGCTGGGCGAACGGCTTCAGGGTGATCTGCATGCGCCCGGTATTCAAGGTGGCATTGGCGCCGTCCACGCCGATGAAGGAGGAGAGATGG
Source organism: Rubrivivax sp. (assembly GCA_027490215.1). GTDB lineage: Bacteria > Pseudomonadota > Gammaproteobacteria > Burkholderiales > Burkholderiaceae_C > PBB1. Next base: position 108,894 of record JAIXYO010000033.1, read on the forward strand.
TCCACGTCGGGGTCTTTCAGGATCGCATCGGCGAGCGCCTGCTGGCGCGTCGCCATGGCGCCGAACGAGGTCGTCTGTGTCGCCTCGGTGATGACCTGGATCAGACCGGTGTCCTGCACCGGAAAGAACCCCTTGGGCACGACCACGTAGAGCAGCCCGGTCAGCCCCAGTGTCAGCGCGAAGACACCCAGCGTGCTGCGTGGGCGGTCGAGCACCCAGGTCAGCGAACGGCCATAAGCGGCCACGAGTGCATCGAAGCGGCGCGCGAGCCCCTCGCTGAATCGACCATGGCTGCGCTCGCACTCGGGGCGCAACAGCCGCGCACTCATCATCGGGGTAAGGGTCAACGAGACGACAGCCGAGATCAGGATGGCCACGGCCAGCGTGATGGCGAACTCGTGGAACAGACGCCCCACCACATCGCCCATGAACAGCAGCGGGATCAGCACCGCCAGCAGTGACACCGTCAACGAAATGATGGTGAAACCAATCTGCTGGCTGCCCTTCAATGCGGCCTGCATCGGCGAGTCGCCTTCTTCGATGAAGCGCGCGATGTTCTCGATCATCACGATCGCGTCGTCGACAACGAAGCCGGTGGAGATCACCAACGCCATCAGGGTCAGGTTGTTGATCGAGAACCCGGCGAGATAGATGACGCCGAAGGTGCCCAGCAGGCTCAGCGGCACGGCCACGCTCGGGATCACCGTGGCACTGGCGCTGCGCAGGAAGAGGAAGATCACCATCACCACCAGCGCGACCGCCAGCAGAAGCTCGAACTGGGTGTCATCCACCGCCTCGCGGATGGTGATGGTGCGGTCGGCGATGACCTGCACATCAACAGACGCTGGCAGCGACGCCTGCAGCTTGGGCAGCAGGGCGCGGACGCGGTCGACGGTCTCGATCACGTTGGCGCCTGGCTGGCGTTGCACGTTGAGGATCACGCCCGGCGTGCGTCCCGACCATGCCGCCAGGCGCACGTTCTCGGCGTCGTCGACGACCTGGGTCACATCCTTCAGGCGCACGGGGTTGCCGTTCTTCCAGGCAATGATCAGGTCCTGGTATTCGGCGGCCGACTTCAGCTGGTCGTTGGCATCGATGGTCGAAGCCCGTTGCGCGCCGTCAAAACTGCCCTTGGCCTGGTTGACGTTGGCCGCGACGATCGCCGTGCGCACGTCCTCGAGCGACAGGCCCAGAGACGCCATGGCATGCGCATTCCCCTTGATGCGCACCGCCGGCCGCTGGCCCCCGGCGAGGCTGACCAGCCCGACACCCTCTACTTGCGAGAGCTTGGGCGCCAGGCGGTTCTCCGCCAGATCGTGCAGCTTGATCACCGGCAGCGACGGCGAGGTCACCGCGATGGTCAGCACCGGCGCATCGGCCGGATTGACCTTGCTGTAGATCGGCGGCATCGGTAGATCGCCGGGCAGCAGGTTGGCGCCGGCGTTGATCGCCGCCTGCACTTCCTGCTCGGCGACGTCGAGCGGCAGGCCCAGCGAGAAGCGCAGCGTGATCACCGAGGCTCCGCCCGAGCTGCTGCTGGTCATCTGGTTCAGCCCCGGCATCTGCCCGAACTGCCGCTCCAGCGGCGCGGTCACCGAGGTGGACATCACGTCCGGGCTGGCCCCCGGGTACAGCGTGGTGACCTGGATCGTCGGGTAGTCCACCTCCGGCAGTGCCGACAGCGGCATCAGCCGATAGGCCAGCAGGCCAGACAGCAAGATCGCCAGCATCAACAGTGACGTGGCGACCGGTCGCTCGATGAAGATGCGTGACGGATTCATGGCTCGTCGCTCAGCGACCCGGCGTGCTGTCGCGCGTCTCTTGCTGCGCGCGGAACCAGTCCCGTCGTTCCTCCACACTCATGGCCTTGAGCTTCTCGGCCTGCTCGGGCGACAGCCGGTCCATCCAGCGCGGGCGCTCGCTGGCGCTGGCCGCTTCCGCTGAAGCATCGGGTCCACGGCGCTGGCGGCTGCCGCCTGCCGGCGCATTCGCGCCCGCGCGCTGCTTCGGGTCGGCAGGAATCAACTCGACCTTGGCGCCTTCGCGCAAGCGGTCAGTGCCGTCGATCACCACCTTCTCGTCGGGCCTCAGTGGGCCCTCTACGGCCATCCACCCCTCATCGACCGCACCCGGCGTCACGACACGGGCGCTGACGGTGTTGTCGGCGTTGACGATGTACACATAGAAGCCCTGTGCACCCCGCAGCACGGCCGCCTGAGGCACGGCGATGGCGTCGTTCAGCACGTTGAGCTGCAGCGTCACGCTGACCGCCTGATTGGGAAACAAGGCCTCATCACGGTTCGCAAACACCGCCTTGACCTTGATCGTGTCGGTGCTGGGATCGATGGCGTTGTCGATGGTGTCCACGCGCCCGACCGCCAACTGCCGCTTGCCACCTCGCTCCCAGGCTTCGACCGGAATTGAAGCCCCAGCCCGCAGGCGTGCCGTGATCAGCGGCACATGGGCGGCCGGCACGGCGAAAAGCAGCGAGATCGGTTGGGTCTGGGTAATGCTGACGATGCCGTTGGCGTCACCTGGCTGGACCACATTGCCCAGGTCGACCTGCTTCAGACCCACGCGCCCTGAAATCGGCGCCGTGACGCGGGTGTAGGACAGTTGGACGCGCGCACTGTCGACCGCGCCCTGATCGGCCTTCACCGTGCCCTCCAATTGACGCACCAGCGCTTCCTGCGTATCAAGTTGCTGCTTCGGGATGGCATCCTTGGCCAGCAAGCCGCGGTAGCGATCCAGGTCGATGAGGGCGTTGTCCAGCTGAGCCTTGTCCCGCGCCAAGGTGCCCTCGGCCTGGCTCAACGCGGCCTGAAGAGCCCGCGGGTCGATCTGCGCCAGCGATTGCCCGGCACGGACCTGCTGTCCCTCCTTGAAACTCAGCCTCTGGAGAACCCCACTGACCTGCGCATGCACGACCGCGGTGTTCAGCGCAGTGATGCTGCCAATGGCGTTGACACTGACACGGATGTCCTGCCGGCGCACTGACTGCACCGACACCGGCTGAACCGCATTGGCGCCCGCAAAGCGCCGTCCCCCCGTCCCCGGCAGGGCCTCTGCGCGGCCGGACGCTGGCGTAGCGTCAGCGACGGTTGAATCAGCCGGCCGAGCCTGCCACCACCAGATCGCGCCGCCGCCCAGGACGAGCAATCCGAACAACCAGGGTGTCGCGCGGCGGAACAGCTCTCGACCTGTCGAAGACGCCCTGTGCGGGGGCTGAGGGCTGTCTTTTCTCTCCGTGCTGTTGTTCATCGAACCCCGGTGGCGTTTGTGCTGCTGCGTACCGTCAGTCTAGGTCGAAGCCCTGATGGTTCCCGCACGAGGGAACGCGGGCGTCTGTACCGACTCGGGCGGTTGCTGTGGCGTTGCGCCGGAATGCTGTCCTGAGAGTGTTGCTGCTGTGTTTCCGCCTCGCCAGCGGAGAACTGAGCCGGAAAAGAACTGGCAATCGGGTGAGCCGCTCCGGCAGCGCCATTCAAGTCGGCAAACGCATCGCCGATACGCCATCGAAGCCGGCTCCAGAGGCGCAGCACATGTCAGCCCCCCGATCGACCCCGTAGCGCAGGATGGATATGTGCATTGCTGAAGCGTTCATCCACACTCACGTATCTCTGCGGCCGCCAGTTGCGGTGGCCGACTCACCGCAGACGCTCACCATGGTTCGACTTTCCTCCACACCCGCGAACGTCATCGCTCGTCGGCTTGTCGCCCTGTCGTTCGGCATCGTGGCAGGGCTGATGCTGATCGGCTTGCAAGTTGATAGCGCAGGCGCAGCACAGCCCACACTCCCTGCCGCAGATCTCATCGTGCAGATCCGCATGGTCAGTGATTCCGAGCTGGCGGCAGATGCGGCGACAAGCGATGCCACGGCATCTGCGGCAAAGCAGGGCTTGAGCGTCAGCAACTCGGCCGATGAATCGGCCTCCGCGCGGACGCAGGAGATCCGCGTGCGCAACGGCGAATCTGCATCGATGTCGTGGTCACAAACGCTGCCGATCCAGTGGTTGCAGGCGGCGGAACTCCGCGGCGGGACGACCCGGGCAGGCGGCGGTGGCCTCGTCAACGGCCTGGTCTGGCTGCGCGCCGGCCACTCCTTGTCCGTGCAGCCGCGCTGGCCCGGTGGGCGCCAACCGGTGCGGTTGGACCTTCGACTCGAGATCGAACGCATCGGTGATCGGCGAGGCCAGGATGTACCGTCTTCGAGTCTGCAGACATCGGCTTCGACGCTTTCACTGTCCTTGGGTCAGTGGACCACCTTCGCCGCGACAGGCACTGCACAGCCGCCGCTCGACCCTGCCGTCTGGTCGACACAAGCCCTGCGCACGCGCAGCAGGCAACTGATGCAGGTGCGGGTGTTGCCCAACTGAAACCGTAGAGTTTGGCCGTCGATCACATGCCAGTGACGCCGCGGTGCGAAGTGCAGCGGTGATGAGGTGGGCAACGCCTCACCGTTCCAGCCGTATCAACAAGAGTCGCCCAGCAGGACCACCTTATGGCCTCGTTGCAGGCGATCTGGATCCTGCTCATCAGGCTGTCGGTACAGGAGGGCCCTGAGTGCAACAGGGGTTCACTCTAATATTCACCCTGGCTGCACACGAGTTAAGTTCCGCTTGCGGCTAGGAACCGCCACCGGGCTCGGTGGACTTGACTCGAACTTGGAGTGGCGATGCACTTGGCTTTCTCAGCGTCACCGGTCAGCCGTATGCTCAAGCTCGGCCGGGCGTTCAGCTCGTGGACCTTGTCTTCGATGTTCGAGCGGCATACATCCGACCCCTCGCGAAGCCGTGATAACGACGGCAGCACGGACGACGAGTGCCGTCGCTCGATGCGCACCGTACTCGAATCACAGATCATTCCGCGTCTGGTGCAAGCACATCGCGTGGGCGAAGAGCGCGTGGGCGAAGAGCGCGCGGCCAATGACTCTGCGTCGCGGGCTTTCCTCGAGGAAATCACTGCATTCGCCGGCTTTTGCGCCCGCGGAGAACGCCAGAATGCGGCGCTGCTCATCGAGAGGCTTCAGACCGAGGGGCTGGACCAAGAGGGCATCTTCATCGAACTGATCACTCCTGCGGCCAGGTATCTGGGCGAGCAGTGGGAGGAAGATCAACTGGGATTTGCGGAAGTGACCGTCGGTCTCATGTTGATGCAGGAGGTGATCCACGGCATGGGGTACGAGTATCACGACGGCCCACAGCATGCCACCTGCGTGAAGCGCGTGATGCTGGCGTCTGCTCCTGGGTCTCAGCACGTGCTGGGATTGTCGATCGTGTCGGAAATGTTCCGAAAGGCGGGGTGGCAGGTGGTGCTGGAGGTTTCTCCCAGTCGCACCCAACTGTGTCATGCCGTCCAGAACGAATGGTTTGATCTGGTCGGTCTCTCGGTGGGACTCGACTCTCAACTCGACACCCTGAGCAGCCTCGTCGACAGCCTGAGGGCGGCTTCGCGCAATCCCACGACGCCGGTGCTGCTCGGGGGCCCGGCGTTCTCGATGGGGGCCCATCGGGCGGAAGCTTTCGGCGCGCAGGCGATTTGCGTCGACGCCAGGGAATGCGTGCCGATGGCGCTTGCTGCGCTGGCACCCTGACCGCGAGCGAGGGCGCACGAATGAGTAGCCTTCGTTCAGAAGCATAGGGAGAAAGCGGCGCAAGGTGCGCGAGTCGATCAACGACAAGTGCCAGATTCGCGAGCGGGAAAATCTGTCTCCGCAAAGGGCTTGTGCGTGCGGATCACGGCGCATCTTCAGCCCGCGCATTGGTCGTGCCCGATGCCCAGCGGCGGACGGTTCCAGCAGGACGCACAAAAGCAAAACGCCAACCCGGTGGGTTGGCGTTTTGCTTCGGCGTTGAACCGTTTAGACCTTTTGGTTGCGGGGGCAGGATTTGAACCTACGACCTTTGGGTTATGAGCCCAACGAGCTACCAGACTGCTCCACCCCGCGACTGAGCCTATGACTATAACCGACCGCCCCACTCTGCGGTGAGATTCGGCGTGTCAATGTGTTTGTTATTCGGCCGACTCGGTGGCTTCGGTGACGGCCGTGTCGGGGCGATCAACGAGCTCCACAAACGCCATCGGTGCGTTGTCGCCGACGCGAAAGCCCATCTTCAGGATACGGGTGTAGCCGCCCGGACGCGCCTTGTAGCGTGGTCCCAGTTCGTTGAACAGCTTGGTGACGATGTCGCGGTCTCGCGTGCGGTCGAAAGCCAGGCGGCGGTTGGCGAGCGTTGGCTCCTTGGCGAGCGTGATCAGCGGCTCGACAACACGGCGCAGTTCCTTGGCCTTCGGCACGGTGGTCTTGATGGCCTCGTGCTGCAGCAGTGAATTGCACATGTTGCGCAGCATCGCCAGGCGATGCGACGAGGTGCGATTAAGTTTGCGAAGTCCGTGACGGTGACGCATGTTGAATGTCCTTTTTTGACTGACTTATGAACCCCAGCCGTATCAGGTACTGGGGGTGGTGATCAAACGCGAGCACCTGAAGGCGCACGCGCTTGTCATCTCGGAAGGCGGCCTTCAGACCGTCTTCCGTGTTGGCAAAGCGTTAACGCTTGTCCAATCCTTGCGGCGGCCAGTTCTCGAGGCGACCGCCCAGGGTCAGGCCGCGAGAAGCCAGCACTTCCTTGATTTCGTTGAGCGACTTGCGACCCAGGTTCGGGGTCTTCAGCAACTCGGTCTCGGTGCGCTGGATCAGGTCGCCGATGTAGTAGATGTTTTCGGCCTTCAGGCAGTTCGCCGAACGCACGGTCAACTCCAGTTCGTCGACCGGACGCAGCAGGATCGGATCGAACTGGGTGTTACGGCTCTGCGGCTCGTTGAATGCGGCAATTTCGCTGTTTTCCAGCTGTGCGAACACCGCCAGCTGCTCGACGAGGATCTTCGCCGAAGCGCGGATTGCTTCTTCCGGCGAGATGGCGCCGTTGGTGTTGATCTCCATCACCAACTTGTCGAGGTCGGTGCGCTGCTCGACTCGCGCGCTCTCCACGGTGTAGCTCACACGAGCAACGGGCGAGAAGGATGCGTCCAACACGATGCGGCCAATCGACTTGGTCGGCTCATCACCAAAGCGACGCAGGTTACCCGGCACATAGCCGCGGCCCTTTTCGACCTTGATCTGCATGTCGAGTTTGCCGCCTTGCGAAAGGTTGGCGATCACATGGCCAGGGTTGATGATCTCGACGTCATGCGGCGTCTGGATGTCGCTGGCTGTGACGGGGCCTTCGCCGTCTTTGCGCAGCACCAGGGTGACTTCGTCACGGTTGTGCAGACGGAAGACAACGCCCTTCAGGTTCAACATGATGTGGACGACATCTTCCTGCACGCCGTCGATCGTCGAGTACTCATGCAAAACGCCAGCGATGGTCACTTCGGTCGGCGCATATCCAACCATCGATGACAGCAACACGCGGCGCAGCGCGTTGCCCAGGGTGTGTCCGTAACCGCGCTCGAAGGGCTCGAGCGTGACCTTGGCACGGTTGAGCGCGAGGGGTTCTACGTGGATGGCTTTGGGCTTGAGCAAGTTCGTTTGCATTCGGTCTTTCTTTCAATACCCTCGGCTCGTTACGCCGATAAGGCTGATGGACCCGTCGGTGCTGGCAACACCTGTCAACACCGATCTCGGGAAATACCTGGAACAGCAAAGGCAGCAGATCAACGAGGACCTGCGGCCTGCGCCGCAACCGGATCAGCGTGAATACAGTTCGACGATCAACGCTTCCTTGATGTCAGCGCTCAATTCGTCGCGTTCCGGTGTCTTCTTGAAAACGCCTTCCATCTTCGACGCGTCGACCTGGATCCAGGCGGGCAAGCCGATCGTTTCAGCGAGCTTCAGTGAATCGGCAATGCGCAACTGCTTCTTGGCCTTCTCACGCACGCTGACGGCGTCGCCGACCTTGACGCTGTACGACGCAATGTTGACCACCGCACCGTTGACCGTGATCGACTTGTGCGACACCAGTTGCCGCGCTTCGGCACGGGTCGAGCCGAAGCCCATCCGGTACACAACATTGTCCAGCCGCGATTCCAGCAGCATCAGCAGGTTGGCGCCAGTGTTGCCTTTGCGGCGCTCCGCTTCGGCGAAGTAGCGGCGGAATTGACGCTCCAGCACGCCATACATGCGCTTGACCTTCTGCTTCTCACGCAACTGCATACCGAAGTCGGAAGTGCGCGAGCCAGACGTGCGGCCATGCTGGCCGGGCTTGCTGTCAAACTTCGCCTTGTCGCCGATCGGGCGGCGAGCGCTCTTGAGAAACAGATCCGTGCCTTCGCGGCGGGACAGTTTCGCCTTGGGTCCTAGATAACGTGCCACGTTGATTCCTTAGATGACGATCTGACGCAGGTCACTGTGTTTCATCACAGCGTCTTGCGCGAGTCTGGCGAATGTTTTTATTGGGCGCTCAGACGGTGGGCTTATCTGGGAGTCTGGCGAAGGAGACCTTCACCCGATCCCAACAAAAATGTCGGCGATGCCCGAAAGCAACGCCGACAAGGTTCAATTCGACTCAGATGCGGCGGCGCTTTTGCGGACGGCAGCCGTTGTGCGGCACCGGTGTCACATCGGAAATGAGGTTGATGCGGATGCCGAGCGAGGCCAGTGCACGCACCGACGATTCGCGACCTGGGCCGGGGCCCTTGATGCGCACATCAAGGTTCTTGATGCCTTGCTCTTGGGCGGCGCGCCCGGCCACTTCGGCGGCGACCTGCGCAGCGAAAGGCGTGCTCTTGCGGGAGCCCTTGAAGCCCTGGCCACCACTCGATGCCCACGACAGAGCGCCGCCTTGGCGGTCGGTGATGGTGATGATGGTGTTGTTGAAAGAAGCGTGCACGTGCGCGATGCCATCGGCGACGTTCTTGCGAACTTTCTTGCGCACACGCTGTGCGGCGGTATTGGGTGCTTTAGCCATGTCGGTTCTTTCTTAAACTTGTGCTGTCAGGCGTCTGCAATCACTTCTTGACCAGAGCGCCAGACTTGCGTGGGCCCTTGCGAGTGCGCGCATTGGTCTTGGTGCGCTGACCGCGCACGGGCAGCCCGCGGCGATGGCGGAAACCACGATAGCAGCCCAGATCCATCAGGCGCTTGATGTTGATCGACATTTCGCGACGCAGGTCGCCTTCGATCGTCAGACGGCCGATCTCGTCGCGAATTCGCTCTAGATCGGAGTCCGTCAGGTCCTTGATCTTGCGGTTGAACGGCACGCCACTGTTGACGCAAATCTTTTGCGCCGTGGTGCGTCCGACACCGTAGATGGATGTCAGACCGATCTCTGCGTGCTTGTGCGGCGGAATGTTGATACCAGCAATGCGTGCCATGGGCTTCCTCTAATGTCTTGTGGTCGAAGCGCTGAATCAGCCTTGACGCTGTTTGTGACGCGGATCGGAACAGATCACGCGAACCACACCTTTGCGGCGGATGACTTTGCAGTTCCGGCACATTTTCTTGACTGACGCAGCAACTTTCATGGATTCTCCTGTGCCCGTCCGGGCCATCTCAGCACTGTCTAAATTGAAACTATCTGACCGCAGAGCCTACTTGGCTCTGAACACAATCCGGGCGCGACTCAGGTCGTAAGGCGTGAGTTCGACGGTCACCTTGTCGCCGGGAAGGATCCGGATGTAATGCATGCGCATCTTTCCGGAAATATGCCCCAACACGATGTGCCCGTTCTCCAGCTTGACCCGGAAAGTCGCATTTGGAAGATTCTCAAGAATCTCCCCCTGCATCTGAATAACGTCGTCTTTCGCCATGCGGTCCGATACGTGACTCCACTCACCGATTGGGCCTCAGAGGCCGCCTCGATCAGCTCGGTTTGAAATTCGCTTTCTTCAGCAACGATTCGTACTGCTGGCTCTGTACATAACTTTGAACCTGCGCCCAGAAATCCATCGTCACCACCACGATGATCAGGAGCGAAGTGCCCCCGAAGTAAAACGGAACGTTGTACTTGAGCACCAGGAATTCGGGCAGCAAACACACCGCGGTGATGTAGATCGCGCCGGCCAAGGTCAAACGCGACAGGATTCGATCAATGTGCTTGGCTGTCTGGTCACCTGGGCGGATGCCCGGAATGAACGCGCCACTCTTCTTCAGGTTGTCTGCCGTCTCGCGGCTGTTGAAAACCAGCGCGGTGTAGAAGAAACAAAAGAAGATGATCGCGGTGGCATAAAGCAGCACATAGATCGGCTGGCCTGGGGAAAGCAGACCGGCAAGATCTTTCAACCAGCGCAAGCCATCCCCCGTGGCAAACCATCCCACAACTGTCGCGGGCAACAAGATGATGGACGACGCAAAGATAGGCGGGATCACGCCTGACATGTTCAGCTTCAGCGGCAGGTGGGACGACTGGCCGCCGTAAACCTTGTTACCAACCTGACGCTTGGCGTAATTGACCAGTATCTTGCGCTGCCCTCGTTCGACGAAGACAACCACGAAAGTCACCGCCGCCACAACGACCAGAATGAACATGCAAGCAACAAGACTCATCGACCCGGTGTTGACCAGCTCGATCAGACCACCAATGGCACTCGGCAGCCCTGCAGCAATGCCAGCAAAGATCAGAATGGAAATCCCGTTGCCCAGTCCGCGTTCGGTGATCTGCTCACCCAGCCACATCAGGAACATCGTCCCCGCCACCAGGCTGACCACGGCCGTCATGCGGAACCCAAAGCCAGGCGAAATCACCAAACCTTGCGAGCCTTCCAGCGCGATGGCGATACCGAGTGACTGAAAGATAGCCAATCCCAAAGTCCCGTATCGCGTGTACTGGGTGATCTTCCGACGGCCGGCTTCGCCTTCCTTCTTCAAGGCCTCCAGCGTCGGCACGACGTAGGTCATCAATTGCATGATGATCGACGCCGAGATGTACGGCATGATGCCCAGCGCGAAAACAGTGAAACGCGACAGCGCCCCACCCGAGAACATGTTGAACAGGCTGAGGATGCCGCCCTGCTGACCCTTGAACAGTTGCGCCAACTGGTTCGGATCGATGCCGGGGACGGGAATGTGCGCCCCCATACGGTAGACCACCAAGGCCAGCAACAGGAAGATCAGACGCCGACGCAGGTCTCCAAATTTGCCGCTCTTGGCCAATTGGTTAGCGTTGGTTGCCACGGAGCGCGACTCAGCGTTTCAGGATAAACGGCGAAGCGTCAGCTCAGGCCACCGAGCCGCCAGCGGCCTCGATCGCCGCCTTGGCACCTGCGGTCGCACCGACACCCTTGAGCACGACGGCCTTGGTCAATTCGCCGGTCTTGATGACCTTGACAACCTTGGCAATCTGCGCGACCAAACCAGCCTGCTTCAATGCGAGCAGGTCAACTTCGGCCGCACCGAGGACTTCCAGGTCGCTCAGCGTGATCTCGGCGTTGTACTTCAGCGAAGCCGACTTGAAGCCGCGTTTCGGCAGACGACGCTGCAAAGGCATCTGACCGCCTTCGAAACCAACCTTGTGATAGCCACCGGAACGTGATTTCTGGCCCTTGTGGCCACGCCCGGCGGTCTTGCCCAGGCCCGAACCGATGCCGCGACCGACACGGCGGCGCTGGCGCTTCGACCCCTCAGCGGGCTTGATGGTGTTGAGTTCCATGGTCATCTCTTCCAGGTCGATCTCAGAGCACCTTGAGCAGGTACGAGATCTTGTTGATCATGCCGCGCACGGCTGGTGTGTCTTCCAGCTCGGACTCGCTGTTCAGCTTGCGCAGGCCGAGGCCGCGCACCGTGGCGCGGTGGGATTCGCGGGTTCCGGCAATGCTGCGAACCAGTTTGATCTTGACGGTTTGTTTGTCAGCCATTTCGATTCTCCGATCCGGCTTCAGTTGAAGATCTGCTCGACCGTCAGGCCGCGCTTGGCAGCCACTTCGGCCGGGGTGCTGGTGTGCTTCAAAGCGTCCAACGTGGCGCGAACCAGGTTGTATGGATTCGACGAGCCGAGGCTCTTGCAGACGATGTCGGTAACGCCCATCACTTCGAACACTGCGCGCATCGGGCCGCCGGCGATGATGCCGGTACCAGCGGGCGCCGGAGCCATCAGGACATGCGAAGCGCCGTGCTCACCGACCACCTTGTGGTGGATGGAACCACTCTTCAGCGACACCTTGACCATGTTGCGACGGGCGGATTCCATGGCCTTCTGCACGGCGACCGGCACTTCCTTGGCCTTGCCCTTGCCCATGCCAATGCGGCCATCACCGTCACCGACCACCGTCAGTGCCGCGAACGACAGCGTGCGGCCGCCCTTCACCACCTTGGTGACGCGATTGACCGCGATCATCTTTTCCTTCAGGCCGTCGTCGTTGCCTTCGGTCTGCGCGCGGGGTTGAAACTTTGCCATTGTCGAATTCCTTGCTTAGAACTGGAGGCCGGCTTCGCGAGCGGCTTCGGCCAGGGCCTTGACGCGTCCGTGATAGGCGAAGCCTGCGCGGTCGAAGGCGACCTTCTCGATGCCAGCAGCCTTGGCCTTCTCGGCGATGCGCTTGCCGATCAACGCCGCAGCGCCAACATTGGCGCCCTTGCCCGGTGCGCCAAGCTCCTTGCGAACTTCGGCTTCGACGGTCGAGGCGCTGGCCAGCACGCTGGTGCCGTCATCAGAAATGACGTTGGCGTAGATGTGCAGGTTGGTGCGGAAAACAGTCAACCGAGCGACGCGCTGCCGAGCGATGCGAACGCGGGTTTGCCGCGATCGACGGGTGCGCTGGTCTTTCTTGTTCAACATGTCATCCGCTCCTTACTTCTTCTTGGTCTCTTTGATCGTGATCTTTTCGCCCACGTACCGGATGCCCTTGCCCTTGTAGGGCTCAGGTGGGCGAATGGCACGCACTTCAGCGGCGATCTGGCCCACGACCTGACGGTCAGACCCCTTGATCACGATCTCGGTTGGCGTCGGGCACTCGACCTTCACGCCCTCGGGCATGTCTTTGCCGACGGGGTGCGAAAACCCGATCTGCAGGTTGAGCTTGCTGCCCGCGGCCTGCGCCTTGAAGCCCACGCCCACCAGCGACAGCCGCTTTTCAAAGCCCTTGGTAACGCCACCGACCATGTTTGCCACCAGGGCGCGCATCGTGCCGGACATCGCGTCAGCAGCCGTCGTGTCGTTCGCAGGCGTGAACTCCAGCTTGCCAGCGGTGTTGCTGATCGTCACCAGCGAACTTGCCGGACGAACTAAAGTGCCCAGCGGGCCCTTGACCTTGATCTGATCTGCAGTCACCGAAAAATCCAAGCCCTGCGGCAAGGAGATCGGCATCTTTCCAACTCTGGACATTTGCTGATTCCTTTCTTAGGCGACGTAGCAGAGAACTTCGCCGCCGATGCCAACCTGGCGTGCCTTGCGATCGGTCATCACACCCTTCGGCGTAGTCACGATGGCAACACCCAGACCGTTCTTGACATTCGGAATGTCGTGGCGGCCCTTGTAGATCCGCAGACCCGGGCGGCTGACGCGTTCGATATGTTCAATCACCGGCTTGCCGGCGTAGTACTTCAGTGCGATCTGCAGCTGTGGCTTGTCGGTTTCGCCAACGACGGCGTAACCGTCCACATAACCTTCGTCCTTCAACACCTGGGCGATTGCGATCTTCAGCTTGGAAGAGGGCATCGTGACCGATGGCTTTTCAACCATCTGGGCGTTGCGAATGCGGGTCAGCATATCGGCGATAGGATCACTCATGCTCATACGAATATCTCCTGATCGACGCGCCGCTTACCAGCTCGCCTTGATGACACCGGGAATGTCGCCCTTGAAGGCCAATTCACGAATCTTGTTGCGGCCCAGGCCAAATTTGCGGAAGGTGCCGCGCGGACGCCCAGTCAATGCGCAGCGGTTGCGCTGACGGGTCGGGTACGCATTACGCGGCAACTTCTGCAATTCGAGTCGGGCGGCATAGCGCTCTTCGTCGGACTTCTTGGCGTCGTTGGCGATGCCCTTGAATTCGGCGTACTTCTTGGCGTACTTCGCGGCGAGTTGCTCGCGCTTGAGTTCGCGCTGGATCAATGAAACTTTTGCCACGGTCAGCCTCAGTTCTTGAAAGGGAACTTGAATGCAGCAAGCAATGCCTTGCATTCGTCGTCACTCTTGGCGGTGGTGGTGATGCTGATGTTCAGCCCACGCAATGCATCCACCTTGTCATACTCAACTTCCGGAAAGATGATCTGCTCTTTCACGCCGATGTTGTAGTTGCCACGACCGTCGAACGAACGACCCGAGATGCCGCGGAAGTCGCGCACGCGCGGCAGCGCGATGGTGACGAAGCGGTCGAGGAACTCATACATCTGGACGCCGCGCAGGGTGACCATGCAGCCGATTGGTACGCCGTCACGAATCTTGAAACCGGCAATGGCCTTCTTCGATTTGGTGACGACAGGCTTCTGACCGGCGATCTTGGTCAAATCGCTGACAGCATGCTCCATGACCTTCTTGTCCGAGACCGCCTCGCTCACGCCCATGTTGAGCGTGATCTTGGTGAGGCGCGGAACCTCCATCACGGACTTGTAGCCGAATTTGGCCACCAGAGCGGGCGCAATTGCGTCCCGGTAGATGGCCTGCAGGCGAGCGGGTTGTTGTTGAGCCATGTCTGACCTTTAAGCCTTGATTTCTTCGCCGCTGGACTTGTAAACGCGGACCTTCTTGCCATCGGCCAGCAACTTGATCCCGACGCGGTCGGCCTTGCCAGACGCCGAATTGAAGATCGCCACATTGGACTGGTGGATCGGCATCGTCTTTTCGATCACGCCACCAGTCACACCCTTCATCGGGTTAGGCTTGACGTGCTTCTTGACGACATTTACGCCGTCGATCGTGACACGGTCCTCATCGACGCGCGCAGCGACAACGCCACGCTTGCCCTTGTCGCGCCCGGTCAACACGATGACCTGATCGCCTTTGCGGATCTTGTTCATAAGCTTGTTTCCTGTCGCAGCTCAGAGGACTTCGGGCGCCAGCGAGACGATTTTCATGAATCGCTCGGTGCGCAGTTCACGCGTCACTGGGCCGAAAATGCGCGTGCCGATCGGCTCCAGCTTGGCATTCAGCAAGACGGCAGCATTGCCGTCGAACTTCACGAGCGAGCCGTCCTGACGTCGAACGCCCTTGGCAGTACGCACGACTACAGCGCTGTAGACCTCGCCTTTTTTGACGCGGCCACGCGGCGCAGCCTCCTTGATGCTGACCTTGATCACATCGCCAATACCGGCATAGCGCCGGCGGGAACCGCCCAGCACCTTGATGCACATGACGGACTTGGCACCGGTGTTGTCTGCGACATCAAGTCGCGATTGCATTTGAATCATTTTTCGTATGTCCCAACTTGCATGTTCCGCAAAGCGCCAAAGCGCGCTTGCAATCCATCAGTCTTGGGCCCGTAACCCCCACACGATCAGCTGTGCAAGGGCAGTTTTGGGTGGAGCCGGAAAGCGAACCGAGGAACCTCAGCTCTTTTTTCCAACGAAGCCTATGAGTCTAGCAGGAAATGACAACCAACGTCAAACTTCTCGCGCCTTCTGGAGCAACTTGGTAACAACCCAAGCCTTGGTCTTGGAGATCGGCCGCGTTTCGGAGATTTCAACCACATCGCCGTTCTTGAACTCGTTGTTCTCGTCGTGCGCGTGGTACTTGCTCGTCTTTGCGACGATCTTGCCGTACAGCTCATGCTTGGTACGACGCTCGATCAGCACGGTAATGGTCTTGCTGCGCTTGTCGCTGACGACCTTGCCGACGAGGGTACGGACGGTTTTCTTGGCGAGGACGGGTTGAGCTTCGGTCATTTCGCAGCTCCTTTCGCTTCACGTTGCTTTTGGGCGATCACGGTCTTCGCGCGGGCGATGTCGCGACGCGTGTTGCCGAGCTGGGTGTGGTTGGCCAATTGCTGCGTGGCCTTCTGCATGCGCAGGCCGAAATGGGCTTTCAACAGATCGCTGACTTCCTTCTGGAGGCCAGCGATGTCTTTCGCGCGGAGTTCAGATGCTTTCACTTGGGTGTTCTCCGTGAGTCGTCAAGCGCCGACCTGGCGCGCGACGAAGGTGCAACTCAGCGGCAACTTGGCCGCTGCGAGCGTGAACGCTTCGCGGGCCAGCGCCTCAGGCACGCCATTGATCTCGTAGAGCACCTTGCCCGGCTGAATCTCGGCGACATAGTATTCCGGGTTGCCCTTGCCGTTACCCATGCGAACTTCAGCGGGCTTCTGCGAAATCGGCTTGTCCGGGAAGATGCGGATCCAGATGCGGCCACCGCGCTTCACGTGGCGTGAAATCGCACGACGGGCAGCTTCGATCTGGCGCGCCGTGAGGCGGCCACGCTCGGTGGCTTTCAGACCATATTCGCCGAACGACACCTTCGCGCCACGGGTAGCAACACCGGTGTTGCGGCCCTTTTGTTCCTTGCGATACTTTCTGCGTGCAGGTTGCAGCATGCTTATTCTCCTTTGGCCTCACCCGGCGTGGGCGGGACGGCTTTGCGCACGCGCTTCACGCTAGGCGCCTTGATGGTGTCACCCGGCTCGGCTGGCCTGGCAGCGACGTCTGCCGGACCGGCCGCGCGCGGAGCACGATCAGCACCTGGCGCACCCGGGCGGCCACGGCTCGGCGGTGCGCCTGGACGGGCATTGCGACGTGGACGGCGGTCGTCTTCACCCTCGGGCTTGTTGACGACGCCTGGAGCCTCGCCGTGCCCCAAACGGTCACCGCGGTAGACCCAGCATTTGACGCCGATGATTCCGTACGTCGTCTTCGCTTCCGAGAATCCGTAATCGATGTCGGCCTTGAGCGTATGAAGTGGGACGCGACCTTCGCGATACCACTCGCAGCGCGCGATTTCAATGCCATTCAGACGACCCGATGACATCAACTTGATGCCCTGGGCGCCGAGACGCATGGCGTTCTGCATCGCACGCTTCATTGCGCGACGGAACATGATGCGCTTTTCAAGCTGCTGCGTGATGCTGTCGGCAATCAGCTGCGCGTCGATTTCGGGCTTGCGCACTTCCTCGATATTGACCGCGACCGGCACGCCCAAGCGACGGGTCAATTCGGCCTTCAGGCTTTCGATGTCCTCGCCCTTCTTTCCGATCACCACACCCGGACGGGCGGAGTAGATCGTGATGCGTGCGTTCTTCGCGGGACGCTCGATGAGCACGCGCGACACCGCTGCGTTCTTCAGTCGGCCCTTCAGGTACTCGCGAACCTTCAGGTCTTCAGCCAGCATCGTGGCGAAGTTCTGATTGTTGGCGTACCAGCGCGAGGCCCAGTTGCGCGTGACCGGCAGTCGAAAGCCGATCGGGTGAATCTTTTGTCCCATGATCGTGCCTTTAGTTGCCGACAGTGATGTAGATGTGAGCGGTCGGCTTGCAGATGCTGTTGCCCCGGCCCTTGGCGCGTGCAGAAAAGCGCTTCAGGATTGAGCCCTGCTCGACATAGATCGTCTTGACCTTGAGTTCGTCAATGTCGGCACCATCGTTATGCTCGGCATTCGCGATGGCAGATTCCAACGCCTTCTTGATGATTCCGGCCGCCTTCTTTGGCGTGAAAGTGAGGATGTTGAGGGCTTGGTCAACGGGACGGCCGCGGACCAGATCGGCGACCAGGCGCCCCTTGTCGGCAGACAGTCGAACGCCACGAACGATTGAACGGGTTTCCATCGTGGTTCCTTATTTCCTTGCGGCCTTCTTGTCGGCCGGGTGTCCCTTGAACGTGCGCGTCAACGCAAATTCGCCCAACTTGTGGCCAACCATCTGATCGGTCACGTAGACAGGGATGTGCTGCTTGCCGTTGTGCACGGCGATCGTCAGCCCGATGAAGTCCGGCAGTATCGTCGAGCGACGCGACCAGGTCTTGATGGGCTTCTTGTCCTTGATGGCAACCGCTTTGTCGACTTTGGCCATCAAGTGATGGTCGACGAACGGGCCTTTTTTCAGCGAACGGGTCATCTGGCGGCCCCTTTACTTCTTGCGACGCGAGACGATGAACGTCTGCGTGCGCTTGTTGTTGCGAGTGCGGTAGCCCTTGGTCATCGTGTTCCAAGGCGACACCGGCACCTGACCTTCGCCTGTGCGACCTTCACCGCCACCGTGGGGGTGATCGACCGGGTTCATGGCCACGCCGCGGACCGTCGGGCGGATGCCCC
The DNA here is from genome assembly GCA_027490215.1 of Rubrivivax sp. GTDB lineage: Bacteria > Pseudomonadota > Gammaproteobacteria > Burkholderiales > Burkholderiaceae_C > PBB1. The sequence goes on from JAIXYO010000033.1 coordinate 127,004, forward strand.
TCCAGCGGATCGCGCCGGCCTTGCCGTACTGGCGCAGGCTGTGCTCTTCGTTGGAGACCTCGCCAATGGTGGCGCGGCAGTCGATGTGGATGCGGCGAACTTCACCCGAACGCAAGCGGACCTGCGCGTAAGTGCCTTCACGCGCCAGCAGCGTGCAAGAGGTGCCAGCCGAGCGAGCGATCTGCGCGCCCTTGCCGGGCAGCATTTCGATGCAGTGGATCACCGAGCCGACCGGGATGTTGCGGATCGGCAGCGTGTTGCCCGCCTTGATTGGCGCCTCGGCACCACTCAACAGCGTCTGACCCACTTCCAGGCCGCGAGGCGCGATCACATAGCGGCGCTCGCCATCGGCGTAGCAAACCAGCGCAATGTGCGCGGTGCGGTTAGGGTCGTATTCGATGCGCTCGACTTTCGCGGGGATGCCGTCCTTGCTGCGAACGAAGTCGACCACACGGTAGTGGTGCTTGTGGCCGCCGCCCTTGTGACGAATCGTGATGTGGCCGTTGTTATTGCGACCAGCGTGCTGGAATTGCGGCTCCAGCAGCGACGCTTCGGGCTTGCCCTTGTGGAGGTGCGCATGCACCACCTTCACCACGGCACGGCGGCCTGGCGATGTCGGTTTGACTTTGACGACGGCCATTACGCGGCCTCCCCGGAGATGTTGAGCTCTTGTCCGGCCTTCAACGACACGTACGCCTTCTTGACATGGTCACGGCGGCCGATCGAACGACCGAACTTCTTGACCTTGCCCTTTTGCAGCACCGTTTGAACGGACTCGACTTCGACCTTGAACATCAGCTCGACCGCCGCCTTGATCTCAGGCTTGGTCGCATCGCGCAGCACCTTGAACAGCACTTGGTTGTGCTTTTCCGAGGCCATCGTGGCTTTTTCGCTGACGATCGGCGCGATCAGGATTTGCGCCAGGCGGTTTTCAGCATGTTTGACAGCGGTGCTCATGCCAGCATCTCCTTGAGTTGCTCGATAGCAGCCTTGGTGACCAGCACTTTTTTGTAGTACACCAGCGACAGCGGATCGGCGTGACGCGGCTCGACCACCAGCACATTGCGCAGGTTGCGCGAGGCCAGCAGCAGGTTGTCATCGACCTGGTCGGAAATCACCAGCACCGAGTCCAATCCCATCGCCTTCAGCTTGGCAGCGAACAGCTTCGTCTTCGGCGAATCGACTTCGATCGAATCGATCACTGCGAGGCGACCTTCACGGGCCAGTTGAGAAAAGATCGCGGCCATGCCGGCGCGATACATCTTCTTATTGACCTTCTGGGTGAAATTCTCGTCAGGACTGTTCGGGAAGATCCGACCGCCGCCGCGCCAGAGTGGCGAGGACGACATACCGGCGCGAGCGCGGCCCGTGCCTTTTTGACGCCATGGCTTCTTGGTCGTGTGCCGGACTTCTGCGCGGTCCAGCTGAGCGCGCGTACCTTGTCGTGCGTTGGCCTGGAAGGCCACGACGATCTGGTGCACCAGCGCTTCGTTGTAATCGCGTGCGAACAAGGTGTCAGGCGCGTCGACCTTCGACGTGGCCTCGCCCTGTGCATTGAGGAGCTCGAGCTGCATCAGTTGGCTCCTGTCTTGGCGGCGTTCTTCACCTTCACCTTGATGGCGGGCGAAACAACGATGTGGCCGTTCTTCGAGCCCGGCACCGCACCACGCACCAGCAACAACTGACGCGCTTCGTCAATGCGGATGATGTCGAGGTTCTGGGTGGTCTTGGTCACGTCACCGCGGTGACCGGACATCTTCTTGCCCGGGAACACGCGGCCAGGATCCTGCGCCATCGAGATCGAGCCCGGCACATTGTGCGAACGACTGTTACCGTGCGATGCGCGCTGCGAGCTGAAGTTGTGACGCTTGATGGTGCCGGTGAAGCCCTTGCCGATCGACGTACCTTGCACGTCAACCTTCTGACCGACGGCGAAAACGCCCGACACAGCGACTTGCGAACCAGGCTTGTAGCCGGCGGCAACGTCCGCTGCGACGCGGAACTCCTTGAGGATTTCACCCGCTTCGACACCAGCTTTCGCGAGGTGCCCAGCCAGCGGCTTGTTGACGCGGGACGCCTTGCGCGTACCGAACGCGACCTGGATCGCGCTGTAGCCGTCTGTCTCTGCGGTCTTGATCTGCGCCACGCGGTTGTTGGACACGTCGAGCACCGTCACGGGAACGGCATCGCCGTCGTCCGTGAAAATGCGCATCATGCCCACCTTGCGGCCCAGCAATCCGAGGCGATTGCTTAGACTCATGATGGTTCTCCGGCCCCGCAGAGCGAGACCTTTGTTGCACACACCCGACATCGATTGGCCGGGCTGATTTGATGGGGCCGCCACCGAAGTGGCGCGCCCAGAAAAGCCTGCGAGTATAGCAGTCGTGAAACGCTATGCAACCACTATCTCGCTACAGAACTTACTGCAGCTTGATTTCGACGTCCACGCCAGCCGGCAGGTCGAGCTTCATCAGCGCGTCCACGGTCTTGTCGGTCGGGTCGACAATGTCCATCAGGCGCTGATGGGTGCGGATTTCGAACTGGTCGCGGGAGCTTTTGTTGACGTGCGGCGAACGCAGGATGTCGAACCGTTGCATGCGCGTCGGCAAGGGCACCGGACCCTTGACGATCGCGCCGGTGCGCTTGGCGGTATCGACGATCTCGAGCGCTGATTGGTCGATCAACTTGTAGTCAAACGCCTTCAGGCGAATGCGGATCTTTTGCTTGGACATGTCCGCTCCTTATTCGATGATCTTGGCCACGACGCCGGCGCCGACGGTTCTGCCGCCTTCACGGATGGCAAAGCGCAGGCCTTCTTCCATCGCGATCGGGTTGATCAGCTTGACCGTGATGCTCACGTTGTC
>JAIXYO010000058.1 GCA_027490215.1 Rubrivivax sp.
CGTGCGGCTGCGATGCCAGCCTGACCGACATGTCGCAACTGCGCCTGCTGCTCGACGAACACATGGCCAGGGGCAATGAGGTCGGCCTCGCCCTGGTTCCCGGGCTGGCAGCCGATACAAGTGCGCCGCGCCTGAAAAAGGCGTTGCTGCTGGCTGATCAGTTCCGCACCCTGCGCGGCGAGGTGCTGCGGCGGCTGGACAACCCGAATCTGCGACCGCCATCGGCGGTAGGCACGGCGTGGCCTCGGCGCCTTGCCGGGGGCGGTGCCCTGGCCGCGTTCCTCGCCTTGCTGTGCTGGCGCGTAGGAGCCCGACGGGTCGGCGTGACGTCGACGTCGGCGGAGCCACCCATCGTGCACAAGGTGGAGGTGATCGATGCGGATGCGGTGGCACCGTCGGTCGCCGTGGTCCCGACTCTGACCGAGCCGCCGTATGGTCTGTGGGTGGAGATCGGCTTGAATCTGGGCCAAGCGCTCGAGTTCAGCGGCAGGCTGGAGGCGCAGTCGCTTGCGCTGATCGATGGCGCCGACGGCGCCCATGTCACGCATGACGAGGCTGTGACGGCCCTGGTCGCGCTCGCAGGCGAGTTGCGTGCTGCGCGGGAGGCGACGGTCAACACTGGGCTGTCCCTGCTGGCGGGAATGGCGATCCATGACCGCGTAACCGAGTTTGGCCGGCTCGATCAGCAGCTTCAGGCGATCCTCGACGCGGTGCAGCGACTGCAAGAACTGCAAGCCAGCGAAGGGGTCATGGCCGACAGCACCGCTGTCGTCAGGCGTCAAGAGCTGATTCGACTGCACACCGAGCTCGGCCATCTGTCCTGGCAACTGGCGGTCCTGCACGATGACGTGCATTCGACCGTTGCTATTTCTCAGGCCGGCTGAGCCCGCAGCAGCGATGGAGCGTTCCGAGCTTTTCCTGCTGGATGCCGACGAGCTGGTGTCGACATTGAAGCGCAGAGATGCCCAGGCCAGCGGTCCGGCCCGGCTGCGCACGCGCTGGGCCGCCAAAGAGCTTGGTGACCTGCTGCGCACCATCGATCTGCCGGGCTACTCTCACTGCGTTCATGCGCTGGCCGGGCGCTTCGAGAGCGCCGACCCCCAGGCCCCGTTTGCCGTGTCGCCCGACCATTTCGATCGACTCACCCAGCGCCTGCAAACGGTGCTCGAAAACCTGCGGCATGCCCGTGCCGTGCAAGACGACACGGCCTTTACCGAATCGTGGTTGTCGGTTCTGGCGGGCCCACCGCACGGTTCGTCGCCGCAGGAATCGACGACAGCTCCGGTATCCGACCGGCGTGATCTGCGGCCTTGGCGCCGATGGCTGCCGTCGCTGCAGGAATCGACGACAGGTCCGGCATCCGAAGGTCAGCCAACAGCTGATTCGTCGCCTCCTGAGGCATCGGTTGTCGTTCCCATGGATGACGCCAGTGCCGAGGTCATGGCCTCGAAGATGCGGGCGGAAGCAGAGGAGTTTCAGCGCGCCTGCCTCGAACAGGCGCGCCAGTTGCACGCCAGCCAAGCATGTACGCCGTTGGCCGCGCGGCCGGCCATCGAGCGAGTCGTGAGTGAACTGCTGGTGCAGTCCCGGCGCTCGGTGATCAAGCTCAACCACCACAGCATGCGGCGGGAGGTGTCGGTGACCACCGAAGTCTGGGCTGAGGTGGAGCGGGCGGTCGCGATGCTGCCTTCGGCAGTCGTGCGCGACGCCAGCAGCGGCGCGCAGGCGGTGCGCATCGACCTGGACGGCGTGTCGATTGACGACCCGCTGTGCATTGCCGCTGGCGACCGACTCGGACAGGTCGGCGGCCGTGTGGATGTCCGCGATGACGGCATCGTCATTCGCGTTCCCCTGGACTACTGGCGCCCGATGGCGCTGCCAGTGCAGCAGCCCGAGGGCTGGGCGGCGGTGTACGCACTGCAGACCGCAAGCATTGACAACGACACCATCCCCGATCCCGAGCGCAGGCTGCCAGCCGGCCTGCTCTTGAGGGTGGGCACCCGCGACATCCTGTTGCCAATGAGCCCGGGGCGAGGCGATGATGCCTCCCCGACACCGGTATGGCGTCACCTGCTGCCAGAGCCTGCCGCGTGGCCCCAGCCGCTGGGCTGGCGGGCGTTGGCCACTGACGCGGCTGGCCGTCTGATGCCCCTGCTGGTGCCTGTGTCCGAGGGTCGCAGCGCCGGCCCGAACGAAGGCATGCCCCGATGAAGGCCTGCCGCATCGCTTTCGTGTTGCTGGGGTTGCTGCCGGGCCTGCCCTTGCCTGGGCTCGCCGCCGAAGCGTCGGGCGTGAGCTGGCTTTCGCTGATCACGCAGCATGTCGAGGGCCAGACCGGTCGCGTCGCCTACCGCGTGGTGGTGGATGTGCTGCCTGACGAGGTGATGCCGCCGGCCTGCCTGCAGCGTCCCAGCATCACCGGGCCCAGCCGACAGCACTGGCTGGGTCCGATGAGTCTGGCGCTGGCCTGTGAGCGGCCGGCCTGGCGTGGCACGCTGACGGTGCGTGTGCGTGGCATGGCCCAGGTGGTGCGCAGTGCCCGCCCGCTGAATGCCGGCGTGCGCCTCAGCGAGGACGACGTGCGCCTGGTCGAGGCCGATCTCGCGGCTGAACCGACCGGGGCCGCCACCGAGCTGTCGCAGGTACTGGGCCGCGAAACATCGCGCCCGCTGCGAGAGAATGCCACCATCGCGCTAAACGCTTTGCGCGTGCTGACCGTCATCAGAGCAGGCGATAGGTTGACGGTTCGGGTTCGCGGCAAGGCTTTCGAGATCTCTGCCGACGGTGTGGCCCAGCAAGCCGGAGCCGTTGGCGAGAACATCCGGGTCAAGCTGGGCGACGGACGGTCGTTGAATGCAGTGGTGGTGCGGGTCGGCCTGGTGGACATTGCGCTATGAAGGCGCCATCGGGGCGTTGGTGTGACAGGTCAGACCGATCTGGAATCTTTTGAATCGAGGGGTGAGACGATGGATATCAAGTCAATGCAGCCGGGTTCGTTGCCAACCAATGTGCCGGCCAATGCGCCGACAACGGTCGTCAATCGGAGCGATGCGTTAGCCACCCCTGCGAACCTACCGACGCTTGCACCGGCGGCGGTGCTCAGTGTGCGCACGCCGGAGGTTGCCGCCGGGGTTCTGGTGGCCGCTGCCGCCAAGCAGGCCGAAGGTGAGATGGCCGATCAGGAACTGCTGAACGCGCTGAAGCAGCGGATCCAATCCGGTGATTTCGAGATCGATTACGGCAGCCTTTCGCGTTCGCTGGTCGAAAACGCGGTCATGGCCATAGGCCGTGGCCCCGGTTCGCCACGCTGACCCAATCCGCTGGAGAACGCCGTGCTTGACGACAGCCCCATGATGAAAATCCTGCTGCCTCTCGCTCAAGCGCTCGCTCGCCAGCGAGAGGTGCTCGCCGCTGGTGCCCTGGATCAACTCGGCGCGGTGCATGCCGAGCTGGAAAGTCGATTCGAGGCCTTGAACGCCTGGCCGGGCGGTGTCGCCACGTTGCAGCAAGCCATCGCACTACTGCCCGGACCGGATTGCGACTCCGTGCGTGCGGTGCTCCAGCAGGCTGCCGAGGACAACCGCGTCAACGGTGATCTGATCCGCCACGCCATGAACCGGGTTGCCGCCATGAACGCCTTCAGGGCGGCCAGCTCCGACGCGGGTACCTACGGTCCCGGCGCCGACCTCAGTGGCCAGGAAGCACGGGTTTCACACCGCGCCTGATTTCTTCTCGCCCGCGCCCTGGCCGGCCAGTCCACCTCGCAGACGGAACATGGCCTGGGTGTGCAACTGGCTGATGCGACCTGCCGTCAAGTCCATCACGAAGGCTATCTCCCGGTAGCTCAGGTGCTCGGTGTAGTGCAGCGCCAGGACTTGCTGTTCCTTCACCGGCAACTGGGCCAGCAGCGGCTGCAGGCGCTGCATCGTCTGACGCAGCGCGGCCTGCTCCAGGGGGTCGCTTCGCTCGTCGGTGGGCGGCTCGGCCGATTCCGGCAGCTCGTCGACGACATTGATGGCGACGGCACCTTCCAGCACTGCACGGTACTCCTCGATCGGCAAGCCCAGTTGTTCCGCGACTTCTGCATCCTCCGGCACGCGGCCGAGTGTGTGTTCCAGCGCAGTCACCGCATCCTGCGCACTGCGCAGCTTGTCGCGCTGGTGGCGTGGTAGCAAGTCGTTGCCGCGCAGCCAGTCGTAGATCGCACCGCGCACGCGCATGCGGGCATAGACCCCGAACGGCGCACCGCTGTCCTGCAGTTGCCAGCGCGAGGCCGCATCCATCAGGCCCAGCATGCCTTCTTGCACCAGATCGTCCAGCTCGATCGATGTCGGTAGTTTCGACTTGATCTGGCCGGCGATGCGGCGCACCAAGGGCGCGTGCTCGCGCACGATGGCATCCATCGAACCAGCCGAGTAGGCTTCGACCCGTCGTTGGCGAAGCAGCGTCATCTCGGGTCAGCCCCAGGTGGTCATGTGACTCACCAGCGACTGATAAAGAGTGATGGGCAGCACCAGATCCTGGTCACTGCCCTTGCCGAAACGGGTGGCGCTGGCTGAGGGCACCCAGCCCAGAGAACGCAGCGGCTGTTCCAGCAATTGCTGTGATTGCTGCGCCAGGCGTTCGAAAGCCTGGTGACCCTCGGCCTCGCTGCCGCCGACGATCAGCACCGGCACCGCGTCGCCGCCCACCAGAACCGACAGTTCACGCAGATGGGACAAGGCGCGCGTCAGTGATGCGTCGTCCGGCGCCGCGACGACGATGCGCTGCACGTCGTCGCCGTAGCACGGCATGTTGGTACCGAAGGGTTCGCAGCTGGCAATGATGACGAACTCGAAATCGAGACCGCTGCGCTGCAGCATGTCCAAAAGCGACAGGCTGCGCGTGCGCTTGGCCGCTACAGCGGCGGCGACCTTGACGCCGGTGGCGAACCAGAGCTTGTCGCTGACCTTGCGCAGCACCCGGTTCAAACCGATGCTGCCACTGAAGACCTGACCCAGATCGAAACGAACCGGGAAGGCGAAGCCCTTGCTCGTCTGCCGTTCTACCAGCGGTACCTCGTCGACCAGCAGTGTCAGGTGGCCGCGATGACGCAATGCGTGCGCCGTGCCAAGACCCAGCGTGACGGTGGCATCGGGCGGCAGTGCGCTGGCCAGGCAGTACAGCTGCGGCACGCCGTCGCCGAACATCGCCCGCAGGCCCTTCGCCTGGTCGGTCGAGCCGACTTCATGTCGGGCTGCGGTGGCAGCGTGGGCGTTGTGCGCCGATGAATCGGTGTCATGGTCGCCGACAGCGACCCGCGAGTCTTGCGGTGTGTTCATGCGTCGGTTCCAGCGGCTCCCCAGTTGCCCAGGTCGTCGACAAGCATGGCGGGCATGTGCGCCTCGTCCGCCCCGGTTGCGTCGCCACCCCGCGGGTAGATCGTGCGATGGGACACATAGGCTGCATCAGCGGCAAACAGGTCCTCAGGCACGCGCTGTCCGTTCGACAGGAACAACAACGGAAGGTCGTGGCGCAGTACGCAGTCGATGGCCGGTGCCAGGCTCATGCCCTCGTCGATCTTGGTCACGATGGTCGAGTTCAGCCCCTGACCGTTCAGTGCCGTCTTGTGGGACGCAACGACGTCATCCATGGTCCGCGTCGAGGTCGTAGCGCTCATCACCAGTACGCGGTGCACATTGCCGCAGCCCCTGCGGATCATGTCCAGCTGTTCGACCATCATGGTGTCGCGCTGGCTGACCCCGGCGGTGTCGAGCAGCACGATCTTGCGCGATGACAGTTCCGCCAGCTTGCTCTCCATGTCCTCGCTGTCGCGCAGTGCCACCACCGGCAGGCCGAGGATGCGGGCAAACAGGCGCAGCTGCTCCTGGGCGCCGACCCGGTAGGTGTCGGTGGTCAACAGCGCCACCTGACGCCGGCCATAGCGCATCACGCAGCGGGCGGCGATCTTGGCCAAGGTGGTGGTCTTACCCACCCCGGTCGGGCCGATGAAGGCATACACACCGCCGCGGTCGAACATCTCGAAGGCGTCGATCACCTTCAACTGGGCCTGCACCCAGAGTTGGGCCGCTTTCAGTAGTGCGTCGAAGTCGTCCGTGTCTGGCAGCTCTGTCAGCATCCGCGACACCACGACAGACGAAAGCCCCGCGTTGACCAGACGATGTGTCAACTGGGCGCGGGCCGGGGCGCGCTGCTGCAGCACGCTCCAGTAGTTGGTAGCCAGATGCCCGGACAGCATCTGCTTGACCTCGGCCATCTGGCTGGTCAGGTCGTTGAGGCTGGGATTCGACGCTGCATCTTTGTCACCCGATTCGGCGGGGCTGCCGGGCCGGATCAGGGGGGGCGCAGCTGCAGCGCCTGCCGTGGCTTGCGAGATGGTCGCCTGTCCCCGGGCCGCGCGCGCCTGCGCCACTTCCATCGCCAGCGACCGCGATTGCAGCGAAATCCGCTGCCGTTCGCGTGGCTGTTCCGGCTGGGGCGCCGGCTCTGCACTGCGCAGCAGCGTAGGCATCTGCACGTTGTAGGCGCTGGCGGCAGACGGCGGATTCATGGCAGCCCCCAGTGCCCGTATGGGCAGTGTGGCAGACGCCAGCGGACCCGGGGAAGCGGGTGTGGCTGGCGCCGCCGTCGTCATCGAGACCAGGTCCTTGGCGGCAATGGCCATGAACTCGATGCCGTCGTCGACCTCGCTGCTGGACAGCACCACGGCATCACCGCCGAGTTCGGCCTTGATCCTGCGCAGTGCGTCCTTGGGGTTGGTGGCGAAATATCGTTTGACGCTCATCTTCATCCTGTCAGGTTCGGGGTGGCCGTCGGCGGCTTACTGGCGCTGGCAGATCACGCGCTGGAAATCGATGCTGGCACTGGACGGCAGCTCCGACATGGCCAGCACGACGGCCTGTGGTCGCACCCGGTGGGCCAGTCGGGCCAGCGTCAGCCGTGCGTGCTGGCCGCACACGAGCACCGGTGCTTGACCCAGGGCCTCCAGTTCGTCGAAGGCGGCCGCAGATTCCTCGATGAATCGGCGTGCGAGGTTCGGCTCCACCGCGCCGTCGGGCGCCACCGCTTCGTTGCCGATGGCCTGTTCGATCAGGCGCTCGAAGTCAGGGTGCAGGCCGGCGACACGGTAGGCGGTGACTTCGCCAAACACATCCTGAACGATCTGCCGGCGCAGTGCCATGCGCAGCGGCGCGACCACGTCCACCGGCTTGCTGCTGCCAACCAATCGGTCGGCGCAGACCTCGAGGATGGTGCGCAGGTCGCGCACCGTCACGCCTTCTTCCAGGAGCAGGCGCAAAACGCTCTGCAGCTGTGCCGGCTGCACCAGCTTCGGTATCGTTTCCTCGACCAGCTTCGGGAAACGCGTCTTGAAGTGCTCGATGAGCTCGTGGGTTTCCTGGCGCCCGAGCAACTCGTGGGCGTACTGGGCGATCAGCTGGTCGAGGTGGGTGGTGATCACCACCGGTGGCTCGACCACCGTGTAGCCTGCGGCCAGCGCTGCCGAGCGCCTGTCTCTGGTGATCCAGGTGGCTGGCATGCCGTAGCTGGGGTCACGCACGGACACGCCCTCGATGGCAGTATGGTCGCCCGGCGGGTCGATGGCCAGCAGCCGGTCGGGCAGCACCTGACCGCGTGCGATCTCGGCCCCATAAAGCATGAAGCGGTAGACCTCGGGCGGCAGCTGCAGGTTGTCCCGGATGTGCACTGACGGGATCAGGAAGCCCACCTCGCCAACGAACTTCTTGCGGATCGCCCGAATGCGCTTGATCAGGTCGCTGTCGTCGCCAGCGTCCACCAGGGAGATCAGACGGTAGGGCAGCTCCAGGCACAGTGGCTCGATGAGTGGCACATCGGCCCAGTTCACCTCGCCGCTGCGGGCTGGCTGGGTGGCAGCCAGCTTGGCGGCCTGTGTTGTGCGGGTCTGGCGCCGCGTGATGGCCCAGCCGACACCACCAAACAGCCCCGCGAAGGTCAGGAACGCCAGATGGGGCATGCCCGGGATCAGCCCCAGCAGAGCCAGGATCGCCCCGACCATGTAGAACGACCCGCCTCCGGAGGCCAACTGCTGGCCGAGCTGGGCGGAAAAGTCGTCGTCGGTGCTGACACGCGTGACGACGATACCGGCCGCGGTAGAGATGATCAGTGCCGGCACCTGTGCCACCAGCCCGTCGCCCACGGCCAGCGTGGAATAGGTCTGAAGCGCTTCGCTGAAGCCCAGTCCGTGCTGCAATGTGCCCACAGCCACGCCGGCCAGCAGGTTGATCAGAAGGATCAGGATGCCGACGATGGCGTCGCCGCGCACGAACTTCGAGGCACCGTCCATCGAGCCGAAGAAGTCGGCCTCCTGGGCCACCTCGGATCGCCGCTTGCGCGCTTCTTCCTCGCGGATGGCGCCGGTGTTCAGGTCGGCATCGATGGCCATCTGCTTGCCCGGCATGGCGTCCAGCGCAAAGCGCGCGGCCACTTCTGCCACCCGACCCGCGCCCTTGGTGATCACGACGAAGTTGATCACCGTGAGGATCACGAAGACGACCAGGCCCACGGCGAAGTTGCCGCCGATCAGGACCTCGGCAAAGGCTTCGATCACATGGCCGGCAGCGTCCGTGCCGGTGTGGCCGTCCATCAGCACCACCCGCGTCGAGGCCACGTTCAGCGACAGCCGCAACAGCGTGGTCAGCAGCAGCACCGACGGGAAGGCCACGAAGTCCTTGAAGCTGCGCATGTTCATCGCCAGCAACAGCACCAGCATCGACACGCCGATGTTGAACGTGAACAAGGCATCCAGTGCCAACGGCGGCAAGGGCAGCAGCATCATGCCCAGGACGGCCATCACCAGGATGGGCGCAACGGCCGTGGTGCTCGGAGCGCTCAGGCGCAGATTGCCGAAAGGGGAAGCAGCCATAACGTGCGGTTGTCGTTCCCGGAGCGAAGAATTCGGAGTCTAAAAACGTGTAAACAAAGTATAGAATTTATATTATCAATAAATCATTACAGTTTCATTTTGTTTCGTGCAATCTGACCTTCCGAACCCCTTGGCGCAGGCTGCGCCCTGTATCGCGTTGTCCAAGGGGGCCGGATTGCTTCATCCGTCGGGGTCACGCACCCACGAAATCTCTCGATGAGCCGTGATTCCTCCGAGGGCTTCGTTCTCGCATTTCATTGCGTTCCCGCCTGGGTGGAGCCTGCGATCGGGATGTTCTGGTCTGCCTTGGCGCGGGCGCTGCGGGCCCACGGCCAGACACTGGTGCTGGTCTCCACCGTGCCGCTCACAGACCCCGAGCTTCCGGTGGTCAGCATCCCGTACCTTCTGACAGAGTTCCCGGTCGACGCCGGCACCCTGGCCGGCACACCCGATACTGAGTTGATCGATGAAATCGGGGCTTGGTTCGGTTGCCCACCGGATGAAGCCATGACGGCGGCGCAGTCGGCCTGTGCCTTGTTCCAGGATCTGCTCGACACGTTCGAGCCGTCTGGGGTGATCGGCTGGCAGAGCATGAATCCGGCGTCGCGGCTTTTGCGCCAGCTGGCGCGTCAGCGCGACATCCCGTGCTGGATGGCCGAACGGGGGTGGATCCGCGGCACGCTGATGCTCGACCTCTGCGAGAACAACTTCCTGAGCGAGCTCAATCTCAGCCTGCCGCTCAAGCGTCTGGCCGAAGCCCATCGCCATGACGAGCAAGCGTTTGCGGCGCAGGCCAGGCGCCTGACAGAAAACAGCTGCCGTTCGCGGTATGCCTCGCCTGAATTCTGTCCGCGGGAGGAATTCCGGGCCCGCCACCACATTCCGACCGATGTGCGGGTCTTCGTGCTGATGACGCACGGCGAGCCGCATCTCAACGCACTGCCCCGTGGCCGCATACGTGCCAATCACAGCACCTCGCGTGAACGCCTGCAAGCTGATGTCGACAACCTGGCCCATGCGCTGGCGCGGCAGGGCAAGTGGCTGCTTGTGCAGGAGCATCCGTTCAACGACGCGGCCGGCGCTGCGCTCGTGCTGCCGCAGCTGCCAAATGTGCTTCGCGTCACGGCGTCGGTGGATACGCTCATCGAGTGCGCCGACTGCATGCTTTTCACACTGTCTACCGTGCAGTTCGATGCGGCGCTGGCCGGCAAGCCGTTCGGCCTGTTGAGCAGAGGCCCGCTGTCCCTGGCCAGTGGCCCGCCCCAGCGGGCAGACCACGCCTCGACCGAGGCCTTTCTCGCTAGCATCGAGGATGCTGACGCCTGGCCGGCACGTCGCCTCATCATCGATCGGCGCCTCGCGTTCCTGCTCGATCACGTCCTGCTAAGCATCGACGATGAGGCGGCGCGGATCGACTCGGCCCAGCGAGCGGCCGATCTCCTCGGCCCGCTCACCGCCTACCCACCTGCCGATCTGGATCAGCGCTTCTCGCAGTTCATTGAGCGTTGGCAATCACCGGCGCCCCAGGGCAACTGACGCCGGGCTTCCGGTCGCGTCATGTGGGCGCCATGTCGAAGAATCTATGCGAACGCGCTAAACGACTTGCGCACACACGCCGTCAATGAAGTCAGTAGGTGCTTGAATGTCAGGTGCCTGCGGCCAACCCATCCCTCAGGAGCTAAAAATGGCATCAGTTATTACAACCAACAACGCCTCGGTCATTGCCCAAGGCAACCTCTCCGGCGCCCAAAGCGCCCTGGCCACCTCGGTCCAGCGCTTGTCCTCTGGCATGCGTATCAACAGCGCCAAGGACGACGCCGCCGGCCTGGGCATCTCGCAAAGGCTGCAAGCGCAGATCACCAGCAACAACGTTGCTGCGCGCAACGCCGGCGACGCCATCTCGATGGTGCAGACCGCTGAAGGCGGCATGCAGGAAGTCTCGTCGATGCTGCAGCGCATGCGTGAACTGGCCACGCAGGGCAACAACGCCTCGCTGAACGACACGCAGCGCGGCTACATCTCGAACGAAGTCACCGCCCTGGGCGACGAAATCAACAAGATTTCCAGCCGCACCACCTTCAACGGCGCGACCTTGCTCGACGGTTCCATCTCCACCGCTGGTTCCGCCTCTGGCACCTTCCAGGTTGGCGTGGCCCAAACCGACACCCTCGACATCAGCAGTCTGATGCAGGACGTGTCAACAACCGGCGGGCTGTCCGCCTTGGGCACGGCCATCACCAACCTGGCTACCAGCTCCACCGCGGTCAACATGTCCGCACTGGGCACGGCCGTCGACACGGCCATCGACACCATCGCCGGATTCCGGTCCGACCTGGGCTCGATGAACAACCGCCTGGACCACAACATCGCTAACCTGCAGAGCCAGTCGGAAGCTCTGTCCGCGTCCAAGAGCCGCATCACCGACACCGACTACGCGGCTGAAACTGCCACGTTGTCGAAGACCCAGGTGTTGTCGCAGGCTGCCACAGCGATGCTGTCGCAAGCCAACCAGATGCCAAACGCGGTGCTGTCGCTGCTGAAGTAATCGTTCTGAGTTGAATCGCTGAGGGCTGGCCGTTACACGGCCGGCCCTCAGTCATTTGATGAGGCTGCCCAGATCTCGCGCGATGCCTGGGACCAGGCGGCCTGCGACATCTAAGCCACAACGGCGAGCCCATTCGCCAGTTGGCTGCAGCGCGAACCCTGCGCACATCCGCCGCCATCGACCACATGCAGAGCCTGCTGGTCGATCTTCGGGCGTGCCGCGCGTCAGGCGCTCAGGTCTGCCCACCTGCGCCATCTCCCGCCCTCTGGTTGCTTTGACAAATATGACGTCTACCTTGTAATAAATGTAAGGTGACAAAATAACGCATATGCGTTTATTCGAGCGTCAGCTTGACGCGAGGAGCCGGTCGCCCAGTGCCCAATCGGGTCCATGCCCGCAAACCCTCGCACCAACCTCTGCATGTCCACCACCGCCTCCATCACCCCGACCACGATCACGGCGCCCGAGCTTCTCGGCCTGATCGACAACCTGCCCGCAGGCGTCAAGGCGCTGTCTCTGGATTGCTTCGACACCTTGTTCTGGCGCAAGGTCGTTCGCCCGACGGACGTCTTCTTCAACCTGCAGGGCACACCGCTGTGGGCCGCGGCGGGCATCACCGCTCAACTGCGCGCCCGGGCCGAGGAGGGGGCTCGCAAGCGCCGCTTCCTGACCAGCGGCACGACCGAAATCTCGATCGAGGACATCTACCGGACCCTGCTGAGCACTGGCGACACGGCCGATGTCTCGAGCTGGGTGGCGGCAGAGTTGGCTGCCGAGGCGGCCCATGGCTTTATCTATTTCCCCGTGCTGGACCTCATTCGACGCGCGCGCGCGCGCGGCCTGCGGGTCTTCATCGTCAGTGACATCTACTATTCGGCGCGCCAGCTCAGCACGCTGCTGCAAGCAGTCATGGGCGAAGACTTCCGTCTGATCGACCGGGTCCATTGTTCGAGCGACCACGGGCGGAACAAGTCGCAGGGCCTGTTCGTGCCGGTGTTGCGCCGGGAGAAGCTGGCGCCCCATCAAGTCCTGCACATGGGCGACAACCCCGAGGCGGACTTCCAGGGCCCGGCACGCCTGGGCCTGCACGCGCGCCATCTGGTGAACCTGCCCGAAGTCCTGCTGCCGCAGTTGGAAGCTCGCGAGCAGGCCGCGTTGCAGCTGATGCCCGACGTGCGCCAGGCCTGCGGGGTGCCCAGCGCATATCACGCCTTGTGGGCCATGCAGGGTGCTGGTTTGGAGAGCGGGGCACGCAAGATCGGTTATCTGGCCCTGGGCCCGATCTTTCACGCTTTCTCGATCTACCTGCGCGACCAGCTGGCCCGGCTCGCCGAAGGCGGCCGCCCGGTCAAGTACGCCTTCCTGCTGCGGGACGGCTACCTGCCCTCGCTCGCCTTCGCCGCGTTCAGTGGCGTGCAAGGGTGCCCGCAGGTCAACGTCTCGCGACTGACCGCTGGGGCCGCAGCCCTGCGCACCCGCGACGACGTGATGCTTTTCCTGTCGAAGAACCTGGCGCCGACCAACCTGAAGGAAGTCGCGGCCCAGCTGATGCTGCCGCCGGAAATCTCGCAGGACATCATCGCCAAGGCTCTGCTGGAGCGGAGGCCGGAACGGGCCTTCTGCAGATTGGTGATGCGTGACGACAACCTCAGCAAGGTGTTCCTGGCGTCACGGCAGATCCGACAGCGCCTGTACACGCACCTGCGCCAGCAGACAGGCCTCGCGCGAGGCGACACGCTGGCACTGATCGATCTGGGCTACAGCGGCACCGCGCAGACCGCGCTATCGGCAGTCTTGCGCGACGAACTCGATGTTGATCTGCAGGGCATCTACCTGATCTCAAGCCGCGCCAGCGCGCAGCAGGCCGACCGTCGCGGGCTCGTCGGCTCGGATTGGGCCGACGAACGCCTGATCCTGACGCTGACCGCCTATATCGGCACTTTCGAGATGCTGTGCACCAAGGCCCAGGCTTCGGTCATCGACTACACCGAGGATGGCGAGCCGGTGCTGGGCGCAGTCGGCACCAAGGGCCAGCAGTCGGCGGTGGTGCAGCAGATGCAGGCTGCTTGCGTGCAGTTCGTCGCCGACGCCGTGGCCCTGCCAGCGCGCTGCCAGCCGCGCTTGACCGCGCAGGAACTGGGCCGCCAGGTCGTGGCCGACCTGGGTCGACTGCTCTATCTGCCGGAACGTGACGAGATCGCCTGCCTGACGGGTTTTGAATTCGACGTCAACAAAGGCTCGGACCTGGTACTCGCACTGGCCGACCTGCCCGCCGGCACGCGCGAGTTCAGGCGCCATGGGTGGGCGATGATTCACAACCAGGACGCCGAGATGCGTATCGGCTATCCGATGGAATTGCGGTATCTGGATCTGGCGCTGTCGACCACCCTGATCGCCGCCCACCGGTACGGCTTCGGCATCCGGCCGGGTCTGGCCAGTTACCGCCTGGAATCGGTACCGGTGCTCTATGCCACAGCGACCGAACACTGGCAGGTCCCGATCGAGGCCCGCGCTGGCCACGATGGCTATTTCGTGATGAACCTGATCCTGAATTCCAAGTTGAGCACAGCGGTGCTGTGGGGGCAGCAGCACGAGTGGCTACAGATCGACTCCATCGAGAAGGTCCTGCTGACCAACCACAGGGACCGCAAGCTGCTGACCCTGGGCTCGGACGTGGTGCTCGACGGCATCGAGTCCATCGCCAATGGCCTTCTGCACTGTAGTCAGCAAGGCCTGATGTTCATCGCGCCCGGTGTGGCCAGCGACGACCGGCGCTACCGCATTCAGGTGGTCTACCGGTCAATCGCAGCCCGGGCCACTGCCCCTGCCGCACCTGTCGCCGATGGCGCAACCGCAGCCACGGGAGACGGATGGCGCCACTTCAGCGGTGGCTAAACACTTGACAGCTCAGCGCCGTCATTAAAGACATGGGGCAGCGTCCGGCTGACCCCACTAGCCTAGACCCACTCAGGATATTCAAATGTCTTCGATCATCGCCACCAACAACGCCTCGGTCATCGCCCAGAGCAATCTCTCAGGCGCCCAGAATGCCCTGACCCAGTCGGTCCAGCGCTTGTCATCGGGCTTGCGCATCAACAGCGCCAAGGACGACGCCGCCGGCCTGGGCCTTGCGCAAAGGCTGCAGTACCAGATCACCGGTAGCAGCGTTGCCGCGCGCAACGCCGGCGACGCCATCTCGATGGTGCAGACCGCTGAAGGCGGCATGCAGGAAGTCTCGGTGATGCTGCAGCGCATGCGCGAACTGGCCACGCAGGGCAACAACGCCTCGCTGAACGACACGCAGCGCGGCTACATCTCGAACGAAGTCACCGCCCTGGGCGACGAAATCAACAAGATTTCCAACCGCACTACCTTCAACGGCGCGACCTTGCTCGACGGTTCCATCGCCACCGCTGGCTCGAGCGCTGGCACCTTCCAAGTTGGTGCGGCTCAAAACGACACCATCGACATCAGCGGTCTGATGAAGGACGTCTCGATCGGCTCCGGTTCGGGTACCGCCGCGATGGCTTCCCTGGGTACAGCCATCAGCACCCTGGCAGGCTCCTTCAGCGCGGTCAATATGTCCGCCCTGGGATCGGCCGTTGACACTGCCATCGAAACCATCGCAGGATTTCGTTCCAGCCTGGGTTCGATGAACAACCGCCTGGACCACGACATTGCCAACCTTCAGGTCTACACGCAATCGCTGATCGCGTCCAAGAGCCGCATCATCGACACCGACTACGCGGCTGAAACCGCTGCGCTGTCCAAGGCTCAGGTGTTGACGCAGGCCGCGACGGCGATGCTGTCGCAAGCCAACCAGATGCCCAACTCGATCATGTCGCTGCTGAAGTGATCGGGCTGAACTGAGCCGCTGAGGGCCGGTCGTGCAGCGACCGGACACTTTTCTCTCGAACGGAGCCACGCACCATGTCAACTGTCAACCCCAACCAAGCTTCCTCTGCCGTGCTGTCCACCTTGTCCACGCTGGACCGACCCACGTCCGGTGGCGCCACCTCGGCCGTGCCGACGCGGGCGGTCAGCGAGCGGCCGCCGGCGGCGATGTTGGTTTCTGCCGAGGAGGTGGCTCAGCCCTCGCGCGAGGCGGTGGCGCAGGCGGCCAAGCACATCGAATCGTTTGTGAAGTCGGTGGGCCGGTCGCTGGACTTCAGCGTCGACTCGCGCACCGGCCAGAGCGTGCTGCGGGTGATGAATCCGGAAAACGGCCAGCTCATCCGCCAGCTGCCTGCCGAGGAAACCCTGCGCGTGGCCGCGGCCATCGACTACATGCAGAGCGTGCTCGTCAACCAGCGCGCCTGATGGGCTCTGTTTGCCCATCCTTGAACATTGAAGAGGCTCCACCATGGCCGTAGGTTCTGCCAATTCCGCCACCGCCACCAGCGTGCTGGACGTGGCCTCTATCGTGTCGGGTCTGATGCAGGTGGAAAGCCAGCCACTGACCAAGCTGGACGCCAAGATCAGCGCCGTGAACACCAAGGTGTCGGCGATGGGCAGTTTCATGTCCAAGGTCAGTGCGCTGCAGACCGCGCTGGACAAGCTGGCCGACTCGACGCAATTCAACACGCTCGGCACCACCAACAGCAACAGCAACCTGTTGAGCGTGGCGGCCACCAGCGGCGCGTCGGCGGGCTCGCTGGCGGTGCAGGTGAAGCAAAGCGCCTTGCCCCAACAGACGCTGCTCAGCGGTTTCACCTCGGCCACAGCGCTGGTTTCTAGTACTGCAGGCAGCTTCAACCTGAAGAACTCCGCCACCGGCGCCGTGGTGGGCGTGGACGTGACCAGCGCCACGACGCTGACGGACTTGGCTGCCCTGGTGACCGCCAGCAGCGCCGGCGTCACTGCTTCGGTCGTCCAGCAGACCGACAGCAGCTACGCGCTGCTGCTGAGCAGCAAGTCCGTAGGCGCCGCCCAAGCCTTCAGCACCGATTTCACACCCACCGGTGGCACCGCCACCGTGCTGACCGGCAGCACGGTCAGCACGCCACAGGCGGCCTCGGATGCGGCGATCCGCGTCAACGGCATCGACTACACCCGCTCCAGCAACACATTCACCAACATCCTGCCCGGCGTGACCTTGACTCTGCAGCAGTCGGTCAGTGCCGCCGACTGGGCGAGCGCATCCACCGCGACGGTGGCTGTCACCAACTCCAACGCCAACGCCGCCAGCGCGATCAACGGGCTGGTGTCGGCCTACAACGGTGTCTATTCACTGTACAAGTCGCTCACCCGTTCGGATAAGGATGCCGCGCTGCGTGGCCCGCTGAGCGGCGATCAGACGCTGTCCAATTTCATGGGCCGCGTGCGCAACCTGATCGATGCCGGTGTGCAGGACGGCGCCGGCCGCACCGTGAATCTGTACGACGCAGGCGTGACCACCAGCAACGACGGCACCCTGAAGGTGGACAGCGCCAAGCTGAACACGGCCCTCACCGGCACGCTCGGCAGCATCCTCGCCACCGGTGCCCACGTCGGTTCGACCACGCGCAGCAACAGCCTCGATCAGTTCGTCGCCGATGCCCAGCGGGCCGGTGGCATTCTGGCCGACAGCAACAGCAGCAAGCAGGCCTTGATCAAGGATTACAACGACCAGAAGGCCGCACTGAACGTCAAGCTGCTGAGCATGAAGGCCCGGTACACCGCGCAGTACGCCAAGCTGGACGCCATGCTGACCAGCATGCAGCAGACCAGCACGGCCTTGACTGGCGCATTGGCGTCGCTCACCGCGTCGACCAAGAACGACTGAGGCAACCCCTATGAGCCTGAACTTGTCCCGAAATGGTCGTGCCCGCTATCAGGCCGTCAACAACACGGGCGCTGTGCTCGACCGCCCACCCATCGATCTGGTGGTGCTGGTCTACGAGCGCATCGACGACAAGTTGCTGCTGGCCGAGCAAGCCGTCGCCGCCAACAACCCGGCCCAGCTGGGCGAGCAGATGCAGCAGGCCACCGACCTGCTGCAACAGGGCTTGGTTGCGACGCTGGACTTCGAGCGTGGCGGCGACGTGGCGCTGAACCTGGGTCGCGTCTACGACTATTGCCAGCGCCGCATGTTGCAGGGCCATCTGCGGCGCGATGTGGAAGCGCTGCGTGAAGTCCGCAAGCTGCTGGCCGAGCTGCGTGAGGGCTGGGTGGGAATCCAGCAAGGCAAGGCCACCGCCTGAGGCCTCTGCCCGGTGCCTTGAGGGGCAAGCCCGGACGGGGTGGCCTGGAAGCGCCTGGTGAGCCCGGTCTGGCCGGGCCCTAGTTCGAATCGATGCGGTAAACGAACTCCGGCTTGCCCCAGATCGTCTTGCGGCAGCCCATGGCCACGCTCTGCGTCGACACGCGCAACACCGCCGACGAGGCCATGTCGACCTCGCGGGCGATGACCGTGAAGCGCGTGTCCTGCACGCTGTAGGTCCCCACGATGGCCGTCGCGGCGGCGTATTTCTGCGTGTGGGCGCCTGAGGCCTCCCGCGTGAGCGCATTCAGCCCCGCGGGGCTGAGCTTGAGCCGGGCCGCCAGTTCGGGGTGCACCACCGACAGCTTGCAGACGCTGGAGATGCTGGCGCGAAACAGGTCGCCAAATGAAAGACCGAGCGCATCGGCCTGCAAGGTCTGGACGTCCACCAGGTCGGGAACCACCACATGCCCTGGCGCGTCCTGTCCGGCAGTTGCTACCGCCATCGGATCGCCAGGATGCTGGCGCGCAGCCTGGACCGGGCACAGATCTGTCGCGAGGAGTTCAGCCAGGTGCTGCAGGTCCAGCCGCGAGATGCGCTCGTCCTGGGGGACATAGCAGTCCGCCGGCACGCCCGTGGTGTTCAGTGACGAGCAGGCCGCCAGCACTGGCAACATGCTGCCGACTGCCAGCACCCTGACGCGGGCGAGGGCCCTCGGCTGTCGCGTCATCGATTTCAACGGGTCAGAGCAATCACGGGCAGCGCCCGGGGCTTGTCGATCAGGCCGGCGACGAAGCGGTCGCGCGCGAAGCGCGTCTGGGCTGTCGACACCACCTCGCCGGTACCCAGGTCGATGATGCGTGCGCTCAGCAAAACGCCGTCAGCGGTGTCCGTGTAGGTGCCTGTGAGCACCTGGCCCGCAGGCAAGGCCTCGCGAACGCGCTTGATGTCGCGGCTCAGCGAAAACTCCCCCGCCTCGTTGATCACCATGCTGCGACTCAATCGCAGGTCGGACACCGCCCAGTTGCGCACCTGCATCTCGTGCATGAGGTTCTCACCCACGAGCCGCCCGAAGCTGGAACTTTCTCCCAAGTCGTTCAGGTTGGCAAAGCTGGTGATGACGGTGATGCGCTTGCGCACATCCACGTTGGCGTTGCGGTCGAGCTGGTCGGCCAGGAAAATCAGCCCGGCGTTGAATATGCCGGCACCGCTGGTGCTGGTCACGTTCGGGATAGGTTCGAATCCGCGAATGCTGGTGGCTGCCGCAGGCGTGCTCGCCGTCTGCGCATGTGCCAGCGGACTGCACAAGACGAGCGCCAGAGCGGTGACTTGGGGAATGGTGCGAATGGACATTGGTGTGGCCTCAGAGTGAGCAGTCGCCTGCACGCCCCGTGCTGCTCCGGGGGGTGGCAACAGCGGAATCGAGGGGGCGGACGCGCTCAAGATGGTTCGGAGCCTGGGCGCGATAGGTCACTGGGTAGTCGTTGCAAGGCGCCGGGCGTGCAACGGCCAGACCGTTCGCCGGTGCCGCGACGCAATCAGTGCACGGTGTCGCCACCTGAGGTGGTGCGTTCACCACGATCAGGGGTGGCGATGCACAAGCCGTGAGGAGGGTCAGGGGGGCCAAAACGGAAAAGCGAAATAACCTGATCATGAGAGGCCTCAACCCGTTCGCCGATAGATACAGTAAAAAGCGTAAAACGCTTTAAAATGCGTTTTAGTGTACCAGTCTGATAGAGCTGAAGCAACGCAGTCGGGAATCTCTGCCGGACGGCTTCTCGAACAAAGAGAAGCCTGAGTTTTCGCGAAAAGGTAAACTGATTTTTCTGCGTCGAAGTGGCTTCCGAATGGCTTCAGGCCCGATTCGACGCTGCACAGCAGCGCAAGGAGACAGAGGACGATGTTCCCACAGGTGCCATCGGGTGCAGGAGTCACACCCGCACCGCCCACGCGGATCGAGTCTCAGGTCGTCAGTGCGCCACAGGGCGTTACGCCTGTCAGCCTTGATCCCCAGGCGCCGCGCGCCGCGGCCCCGCCGGTCGGCTTGGCGGGAGATACCGGTGTTCCTGTGCGGCGGGGGTTGGAGGTCGCCTCCGACCTTCGCAGTGGCGCGCAGACTGCGCTGCCTGTAGCCGGCGCAGCCTTCAACCCGGCGGCCACCCTGGATGCCGACCTGCAGTCCTTGCTGCAGGGTCTGCGGGCTTGGGGTCTGTCGAGCCTGCTCGAGTCCCAGGCGCCAGAGCAACAGAACTGGCCCGCGGGAAACACGCCGCTGGCCGACACGCCTCAGGATGCCCTGGCGCACTTGCGCGACAGCTTGGGTCGATCGGCGATGTTTGCCTTTCATCCGAGGATTGCGTCGATGCTGGGTGAGGCTGAACGCCGCAGCGCATCGGAGCGTGCCACCTCGGCCTCGACTGCGCCCGACTCGCCGACAGGTTTGCCATCAACCCCTTCGGAGGTTGCCAACAGCCTGGCTGCCAATGAAGCAGGCCAGGCGAGTGATGCGGGACGAACCGCGCCTGCCACGCCGTCGAATTCACCAACACTTTCCATCGACCAGGCCCAGCAAGGGCTGCAATTGCTGCTGCAGGGCCGGCTTCGCTGGGAGGGCGAACTGACCCCGGGCGTGCCCGCTGAACTCGAACGCAACGATGTCTGGGAAGAAGACCCAGATCGCCCCGGCACCTTGCAGCGGGGCACGTCGGTTCGCGTCAAGGTGTCCTTGCCAGACAGTGGCGAGCTCGTCGTCGTCGCGCAGCAGATTGCCGATCGCTACACCGTGGCGCTACAGCCCGATGCGCGCCACCTGGGTCGCTTTGATGCCGCGATCTCCGACCTCCAGCAGGCGCTGGCGCCGTTGACCCCGAATCCGGTGGCGTTGACCCTCCAGTCACCCGCACCTGGAAGTCTGTCCTCGTCATGACTGAATCGGGTCGGTCGATCGCCAGTCAGGCCGTGGCCTTGCGCTATGAGTCCAACGCCATGGCGCCTCGCATCGTGGCCAAGGGTGAGGGCTTCATGGCGCAAGCTCTGATCGACCGGGCAAACCAGGCTGGCGTGCCACTGAATGAATCGCCAGAGCTGGTTCAACTGCTCATGCAGATCGACCTCGACCAGATGATTCCTCCGACCCTGTACGCGGTGGTAGCCCAGGTGCTGGTGTGGGCCTACAAGGTCGACGAGCGAGCGCCGAGCCCCGACCGACCGGGCGTGCCGGGCCGCTGAATTCGCACACCTCAGACCGACAGGCTGCTGACCTCGCGATAGGCTTCAAGCAGCTTGTTGCGGACAGCCACCATGCCCTGGAAAGAGATGCTGGCCTGCTGCATAGAGATCATCACCTGCTCGATCGAGACGTTCTTGTCACCGAGCTGGAAGGCCTGAGCCTGAGCTTGGGCGGTGTTTTGTGCGGCATTCACATCGCGCACCGCATCGCGCAGCAACATGGGGAAATCGATTGCTCCGGCTGCGATGTCTGCAGCGGGTGCCGGTTTTCCGCGTGCAGCGCTCTGCATCGCCTCCATTCGGGCGAGCAAGGCATCGACACTGGGCAGCGTGGTGATGGTCATGGTGGGTTCGGGATGTGGTGGTTTCAGATGTGCTGCGGCCAGGCGCCGCCCGCACCGCTCATGGCGTTGGAGGCCACAGGGATGTCGATCGAAGTTGCGGTGCTGTCCGTGCCGCAGTCGGTGTCGCCGGCCTCGCCTGAGGGTGCAAACGACTGTTCGCGGTATGCCTTGAGCTTGTAGCGCAGGGCCCGCTCGGAGATGCCCAGAATGGCGATTGCGGCGCGTCGGTTGCCACCCACCTTGTCCAGCACGCCCAGGATGTGTTCGCGTTCGACATCGCGTACGTTGCGCGCCCGGGTGGCCGGGCCTTCGGGCGGCGCCGCCGGGACGATGACTGGCGTGTGCACCGCCGTCAGCGCGGGCGCGGCCAGCGGGGATTCGGTGACGGCCGCGTCGGCCTTCGGGTTCTCGCACGGCGGCAGTTCGAGGTGCATCGGTTCGATCCACGGTGCCTCGCTGAGCAGCAGGCCGCGCTGGATGGTGTTCTCCAGTTCGCGAACGTTGCCGGGCCAGCGGTGGCGGCACAGCGCGGCCTCGCTGGCCGGGGAGAGACTGCGGTCCGGCATGCCGAAGCTGGCGCCGTAGCGTTGAACGAAGCGGCGCGCCAGCGGGATGATGTCGCCCGGTCGTTCGCGCAGCGGGGGTACCGGAACCGGAAAGACAGCCAGCCGGTAGAACAGGTCGTCACGGAATCGCCCGCTCGCCACATCGGCGCTCAGGTCCCGGTTGGTGGCGGTGATCAGCCGGATGTCGATCGCGATGCTCTGCTGTCCGCCGAGACGCTCCAGGGTTCGTTCCTGCAGCACGCGTAACAGTTTGACCTGAGTGGTCGCGGCCATCTCGCCGATCTCGTCAAGGAACAGCGTGCCGCCCTGGGCCTGTTCGAACTTGCCGGCTTGCTGCCGGGCGGCGCCGGTGAACGAGCCCTTCTCATGGCCAAACAGCGTGGCCTCGAGCAGGCTGTCCGGGATGGCGGCGCAGTTGATGGCCACGAACGGGCCCTCTGCACGGCGCGATGACAGGTGGATGTGCCGCGCCATCACCTCCTTGCCAACGCCTGACTCGCCTGTCAGCAGAACGCTGGCGTCGGACACGGCCGCCCGCTCTGCCCGCGCAACCGTTGCACGCATGCGGGCGTCGGTGCACAACAGCCCGCTGGCTGAGGGGCCTGGGTCCGCATCCGCCGAGGATGCCGGCAGGTGCCGCCGAACCGCCTCGACCAGCACTGACGTGGAAAAGGGCTTGAGCAGCAGTTCACGGGCGCCAGCCTTCAGCGCTGCGATGGCCAGCGGCGCGTCCGCGAAAGCCGTCATCAGCAGCATCGGTGGGTGATGACGGCGAGCGCGCACGGTCGTCAGCAGTTCCAGGCCGTTCATGCCAGGCAGCCTGAAATCGGAAACGACCAGGTCGACATCTGCACCGGACAAGACCGTGAGGCCCTCTTCGGCGCTGGCCACCGGGCTGACGCTGAACCCGGCGCGGCGCAAGGTCGAGAAGAGCGCCTCGCGCAGTTCGGGATCGTCCTCGATCAGCAGCACGTGCGGCGCCACCGTCGGTGTTGGCGCGATTGCGGTCGAGGTCATGTCCATGGTCTTCAGACGGCCGGTAGAACCGGCAGGGACAAGGTGAAGGCGGCGCCCTGGGGCGAGCACGGGCTGTGGGTGAGCTCTCCGCGGTGCGCATGTGCTGCGGCACGCGCCATCGCCAAGCCGAGGCCGGTACCGTTGGCCCGGCCGCTGGCGAATGGCTCGAACAGGCTGGAGGCAATGGCGGGTGCGATGCCGGGCCCCTGATCGGCGACGACGATGTCCACCCGATGTCCAGCGTGCAGGCAACGCACGCTGATCAGGCTGTTGTGTGGCGCGTGCTGCAGCGCGTTCTCGAGCAGCGCCAGCACAGCCGAGCCGATCTGCAGCCGGTCCATTGCCAATTCGCAACCATGGGCCTGCCAATCGGCGTCCAGGCGCAGTCTGCTCTGGGCCATCTGCGGCACGATC
This sequence comes from Rubrivivax sp., assembly GCA_027490215.1. Lineage (GTDB taxonomy): Bacteria > Pseudomonadota > Gammaproteobacteria > Burkholderiales > Burkholderiaceae_C > PBB1. The sequence continues at coordinate 23,199 of JAIXYO010000058.1, forward strand.
AAAGCCAGCTGCTCGCGAACAAGGGGCTCGATTGCGCTGACTTCCTGGGCGCGTACGCTCGTGCGGACAAAGCTCAACATCCGCGTTATGAGGGCATCCAGCTGACCGAGTTGACCGACCAGTCGTTGCGCCATGCCCATCCGTTCCGCATCGTCCAGGCCGAGTTCGCCCAGCTGACCCGCATACAGCGTAGCGGTGCAAAGCGGTGTGCGCAGCTGATGGGCGAGCTCGGCGCTCATGCGGCCCATGGCAGCCAGCCGATCACGGCGGGCATCGTTCTCGCGCTCACGCAGCATCTCGGTCACGTCTTCCAGGCGGATCAGCTGACGCGACGAGTCCGTGTCGTCCGGCAACCAGGTCACGTTCACCACGCGGGCGGACTCGCCACGGTCGGTGAAGTAGTTGTCGCTGGATCCCTGACGCCGCCAGTCGGTGGGCATCTCCCACAGCGTGTGCACTGCCAGCCAGGGCAGCAACGCCGCAGCGGCGCCATTGAGCGCGGCCACCCGTCCGTTGTGAAGCGACACCAGACCGAACGGGGCCGACGAAAACATCGAACCAAGGTGCGCCTCGGCGAGCGTGCGCCGGCGAACCTCTTCATGCAGGCGCGTCTTCGTGTGTTTCAGGTCGGAACGCAGCCGATCCAGCGACTGCTCCAGCGCCTTGTCCTGTCCGGCGAGCTCCGAGGTGTGCTCAGCGAACGCGGCCAGCGCAGCTGACAGCGTATCGACCGCAGGTGCGTGCGCGACGGAGGGGGCGGGAGAGGCAAAAGTCACGGTTTCGAGCATGGCTTGACCCTCAATTCTACTGCTAATAACAATTAAACAGAGTAAATCGGTTATAACTTAGTAATGATGATTGTGATTTATGGCTGACGGTACAGTTCAGCAGGGCGCTGCCTCCGGCAAGGCGGAAGATGACTTGTCGACGTTGGTCGGCCGGGCTCGCGCCCTCGCCGAGCGCGTCAAGTCGCTGGGGATGTTGCAGAGGCTGATACTGGGCGCCTCGGTGGTGCTGGTGCTGGCGGTGTTGATCGCTGTGCTGTTGGGCGACCGCAGCCGGGATGACTACAAGGTCCTCTTTTCCAATGTCGCCGAGCGCGACGGCGCGGCCATCATCGCGGCGCTGCAACAGATGAATGTGCCGTACCGGTTCACCGAGGGTGGCGGCGCCATCATGGTGCCCGGTCCGCAGGTGAACGAAACCCGATTGCGGCTCGCCGGGCAGGGGCTGCCCAAGGACGGCTCAGTGGGTTTCGAGTTGCTGGAAAACCAGAAGCTGGGCACCAGCCAGTTCGTTGAACAGATCAATTACCAGCGCGGCCTCGAGGGCGAACTCGCCAAGACCATTCAGTCCATCTCACAGGTCAAGCAGGCGAGGGTGCATCTGGCCATCCCCAAGGGATCGGCCTTCAGTCGAGATGAACAGAGGCCGACGGCGTCGGTGGTGCTGGCGCTGCACTCGGGCCGTTTTCTCGATGAATCGCAGATCACGGCGATGTCGAATCTGGTCAGCTCGTCGGTGCCACAGATGAGTCCGCAGTCGGTCACGGTGATGGACACCGATGGCAATCTGCTGTCGCCGAATCCGAACCGTCAAGGCGCGGTGGGGCTCGACGCGGCACAGCTCAAGTACGTGTCCGAGACGGAGTCGACGATCGCCAGGCGCATCTCGGCCATCGTCGAGCCGGTGACCGGTCGCGACAACGTGCGTGCCCAGGTCTCGGTGGATATCGACTTCACCCAGATAGAACGTGCCGAGGAAACCTTCAAGCCGAACTCTCCACCTGACCAGAGCGCGATCCGCAGCCAGCAAAGCGTCGAGTCCTCCAGCCCGCTCAATACAGCAGGCGGTATTCCCGGCGCGCTCAGCAACCAGCCGCCGCAGCCAGCGCAAACGCCCATCGACAACCTTCCGCCGACACAGCAGGGAGCAGCCTCCGCGGCTGCGCCTGCGGTCAACGCCGGCACGGCTGCACAGGTGACGAACACGGCCCGCAAGGAATCGACCACCAATTACGAGGTCGACAGGGCGGTACAGGTGACCAAGGGTGCTCGCGGGGTCATCAAGCGCGTCTCTGCGGCCGTGATCGTCAACAACAAAAGGGGAGAGGACAAGGGCGGCAAGCCGACCTCCACGCCTTTCACGCCAGACGAGCTCAAGCAGATCAACCAGATGGTGCGGGACGCCATGGGCTACAGCGAGGCGCGCGGGGATTCGGTCAGTGTGTCCAACATTCCCTTCACCGTCGAGCCGCCCGAAGAAGTCCCGCTCTGGCGCGATGGCGGTGTGATCGAGGTCGTGAAGGCCACGCTCAAGGTGCTCCTGCTGCTGGCGATCGTGGGCATCGTGTTCCTGGTGGTGGTCAAGCCGCTGCTCTACCCGCCGCCGGTTCCAGTCCCCGACGAGGCGCAGCAGCTCGACGAGCAGTTCGACGAGAAGATGAAGCTGGAGCTGGCGATGCTGTCACCACAGGCCCGAGAGAAGCGGCGGCTGGAGATGGAACTCGACAAGGAGCGGCGACGGATGGAGCTCGAGGAGCGCCAGATGGCAGAAGACGAGGCCCGCGTGCGCGCCGAGGAAGACCGGCGGCGCGAGGAAGAAGATCGCAAGCGCATGGAAGAGGACAAGCAGCGCGAGTACGAAGAACTGCTGGCCTATGCCAAGGACTATGTCAGCCGTGACGCAGCTGTGGTCGCTGCGGTCTTCAAGGACTGGCTGCGCGAGCAGAAACCGGGCGCCTGACATGACCCGCCCATCGAACCCATTGGCGGCTGCGCCGTTGCGGCATCGCGCTGCGTGGTTGTGCGGCTGCATGACAAGGACTCACCATGGCTGAGGAAGACGCCAGCGGCGCCCCGGCAGCGCCCCGCCCGATGTCATTGGCTGACGCGATGAAGGAGGGCGTCAAGGGCGCCCAGGGATCGATCAACAGCGCTTCTGACCTGGACGGTCCGTCGAAGTCGGCGGTGGTGCTGCTCGCCGTCGGTGCCGAGGCGGCTGCGGATGTGCTGCGCGAGTTGTCGCCCTTCGAAGTGCAACGCCTGTCGGCCAAGATGGCCGTGGTGCGAGCGTTGTCTCGCGATCTGGTGCTCGAAGTTTTGCGCGAGTTCCGCGACACCACTTCGAACAACGCCCAAGTCGCGTTTGACACCGACTCCTTCATGCAGAACATGCTGGGCAAGGCACTGGGCATGGAGGCGGCGTCGGACCTGCTGGGTCGGCTGGAGTCGGCCGTCGACATGTCGGGCATCGAGACGCTCAAGCGCATGGAGCCCGATGTGTTGTTCGAGATCATCAAGAACGAGCACCCGCAGATCATCGCCACCGTCTTCGTCTTCCTGGACGCCGAGCTGTCGTCCCAGGTGGCCAAGCTGTTCGGTGAGGATGAGCGCAACGAGATCCTGCTGCGCGTGGCCTTGCTGGAGAAGGTCCAGCCCGCAGCGCTGAAGGAGCTCAACGAAGTGATGAGCCGTGTCGCCGGACCCGACAGCGACCTCAAGCGCAGCAATGTGGGCGGTGTGGGTCCAACGGCCGACATCCTGAATCTGCTTTCCGGAGGCATCGATCAGCAGGCGCTGGCCCGCATCCGTGAATTCGACCCCGAGCTCGCGGCCCGGATCATCGAGAGCATGTTCACTTTCGAGGATCTGTTCGAGCTGGAGGATCGCTCGCTGCAGACCCTGATGCTGGAGATTCCGCAGCCTCAGCTGGTCGTGGCGCTCAAGGGCGCGAGCCCACGCCTGCGCGACAAGCTGCTGAAGAACATGGCCAAGCGCGCAGCCGAGGCGGTGCGCGAGGAACTCGAGACCAAGGGCCCGGTGAAGGTCCAGGAGGTCGAGGACACGCAGAAGGAGATCCTCGCGATCGGGCGTGCGCTGACCGAAGAGGGCCGCATGCTGATGCAGCGGGGCAAGCAGTCGGATGCTTTCCTGTAGCCGCCCGCGCAGGCCCGTACCCGATAGCGCCCGTCACAGCCCATGTCTTCCACCGACGCCCTGATGCCACCGCGAGGCTGGTTGCCGCCGTCGTTCGATGCGCCGCCCCCACCACCGCCGCCGCCTCCCACGCTGTCGCAGGCCGAAATCGACGCGACGCTGGAACAGGCGCGGCGCGATGGGCTGGTCACCGGCTACGAGCAGGGCTTCGAACAGGGCTTGGCCGATGGTCGAGCGCAGGGCCTCGCCCAGGGCTTGACCGAAGGCCGGCGTCAGGCCTTCGATCAGGCCGGCGAGCGCCTGGCTGCATTGACCGCCCAGCTGGAAGCCACCTTGACTGAAATCAGTGCCTGGCCCGAGGCCATGTCCGAGCCTGTGGTCGATCTGGCCTTGCTGGTGGCTCAGCGCTTGAGCGGGAGCCAGGCCTTTGAGCGTTCGGCCTTCATGGCCGCCGTGCAGGAAGCGCTGATGCATCTGCCCATGCCGGGTGAGAAGCTGCTGTTGCGGATCGGGCCTGAAGATGCGCAGAACTGGCAGGAAGCCCTGCATCGGTACGAGCTGCCGTTCGGCCACACGGTCGTCGTCGATCCCGATGTGCCCGTCGGTCGCGTCTTTGTCGAGGTAGGCGGGACGCGGCTCGACATCGGGCCCACCGCGCGTCAGGCACTGGTGCGCTCGGCTCTCGGTCTGCCCCTGGTGCCATGACGGGGCCCGAGGCGTCTGTGGCGCCAGCGTTTGCCGCCACGGCCACCTCGCGCGCACTGATCCGTCTGCAGGCAGCCAAGCGGCGTCTGGCCCATGCGCCTAGCTCGGTGCGCAGCGGCCGCCTGGTTCGCGTCAACGGGCTGATCCTGGAGGTCGAGGGCCTGCCGTTGGCCATTGACCAGCGGGCACTGATCCGCACAGGCGACGGCCGCACCATCGAGGCATGCTGTGTTTCGTTCCACCATGGCATCACGCAGTTGATGGCCCTTGACGCCGAGACCAACGTGGGGCCCGGCGCACTTGTCTACCCGGCTGGCACACCGGCCGACGCCGGTGACCGGTTCGAACTGATGGATCGACGCCGGGCGATGCCGATCGGTCTGTCATTGCTCGGGCGCATCGTCGATGGTTTCGGCCGCCCGCTCGACGATCTGCCAATCACCTTGTCGGCCGCGCCGGGACAAGGCAGCGGGCGCCTCAACCCCCTGACCCGCGCGCAGATCGACCAGCCTATGGACGTCGGCGTGCGTGCCATCAACGGCCTGCTCACCGTAGGTCGCGGCCAGCGCATGGGCATATTCGCCGGCACTGGCGTGGGCAAAAGCCTGCTGCTCGGCATGCTCGCACGCAACAGCCAAGCCGATGTCGTGGTGGTCGGGCTGATCGGTGAACGCGGTCGCGAGGTGCGCGAATTCGTCGAGGACATCCTGGGCGCGCAGGCGCTGAAGCATTCGGTGCTGGTGGTTGCCACTGCGGACTCCGCCCCCTTGGCCCGTGTGCGCGGCGCGTGGTTCGCCACCGACGTGGCCACCTGGTTCCGCGATCAGGGCCACCACGTACTGCTGATCATGGATTCGCTCAGTCGCTTCGCCATGGCCCAGCGCGAGATCGCCCTCGGTCTGGGTGAACCGCCGGTGGCCCGCGGCTACCCGCCCAGTGTCTTCCAGCGCCTGCCAGAACTCGTCGAGCGGGTTGGCAACAGTGACGTTTCTGGTGGCTCGGTGACGGCCTTCTACACCGTGCTCCTCGACGACGACGACAGCAGCGACCCCCTGGCCGACACCGCCCGCGGGGTGCTCGACGGCCATGTCTTCCTGTCGCGCACCCTGGCCGAGGCCGGCCACTACCCGGCCATCGATATCGAGCGCTCGATATCGCGCGTGATGCCGCGTGTCGCGTCGACAGAGCAGGTGGCGCAGGCGCGTCTCGTCAAGCGGCTGTTCGGGCGCTACATGCGGGGCCGCGACATGGTGGCGATGGGGGCCTACAGCCCAGGCGCCGATCCCGAGCTTGACGCTGCCCTGCGGAGCTGGCCCGCAATCTCGTCGTTCCTGCAGCAGCCTGCCGACGAGGCGGTGAACCACGGCGAGGCGCTGGCCCGGCTGGCTGCTCTGAGCCTCGAGATGCAGCGCGGGAGCTGAGCATGCAGAGCCGTGACCTGGGCCAGCTGCTGCTGCTGGTAAACACGCAGGTCACCCAGGTGGCCGGCGAGCTGCGCCTCGCCAGGCAGCAATTGCAGCGGGCTGTGCAACTGCGCCAGCAGCTCAACGACTTCGGCAGCGAGTACCTGGTTTCTGCGCTGGTCGGCAACCGGAGCGGAGGTCTCGTCAGCTTCGCGCGAGATGCGCAGGCCTTTGGCCAGCGTCTGCTAGGCACCGCAGGTCAGCAAACCGAGGCCATCGGCAGCCATCAGGAGCGCGTCCGGGTCCTGCAACTGCGGCTGCAAGACCTGCAGCTGCGCTGCGAGGGCCTGGAGAAGCAGCACGCCAAGGTTCTGCGTGCAGAGCAGCGGATCGTGCAGCGCCGCCTCGACAGCGAGCTGGAAGACGTGATCAATGCACGCTTGCCGCCACCTCTGGCATAAAAACTGCGACATCGGTAACGTAAACTAAGTAAACCATGTCAACAAACTCAATCGGCATATCAAGCGCTTATCCGAAAAGAGGCGAGCAGCATCGCTTTGGCACCTGCGCACAGGTTGGCGAGTCGCCAGTCGCAGGAGTCGATTTTGCGCAGCTGCTGCGAGTTCGCCAGGGCGAGACTGAGGATGAAGTTCCTGCGGCGCCTTCGGATTTGCGTGCCAGGAAGCTGGTGAGTGACGATTCGGTCGCGGAGCCTGGCGCATTGCCTGTAACAGCGGCAAATATTGCCGCTGTTGACATGGTTGCCGTCGTTGCACCGGTCCCCTTGGCTGCTGCCTCGACGGCAAAGGGCACTTCGGATCCGGCTGGGGCCTCAGCGCCTGCTCCGCTGGCCACCGTCGTGCCGACCGCTGCCACCGACGCGCCGGCAGGGCAAGCGCGGAAGCCCGTGCTGCGCAACGCGACATCCGCCGCGGTCGCGGTGACCGCACCTGGATCTGGACCTGTATCCGAACTGGCTGTGGATCAGCATGTGCTGGCACTCGCGGTACCCGCTGCGCCGCTGCCGGGCGCGACACGCGTATTCCAGTTGCCAACTTCCTTCGCCGGGACCGAGAAACCCGTCTCAAACGAACCGGTCTCTTATCCCGCCGACGCAAAGCCGGACCGGTTTGCGCCCTTGCCATCGTCTTCAGCGACCCTTGGGATGCCTGGTGGTGTTCTGCCGGCGCCTGTCGTCACCGCGCACCCGGGCGTCGTTCAGGCGCTGGCCTCGGCTGCAGCGGAAGCCGCTGCCCGCTTTTCGGGTGTTGCTTCAGCAAGCGGGTTGCCTCAGAAGACCGCGCCGCGCATCGCGACATCCACCTCGGTCACGGTCACCGCACCTGCACCAGCACCTGCACCTGCATCCGAGCTGGCTGTGGGTCAGCATGTGCTGGCACTCGCGGTGCCCGCCACGCCGCCGCCCGACGCGACAGGCGTATTCCAGCCGCCTGCTTCCTTCGCCGGGGCCGAAAAATCGGCCGCAACCGAGCCGGTTTCTGATCCCGCCGAGGCGAAGCCGGACCGGTTTTCGCCCTTGTCAACGTCCTCAGCGACCCTCGGGATGCCTGGTGGTCTGTCGCCGGAGCCGGTCGTCGATGTCCACCCTGGCTTCGTTCAGGATCTGGCCTCGGCGGCAGCGGAAGCTGCTGCCCGCTTTTCAGAAGCTGCTTCAGCAAGCGGGGTGCCGCAGAAGCTGCAGATCGACATCGACAACGGCGAAGCCGGCCGGATCCGCATGGACATGGTGTTCAGCGAGCCCGGACATGCCGCGCTGGTGGTTCATGCCAGCAGCGAGGCGCAGTCGCAGCTTCTGGGTGAGCGCAGCCAGCAATTGGTGGACACCCTGCGTGAACTCGGTCTGGTGGTCCAGGTGAGCGTGCGCGAGGGCGGCACCCAGGGCGGCGCCTCGGACGGCCGACCGAACCCCGGACGCGGCATGGCTGGCGTTGCGCCAGCTCACGCGGTGCGCCGAACCACAGACCCCATGACACCGCTGTCGGCCATGGCGCCACGCGCCACTGACGGCACTCGACTCGACCTCTACGCCTGACGGCGGCCACTCTTTTCACAAGGTTCCCATGGCTGATCAAACTCCTAGCACCGACGCCCCTTCCGCCGAGACCTCAGCGGCGGCCGTCGAATCGGCAAATCCACCGAAATCCAAGAAGCCGCTGCTGATCGGCGGTATCGCCGTTGCCGTGCTCGCCGCCGCTGGCGTCGGTTTCACGATGTGGTCATCGGCGAAGAAGCAAGCCGAGGAACAAGCCGAGAACTCGGTCGAGAAGCGGCTGATGAAACAGCTGGAATACAAGAAGGAAAACAAGCCGCCGGTGTTCATCACACTGGATGAATTCCTGGTGAACCTGCCGGGCAGCGGCGGTGGAGAGCACTACCTGCAGACCAAGCTGGTGCTGCGCACGGCCGACGCCGCGACGGAAAAGCGCATCACCGAGTTCCTGCCGCTGGTACGCGACCGCGTGCTCGCCGTACTGTCGGCGCGCACGGTGGCCGAATTGGCCACCGTCGAAGGCAAGGCCGCGATGGCCAAGGATATTGCGCTGGTGATCAACGCAATCATCGAACCGCAGCTCACGGCCATCTTCATCCTGCAGCAGGAGCCTTCGACCCTCGATCTGCGCAACCTGGAGCGTCTGGGTGCGATTCCGAAGGAGACCGCTGGCGGAGGCTCCTACAGCGCGGTGGCCAAGGAAGCCGCCGCCCAGTTCTGGAAGGTCACCGAGATGGACCTGCCGGTGCAGTCTGTGCTTTTCAACGCACTGGTGATGCAGTGACAGGCCCGTCACACGATCGCGCATGAACCAGCCCGCTTCACCCCCGTCGAACGCTGGCGCGAGTGCGTCGGCCTATGTGTTCGACAAGATGCAGCGCGTCGTCAAGCGACGCATGCCCACGCTCGAGCTCATCCACGAGCGATTTGCCCGTACTGCGCGGCTGACGCTGTTCAACATGGTTCGCCGCGCGGTCGAGGTCGAGGTCAAGCTGCCCGAACTCAAGCCGTATGCGGCGTTCGTCAACAGTTTTCCGGAGCGGACCAACATCAACCTGGTCAACATCCGGCCCCTGCGTGGCGTGGGCTGCTGGATCATTGATCCGCAGGTGGTCTACATCACCATCGACAACATGTTCGGTGGCGAAGGCAAGCTGCCGCCCAAGATCTCGACCAAGGAATACACCGCGATCGAGCTGCGCATCATCCGGCGCCTCGTCGACAGCCTGCTCAACGAGTACGAGAAGGCCTGGAAGCCGGTTCACGAGATCAAGTTCGATTTCCTGCGTCAGGAGACGAGCTTCCAGTTCGCACGCATCACCGACAACGAAGAGATGGTGCTGCATTGCAGCTTCACCGTCGACATCAACGGTCGTCAGGGCAGCGTCGATCTGTGCATTCCCTTCTGGGTGCTTGAGCCGATCAAGACGCTGCTGTTCAGCCAGATGCAGGCCTTTCAGGCTGACGATGACAGCGGCTGGACCGACAACCTGCGCTCCGAGGTGCAGTCGGCGCAGGTGGCGATGGTGGCCGTGCTCGCCCGCAAGCAGACCACGCTGGGCGAAGTGTTGTCGTTCAACGTCGGCGACCTGCTGCCCATTGAACTGCTCGACCCCGTGACGGTGATGGTCGATGGCCTGCCGATGCTCAAGGGCGATTACGGGGTGCGCAACGGTCGCTATGCCGTCAAGGTCACCGAGATCGAGCACCCGATCGCCTTCGGCCAGAAGCCCGACGAGCGGGGCTTCATGAGCCCGAAATTCCGCGAGCGAACAGCCACCACCAGTCCGACCGACTCCACTTCCCAGAGAGACAGCCTGTGAACACCGAAGCCAATACCAGTGCAGCAACGGATCCCGGCGAATCGCCCGGCACCAACGCGCGCAAGCCGCGCATCGAACGATCACCGTACACCCTGCTGGACGACACCTCAGGGTCCACCACCGCCAGCAACGACATCGAGCTTGTGATGGATGTGCCGGTGCAGCTGACTGTGGAGCTGGGTCGATCCAAGATGCAGATTCGCCACCTGGTGGGTCTCACCTACGGTGCGGTAATCGAGCTGGACGTGCCAGCGGGCGATCCGCTGGATGTGGTGGTCAACGGCACGCTGGTCGCGCAGGGTGAGGTGGTGATCGTCAACGACCGCTACGCCATCCGACTGACCGACATCGTCACGCCCACCGAGCGGTTACGCAAGCTCAGTCGATGAGCAACATGACCGGTTACGCCTTGTCGTTGCTGCTGCTGGTGGCTCTGGTGGCGGTGGCGCTGTCGCTGGCCTGGCGCAGGCGCTCGCCGAGCGCAAGCGGTACGAAGGGCGAGGTTCGCGTGCTGGAAGTGGTGCCCGTCGGCCCCACTGACCGACTGGTGCTGGTAGGCCTTGCCGGCCAGCGCTACCTGTTGGCGCAGGGCACCCGGGGATTGACGTTGCTGGTGGCGCCTCCCGCGGCTCCGACTTTTGCTTCATTGGGGGATTGGTCCGCTGCGCCCAAGACCGTGCCAGTGGTTGAATCGAGCCCGTCATGAACGCCCGGCGGGTCGTCCTGCTCGGGCTGACGCTGGCCATGCTGACTGCCGTGGGCGCCGCCAGTGCCCAGGCCATCCCCTTGGTCGACGGTGTGCCGAGTGCGGGTGGCGGTACCAGCTACACCGTGCCGGTGCAGACCCTGCTGCTGCTGTCGGCGCTGTCCTTTCTGCCTGCGGCGCTGATGCTGATGACCAGCTTCACCCGCATCCTGATCGTGTTCTCACTGCTGAGGCAGGCGCTGGGCCTGCAATCCATGCCGCCCAATTCGGTGCTGGTGGCGCTGTCCCTGTTCCTCACCTATTTCGTGATGAACCCGGTCTTCAACGAGATGTACCAGAAGGGCTGGCAGCCCTACGCGAACAAGGAGATCCCGCTGGAGACCGCGCTGGAGCGGGGCAGCGCGCCGCTGAAGGCCTTCATGGTGAGACATACCCGCGACTCCGACCTGCAGCTTTTTTCGCGGCTGGCTCGCGAGCCCCTGACCGACCGCGAGAGCGCGCCAATGCGGGTGGTGGTGCCTGCCTTCGCGATCTCGGAGATCCGTACCGGCTTTCTGATCGGCTTCGTCGTGTTCCTGCCCTTCGTGGTGATCGATCTCGCCGTGGCCAGCATCCTGACCTCGTTGGGCATGGTGATGGTGTCGCCGATCATGTTCACGCTGCCTATCAAGCTGATCGTCTTCACGCTGGCCGATGGCTGGAGCCTGCTCGCCGGTTCGCTGGTCGAGAGCTTTCTCACCAAGTAAAGGCAGAAATCGATGGACGCCGGCCTGGTCATGGAACTGCTCATTGGTGCGCTGCGCATGACCGCCATTCTGGGCGGTCCCGTCATCCTGACCGTGCTGATCGTCGGCATCGTCCTCGGCGCGCTGCAGTCGGCCACGCAGATCAACGAGCCGGCGGTTGCCTTCGTGCCGAAGTTGTTGGCGGTGATGCTGGTGTTGGCCGTCACGGGGGCCTCCACGCTGGGCATCTTCGTCGACTACGTGCGGGAAATGATCACCCGCATTCCGCAGATTGCCGGATGAACACCACCGGTCTGGATGCCGCCTTGATGGGTCTGGCGGCCACCTACCTGCTGGCTTCGGTGCGATTTCTGGGCCTGTTCCTGGCCTTGCCGCTGTTGTCCTTTCGCGGGTTGCCGCTGTCGCTTCGTGTGGCACCGGTGCTGCTGCTGGCCCTGGTGGCCGCGCCACCGGCGGGCGCGCCTGTCAACGCCGATCTGATGAGCGTCGGCAGCGAACTGGCTATCGGGCTGGTGATGGGCTGGTCATTGCGCCTGGCCATGCTGGCCGTTGACCTGGTGACGGAGGCGCTGTCCATGCATTCGGGCTTCAGCTTCGCGCAGACCGTATCGCCCGACGCCGCGCTTCCCTCCACGGCACTTGGCGAACTGTTGGGCATGGCGGTTCTGGCTGCCCTGTTCGTCAGCGACGTGCACCTGGTGTTCATTGAACTGCTGGCCACCAGCATGACTCGGGTGCCGCTGGGCAGCTGGCCCTCCGGTTGGGAGCTGCCGGGGCTGCTGGCCCTGGTCACCGGCGCGTTCTCGATGGGGTTGGTGCTGTCGTGCGGCAGCTTTGCCCTTTACCTGTTCTCGAACACCATGCTCGGACTGATCAGCCGGGTCTCTCCGCAACTCAACCTGATGGCAGTGGGCTTCTCGATAAGCGCACCGCTGGCCTTGCTGGTCATGCTGGTGCTGGCATTGCAACTGCCTGCGCTGGCGGACGCGATCGCCACCGCCGCCCTGGCCTTCGTCTGGCAGGGCCTCGGCCCGGGCCCGCCTTGAACCACTGCGCTGGCAGGCCGGAGAGGTCGCCAGCCCACACCTGCCACCACCCTGCAAGCCCGCTGGCTGAACGCGTTGTCGTCAGCGACGCCTGCCCAGGAGACGGATCCCGATTCCCTGACGAGATTGAACATGATGCGCAAAACCACCCTTGCCGGTCTGACCGCCTGCACACCCTTGGCCCTGGGCCTTCTGCTGTCTGCGGCCGCCCTTTCGGCGCATGCCATCGAGGAAGGTCCTCCCTCCATCAAGGAAGGCCTGCCCAAGCCCGCCGTAGCACCGGCTTCCGGCGCACTGTCGCCTTTCAAGTCGAAAGGCTCGGCGACGGCGCCCAATGCCGCAGCGGAGCCGGACAAATCGCGCAAGCCTGCCGCCACACCCATTGCCAAGGGTGAGGCCAGTGCCGACGAAACCCTGCAGAAACTGCTCGCCGAGCGCATTGCAGGCTCGGGGGATGTGGTCCTCCGGACTCGCGAACCGTCGCCGGCCAAGCCAGCTGCTGTCGAGGCACCTCCAGCGAAGCCTGCAGCGAGCGCCAAGAAAACGCCCAAGCCCGAGGTGGCTGCCCAACCGACGGTGCCCCTGCCGCCCCCCCGCTGGGACTATTCTGGCGACGGCGGTCCAGAGCGCTGGAGCACGCTGAAGCCCGAAAACGCGATCTGCGCCAGCGGCTTGCGCCAGAGCCCGATCGACATCCGCGATGGCATCAAGGTCCAGCTCGACCCTGTGCAATTCGACTACCAGCCCAGTGGCTTCCGCGTCGTCGACACCGGCTACACCGTCCAGGTCAATGTGGCCGCCGGCAACACCATCCAGATCATGGGCCGCCGCTACGAACTGGTGGGGTTCAATTTCCGCCGGCCCTCGGAAGAGCGCGTCAATGGCCGCGGTTTCGACATGGGCGTCCACATGGTCCACAAGGACATGGATGGCCGACTGGCGGTGGTGGCCGTGATGCTGACGCGTGGTGCTGCGCAGCCGGTGATTCAGTCCGTCTGGAACAACCTGCCGCTGGAGCGCAATCGCGAGGTCGAAGCGGCCTCGCTGCTCGACCCGTACAAGCTTCTGCCAGACGACCCCCGCTACATCACCTACATGGGTTCGCTGACCACCCCCCCGTGTACCGAAGGCGTTCTGTGGATCGTGATGAAGACGCCAGTTCAGGTGTCGGCCGAGCAGATCGCGATCTTCTCGCGCCTGTATCCGATGAACGCGCGTCCTGTGCAGCCCGACAACGGCCGTCTGATCAAGGAATCTAACTGACGGTATGCCGCCCGGTAACGGCAAGTGTTGCCGCTGCCGAGCGGCAGTGATCGTCAGTTTGGCGCCAGAGCGGCAATTCATGACTGATTTAAACGTGTAAACAGATCAAAAAATCAGGTATGAGATTTGCGATACAGGTTCATATCGCCTCCGTATCCAGACGACATGACCTCTGTACCTCCGTTCGATCCTGCTGCCTTCCATGCCGCTGCGCTGCAGTTGCGTAGTCATCGGCACGTGGTGCTGGCCTCGAATCTGGCCAACGCCGACACGCCCGGCTACCTGGCGCGGGACATCGACTTTGCCTCGGTGCTGCGCGAGAAGATGCAGGGCCTGAGCGCGTCAACTCGCCTGCCACTGGCCAGAACCGCCGGTAGCCACCTGTCTGGCATCGAGGACTCGTCTTCGCCGGCCCTCGGATATCGAACCGTGCTGCAACCCAGCGTTGACGGCAACACCGTCGACCCCGATGTCGAGCGCGCGCACTTCGCCGAAAACTCGACCGGTTTCGAACTGGCTACGGCGCTGCTCAGCCATACGAAGCACGCCCAGCAAATGGCCATCACGGGGCAGCCATGAGTCTCCTGAATGTCTTGCACATCGGTGCCAGTGCCACCGTGGCACAGAGCCAGAGGCTCAATGCCATCGCCTCGAACATCGCCAACGCCGACTCGACCACGTCAGCCAACGGCGAGGCCTACCGCGCCCTGCAGGTCGTTTTCCGGCCCAAGCCCGATCTCGGCGGTGTCGGTTCAGGGGTGGAAGTTGCTGCGGTGGTGCCGAGCGCCGCGCCACTCAAGAGCATGCATCGGCCGGGGCATCCCAACGCCGATGCAAATGGGTACGTACAGGGGTCCAACGTGGATCCGGTGGAAGAGATGGTCAACATGGTGGCGGCCTCTCGCGCCTACCAGATGAACGTTGATCTGATGAACAACTCACGCCAGCTGCTGCAACGCGTGATCGACATGGTGAGGACCTGATGCCAACAACGAACGCGGGCGCACTGCCGTCCGGCATTCCCAGCTACGACCCGACTGCCGCCCCGGCACCGAAGACGTCAACCGGTATGGGTACGTCTGCTGCGGAGACGCAGGATTACTTCATGAAGATGCTGCTGGCGCAGATCCAGAACCAGGATCCGATGAGTGCCCAGGATCCTGCGCAGATGACCAGTCAGCTGACCCAGTTGAACATGGCCAGCGGGATCGAGAAGCTCAACAGCAGCCTGTCTTCGATGTTGTCGCAGATGTCGGCCCAGTCATTCATGGGCAATGCGGCGTTGATCGGCAGCAGCGTGATCGCGCCCGGATCCAGCCTGACCCTGGGCGCCAGCAACTCGGTGGACTTCGGTGTGAATGTCGGCGCGGACAGCACCCAGACCACCGTCAAGGTTCTGGCCGCAGACGGCACTGTCGTCGACGAGCTCAGCCTGGGTGCCATGAGCAAAGGAACCCATCGCTTCACCTGGGACGGCGCTGGCTACAACGGCCAGCGTGCGGCCTCGGGCCAGTACCGCCTGCAGGTCATAGCTGCCGACGGAGCCGGCGCTGCGATCGCGGCCAACACGCTGACCTCCGGGGTGGTCAGTGGTGTCGGGCGCGACAGCAGCGGCGGTGTGCAGATGCTCACCACCGACGGCCGCAGCGTGGCGCCCGCCGACCTGATTCAACTCTCCAAATCCTGAGGTTAACTTCATGAGTAATTCATTCGACACCAGCCTTGCAGGCCTGAACGCCCAGACCGCAGCCATCCAGGTCACCAGCAACAACATCGCGAATACATCCACCGTTGGCTTCAAGGCTCGCCAATCGCTGTTCGTCGACCAGTACTTCAAGGCGGTTGAATCGGGCGGCGTCGCCGGCAACAGCGATGCCGGCACCAAACGTGTCGACACCCAGGGTTCGCTGAAGTCCACGAGTTCAGCGCTGGACCTGGCCGTGCAAGGCAGCGGCATGTTCTGCCTGACCAGCCAGGTGTCTGGTGACACCGCAACCTCCACCTATTACAGCCGCAACGGCAGCTTCGCCGTCAACAAGGACGGCTACATCGTCAACGCCAACGGGCTGTTCCTCAATGGCTACCAGCCGAACGCCACGTTCAGCGGTGCGACCACCACGATGGGCGCGCTGATGATGCCGCCGGCGGCGTTGGAACCGGTGAACTCGACCTCCGGCACCGTGGCCGCCAATCTGGATGTGCGCCTCGCCGCGCCCACCGCAGTGGTCGGTGGTGTGTCCACACCCAAGCCCTTCCTGGCCAGTGATCCATCAACCTACAGCGCCAGCACCACGGTGAACGTATTCGATGCGAAGGGCGTGGGCCACCAGATCAGCCTGTATTTCAAGAAGGTCGACGACACCGTGGTGGACGATCCACGCAGCCTGACCACCCCCAAGGCCATGGCCACGGCCTCGCAGTTCGAGCTCTATATGCAGGGCGATGGCGCCACGCTGAAGCGCGGTGCTGCCGGCAATGCCGGATCTGCCACGCTGGGCACGGCTGCCGACACCGCAGCAGCGGAGGCCAAAGCCCTTTACGACGCCTACGAGGCGGCACAGGGTAACGCGCTCGGTGCCAGCAGCAACTACCAGTCCGCGGTCGCGACGACGAAGGCCGCCGTGGCGGCTCAGGACAGCGCGCTGGTGAGGCTGGCTGCCGTGCCCGTCACACAGACGCTGGCCACCGCGGCGCCTGAGCTCGCCGCTCTGGTGTCCGCCGCCAGTGGCCTGAGCGCTGCCAACACCGACGGTGACCCGGCTGCCATTACCCTGCGACAGGCCGCCTTCAACACTGCGCTGGCGAACTACTCGGCCGCGCCCGCGCTGACCGATTCCGCGGACATCGCTCGAGCGCAGCCGGCGGTGAGTGCGATCACTGTCTACAACTCGGCAACCAACGCCTTGGTTGAGGCAGACGACACCGAGGCCAGCGCCCTGGCGGCCCTGACCAGCGCCAATGCCACCGCGCTCAGCGCAGCCGAGGCCAATGCGGAGGCGGTGGCTGCCTCCCGCCTTGGCACGCTGCAGTTCGTCGATGGCCAACTGCTGGGTTCGTTGACGACCTCAGCCAGCACCGGCAATGCGGCGACCCCGACGCTGTTCAACGCTCAACTGGCTGACAGCAATGGCGTCGGATTGTTCGACGTGTCGCTCGACCTGTCCCAGATGACCGCCTTCGGCAAGACCTTCACGGTGTCCAAGAACACCGCAGACGGGGCTGCGCCGGGTGCACTTTCCGGCTTCTCGGTCAGCGAGACCGGCATGCTGACCGGTCAGTACACCAATGGCAAGACCATGGTGGCGGGGCAGCTGGCGCTGGCGTCATTCCAGGCACCTGACCAGTTGAGCCCCGCCAGCGGCAGTGTCTTCAACGCCAGCGCCGCATCGGGTGAACCGGTGCTTGGCACCGCCACTTCCGGCTCCTTCGGTGCGGTGCGCTCCTCGGTGCTGGAGCAGAGCACCACCGACATGGCGGCCGAGCTGGTCAACCTGATGATCCAGCAGCGCAACTATCAGGCCAATTCGCAAGGCCTGCAGGCGGCAAACGTGGTGATGACCACTGCCATCAACCTGGGCCGCTGATGATCGACCGGATGATCTTCACGGCGATGGCCGGCGCGCGCAACGCGGTCGATCAGCTGGCGGTGACGGCCAACAACATGGCCAACGCCGCCACGCCGGGCTTTCGCGAGCAGCTGGCGGCCTTCCGCGCGGTGCCGGTCGTGGGCGAGGGCGCGCCAACCCGAGTGTCCTCTGTCGATTCGACGCCCGGCTTCTCGAGTGTCGGTGGGCGCATCGAGCAGACGGGCAACCCGTTCGATCTGGCGCTGGAAGGCGACGGCTGGTTCACTGTCAAGCGACCCGATGGCTCGTTGGCCTACACCCGGGCCGGCCGCCTCTCGGTGGACAGCGGTGGCGTTCTGCGCGTGGCCGGCGGTGCGGCGCTGCAAGGCGACAACGGCGAGCTGCGCATGCCCGCTGGCAGCGTGCCCGAAGTCGGTGGCGATGGCGCGGTCTTCGCCCGGCGCGAAGGCGAGGTCACGGGCACGCTGGTTGGCCGCCTGCGCATCGTTCGCGCGGACCCCGGTGCGCTCGATCGCGGTCCTGATGGCCTGTACCAGGCCACCACTGCCTTGCCGCTCGCGGGCTCGACCGCTGTGCGGGTTCGCCAAGGTGCCTCGGAGTCCAGCAACGTCAGCGTGTCCGAAGCGATGGTGCAGATGATTTCGCAAACCCGCATGTTCGAGCTGTCGATGCAGATGGTCCGCAATGCCGATCAGAACGCTCGCAGCGCCAACCAATTGATCACCGCGGCCCGCTGAGGCCCCGCGCACTGAAAGCTACCGATGATTCGATCACTCTGGATTGCCAAGACCGGCCTTGATGCCCAGCAGACCAACCTGGACATCATTTCCAACAACCTGGCCAACGCCGCGACCACCGGGTACAAGCGGATGAAGCCGATGTTCGAGGATCTGCTCTACCAGACGCTGCGCGCGGCAGGTGGACCCACCGGCGGCGAGTCACAGTCACCAAGTGGCTTGCAAGTCGGCACCGGAGTGCGCGCCGGTGCATCCGAACGCGTTTTCCTGCAGGGCAACCTGACCCAGACTGGGAACCCGCTGGACGTCGCAATCAACGGCACCGGCTTCTTCCAGGTGACCTTGCCTGACGGCCAGATCGCCTACACCCGCGACGGCAATTTCGCGCGTGATGCGCAGGGACAGCTGGTCAGCCAGTCCGGCTATGTCTTGTCGCCGGGCATCACGATCCCTGTCAACGCGATTTCGACGACCATCAGCCCCACCGGGCAGGTTTCGGTGCAGTTGCCGGGCACGGTGGCACCCAACCAGGTCGGCGAACTGCAGATCGCAAGCTTCCTGAACCCGGGTGGTCTCGCCTCGATCGGCGGCAACCTGCTGGTCGAGACCGCGTCTTCGGGTCCGCCCAATGTCAGCCTGCCGGGAACCGATGGTGCAGGCACCCTGCAGCAGAAGTATGTGGAGTCCTCCAACGTCAATGTGGCCGAGGAACTGGTGTCGCTGATCCAGGCGCAGCGAGCCTACGAGGTCAATGCGCGCGCCATCAGCGCGTCCGACCAGATGTTGCAGAAACTGGCGCAGCTGGCATGACAGCTCGTCGCTCGTTCATGACCTTCGCCCTGCGGTGCAGTCTGGCCGCCGCCGCGCTCGCGTTGGGTGGTTGCGCAACGTCCACCGCTGACAAGACACTCAGTGATCTGGCAGTGACCACGGCCAAACCCCGGGGTGGCTTCGCAGCTCCAGCCAGCCAGGGCAGCTTGTTCCCGGCCGTGGGTGGTCTGAGCACGGGCTATCGGCCCTTGTTCGAGGATCGCCGCGCCCGCAATGTTGGCGACACACTGACGGTGCTCCTCGACGAGAAGACGACCGCCAACAAGAAGAGCTCGGCCACTGCCAGCAAGGGCAGCACCCTGAGCGCGAAGATCACCTCGGGCACCAAGGTGCCGGTGATCGAGGACTGGGCTGGGCTGAATCTGGGCGGGGCCAGCGGCAACACCTACGCGGGCAAGGGCAGCAGCAGCGCGACCAACGACTTTTCCGGGACGATCACCGTCACCGTCGTCGAGGTCTACGCCAACGGCAACCTGCTGGTCGCCGGAGAAAAGCGACTCGCCGTCAGCGATGAAGAGGAGGTGATTCGCTTCGCGGGTGTCGTCAATCCGGTGGACCTCAATGCCAACGCGGTGTCGTCGACCCTGGTGGCCGACGCTCGGATCGAGTACCGCGGCCGCGGGGCTGCCGACGACGCTCAGACCCCCGGGTTGGTCACCCGTGCGGTGCTGAAGTTCTGGCCCTTCTGATGGTCTCCCTCGCCGCTCATGCGCCGCGCTCATCGGGGCCACGACCCCGACGGGTCGTGAACTGGTGTCGCGGCTTGCTGATCACAGCACTGCTGATCGCCGCGTTCGACCGGCCGGCGCTGTGCGCAGAACGGCTCAAGGACATCGCCTCGGTATCAGGCGTGCGCAACAACCAGCTGATCGGTTACGGATTGGCCGTCGGTCTGGACGGAACCGGCGATCAGACCACTCAGACGCCGTTCACCCGTCAAAGCGTGATCTCGATGCTGCAGGCCCTGGGCGTGTCGGTACCGCCAGGCCAGAACGTTCAACTCAAGAACACTGCGGCCGTGATCGTGACCGCCACGCTGCCGGCGTTCTCACGCCCCGGGCAGTCGATCGACGTGACCGTGTCCTCGATGGGCAACGCGAAGAGCCTGCGCGGCGGCACCCTGCTGATGACGCCGCTGCGTGGCGCTGACGGGCAGGTTTACGGCATGGCTCAGGGCAACATCGTGGTGGGCGGCGCCGGTGCTGGCGGCGGTGGTGCCTCGGTGCAGGTCAATCAGCTGTCGGCCGGCCGCATTCCCGGCGGCGCCTTGGTGGAGCGAGCGGTCCCCGGCCAGCTTGACCAGGAGATGATCCAGATCGAGCTGGCCCGCAGCGACTTCACGCTGATGCAAAACGCCCTGGAGGCGATCGAGAAGCGCTTCGGTGCGGGTGTGGCCGTGGCCGTTGATGCCCGCTTTCTGAGAGTGAACCTGCCCGTCGATGCCGGTGCGCGCATGGCCTTCCTGTCACAGCTCGAGCAGGTGCGCGTCGAGACCGAGGCTGTCGGGCCGCGCGTCATCGTCAACGCCCGCACAGGCTCGGTGGTGATGAATCAGCTGGTGACCATCGAGCCCTGTGCCGTGTCGCATGGCTCGCTGACGATCCGGGTCGGCAAGGAGCCGCAGGTCAGCCAGCCGCAACCGTTCTCCCGCGGCGAGACGGCTGTGACCACCCAGGATTCCGCGTCCATCGAGCAGCCGAAGGCCGCGCTGCTCGCCTTGCCGGCAGCAGCATCGCTGGAAGAGGTGGTTCGCGGGCTGAACCTGCTGGGCGCCAATGTCAACGATCTGATTTCTATCCTGCAGGCGATGAAGACCGCCGGCGCCCTGCAAGCCGAGATCGAGGTGATTTGAGATGAGCGTGATCCAGCCTTGGGCCATGCGCCCGACCGTCGATGTCAATCCGACCGCCGCTTCCGCGTCGAGGCCGACACCCGCCGGGGCAGCGCCCGATGCGATCGGCCGCCAGTTCGAGCAACTGCTGGTGCGGCAGCTGCTCGCCCAGGTGCGCTCGGAAAGTCTGAGTGGAGACGAAGCTCCCAGTGCCTCGGCCGGCTATCTGCAGCTCGCTGATGATCAGCTGGCCGCCACCATCGCTTCGGTAGGTGGCCTCGGCCTGGGCGCCTCCCTGGGGCGTTGGATGAAGGGGATCGCCGCGTACCAGAACGCGCCCTGATGCCCTTCGGCGCTAACTGTTTTCCGCGCCGTCGCCGTCAATCCCCTGAGGCAACAGCGAACCACCCACACCATGAACGCCAATTCGATCGCAAACACGGCCCTGTCGGCACTGCAGAACGCACAGGCCGGCATCAACCTGACGTCACAAAACGTCAATGGACAGGCCGTTGCCGGATATACCCGGCGCAAGCTCGACATCGCCACCGAGCAGGTGATGGGCAACGGTGCGCCTTTGCTGGGCAGCGGCGTCAGCGTCAACGGATTCAGCCGGGAGTGGAGCGCACTTCTGCAGCAGCAGCGCGTCACCCAGGCCGGCACCACCGCCTTCAACGCCACCGTCGCCGACGGGCTGGCCTCGCTGGACCGCCAGGCCGCCGATGCCACGCTGTCCCTGGACAAGCCGGTCAACGACTTCTTCACCAGCGTGGCCACGCTGGCGCGCAACCCGAAAGACGCATCGGCGCTCGCGGCTCTCAAGACTCAGGGCAGCGTGTTGCTCAACGCCGCGCAGCAGTATCAGGACAGCATCTCCGCCGTGCAGCGCAATGCCCGCGGCGCGTTGGCAACGTCGGTGGAACAGCTCAACAACATCGCTGGCGAACTGGCTGTCATCAACCGTGACATCGTCACCAGCCAGGGAAGCGCGGGCCCGGTTCCCGCCCAACTCGATCGCCGTGATGCCTTGCTGCTGCAGGCCGGTGGCCTCGTGGGCGGTGACCTCGGACTGGATGCCGACGGTCAGGCGTATATCTTCGTCGGCGGCCAACCGCTTCTCAATGGCGGCAGCGCGGCGGCGCTGAAGATCACGTCGCAGGACACGTCAGGCAATGCGCCGCTCGCCTTGTCGATGCAGTTCGGCACAGCGGGCCAGGCCATTTCCCCCGTGAGCGTGGCCCTGGCATCGGATGCCCTCGACGGCACGATGGGCGGGCAGCTCAAGCTGGCCAGCGATCCCTTCCTCGTGTTGCAACCCAACGGCCATCCCGACCCGAACCTGGCCCCTATGACCGAGCTGATGTCGGCTGCCGCAGGCCAGCCTGCCAAGCCCGATGCCAGCGCACTGATGACGGCGCTGTCCGCATTGGGTGCCTTCAGAGCCAGCAAAGTCCCCAGCGATGCAGATCGCGTTGCGCTTGACAAGTCCCTGCAGGCGCTGGCAGCGCAGGCCAACAGCACCGATGCCCAGACGAGTGCCGGCGCCATGCAGGCCAGCTTGCTCGGTGGCTGGCGTGCCTTCGTCGGCAATCTGGGTTCGGCAGTCAACGCGCACAAGTCGGCGCAGGCGGCCTCGGCCGCGGTTGAAACGCGCCTGAACGCCGACTTCCAGTCGCAATCTGGCGTGAATCTGGACGAGGAGGCCGCCAACCTGATGCGCTATCAGCAGAGTTATGCGGCAGCCAGCAAGCTCTTGCAGGCCAACGCGACCCTTCTCGATCAACTGCTGGCCGTTGTCGGTCGTTAAAAGCGAGTAAAATGATGAGAGTGTCTACAAATCAAATCTACCAGGTTTCAACGGACGCGTTGAACTCCAACCTGGCTTCCTCTACGACCGAGCAGCAGCGCATCAGCTCGGGAATTCGCATCGACGCGGTATCTCAGGACATCGCGGCCGTGACCCAGGCCTCGGGCTTGTTGGCCGTGAAGGCGCAGGCCGCGATTTTCAACAGCAACCTCGACGAGCTCGAGATGCGCTATTCCGAGAGCGACCAGAGCCTGTCGGTGATCCACGATGCTCTGGGACGCATTTCAGAAGCCCTGGCGCAGTCGCGGAATGCCGCGCTCAGCGCGAGCGACCGCAGGGCACTCGGTGTCACCATCCAGAGCGACGCGGCTGCTATCGCGGCCGAGTTGAAGCGCTCGGACAGCCAGGGCCGGCCCTTGTATTCCGGTGGTGTCGCCGACGCGAACCACCCGGCGCTGCTCGTGCGCCCAGGTCAGACCCTCAGCGCCGAAATCACCTTGTCGCAGGCCGATCAGGACAGCATCGCGGCGCTGGCTGGCAGCGACTGGGCCACCGGCACCGGACTGGCGTCGTCTACCAGCGCGCAGCGTGCCGATGCACATTCGCTGGTGACGCGCATGCAGGCGTCCGCGCTGGAGGCGCGCCAGCAGGTCGGCGGCCGCTGGCAGCTGGTGTCCACCTACCAGAACGAAAACCAGGCCGTGTCCGATGCCGCGAACATCGCGCGAACCAACCTTGTGGGAACCGACATGGTCAAGTCCATTTCCGAACTGGCCGTTTTTTCGGCGCAGTTGCAGGCTGCCCGTTCGCTGTTCGTTCGAATCTCGGCCAACTCCCTCTTCGACTCGCTGCGCTGAAGCCTGATAGCGCAGCGGCCAACCTATTGACTCTGGAACGACATGACCATTCCCATTGGCTGGCTCATCGGCATACTTTGCGCCTTGGGGGGCTATGCACTTCACGGCGGCCACCTCGCCGTTCTTTGGCAGCCCACCGAGGTGCTGACCATCGTTGGTGCCGCCGTGGGCTACATGGTGGCGTCCAACAGTCTGCGCATCCTGAAGCAGACGTTCGCCGTGTTGCCCTCCGCATTCAAGGGATCGGGGGCCAGCAAGCGGCTGTACCTCGACCTGCTGTGCCTGATGTTCGAACTTCTCACGAAGATCCGGCGTGACGGCTTCATGTCGCTGGAAGCCGACATCGAGGAGCCAGAAAGCAGTGCGCTGTTCCAGAAGTACCCAGCCATTGCGAAGGATCACCATCTGCTGGAGTTCCTGACCGATTACCTGCGCATGATGCTGGGCGGTTCGCTGAATGTCGTTCAGATCGAAAGCCTGATGGAGCAGGAACTCGAGGTTCATCACCAGTCGGCACACGTACCGGTCAGTGTTATCCAGAAGGTGGCCGATGCCTTGCCCGCCTTCGGCATCGTTGCCGCGGTGATGGGCGTGGTGCATACCATGGGCTCGATCGGCCTGCCGCCGGCTGAGCTGGGAAAGCTGATCGGCGCGGCGCTTGTCGGAACCTTCCTCGGTATCTTGCTCGCCTACTCGTTCGTGGGCCCGGTCGCCACCGTGATGGAGCAGAACGCCGAGTCGGAAGCCAAGGCCTTCCTGTGCGTGAAGGCGGTGCTGCTGGCCCATCTCAATGGATTCACCGCGCAGGCAGCGGTGGAGTTCGGTCGCAAGATTCTTTATGCCGACCTGCGCCCTACATTCAAGGAGCTTGACGAAGAGACCAAGGCCGTCAAGGGCAAGTGATGGCGACTTCCCCGGAGAAGGCGCTACCGCCGATCATCGTCAAGCGAGTCAAGAAGGCTGCCCATGGCGGCCACGGCGGCGTCTGGAAGATCGCCTACGCCGACTTCGTGACCGCCATGATGGCTTTCTTCCTGCTGATGTGGGTTCTGGGGTCCACCACCTCCGGCGACCTCGCCGGAATCTCGGCCTACTTCCAGAACCCGCTGCGCGTGGCGGTCGAAGGCGGCAACGGCTCAGGCGATGCGACGCGTCTCATCAAGGGCGGGGGCGAAAACATCTTCAGGCGCGACGGTCAGGAAGCGAAAGCCGATTCCAACACGCCGCAGAAGAAGGTCAGCAACCAGGAAGATGTCAGCGAGCAGTACAACCGCGCCGAGCAGGGCAAGCTTGAGCAGCTCAAGGAGCAGCTCGAACAGCAGATCGCCAACGACCCGACGCTCGACAAGTCCAAGAACCAGATCTTCATGGACATCACCGCCGAGGGTCTGCGCATCCAGATCGTCGATGAGAAGAATCGGCCAATGTTCGACACCGGCAGTGCCGACATGACGCCGCAGACCCGGCAGTTGCTGGCCACGATCGGCAGGGTTCTCAGCACGCTGAACAACCGCCTGCGGATCGAAGGTCACACTGACTCGCGTCAGTTCGGCGGCGGGCCCACTGGCTATGGCAACTGGGAGCTGTCCAGCGAGCGCGCCAACGCCGCCCGGCGTGCGGTGGTCAGCGGTGGCTTTCTGGCGAACCGCATCGCCCACGTGGCCGCGTTCGCCGACAGCGTGCAGCTCAATCCCAGCGATGCCAATGACCCCCTGAACCGTCGCATTTCGCTGATGGTCTTGAAGCAGCCTCCAAACAGCGCTCCGGCGCCTGCGATCCCTGCGTCCGCGGCGAACCCCGCGCCGGTGCCGGTCAGCACCAACGACTCCGCGACAGCACCCGCGCTCACCGCGAGCGAAGGCAGATCGCTGCGTGAGGGCTCCGCCGTCGAGCGCCCGTACGGTGCTGGCTTGCAGCAACAGGCTGGTAGCGGCGAGGTTGGCACGGCAGAGCCTTCACGCCTGTTCCCGCCGCGACCCGACGGCCCCTCGCGCGAGCCGAAGGCGCCGCCACCCTTGTCGGTACCCGACGCGGCAAGCAACCGGGGGCAGGCGTTCGTGCTGCCCGGTGCCAGGTGAAGGACGTGCTGCGCCAGGCCGTGGCGCATTCTCTGGCGGGACTGATCGCCGCAGCGCTGTCCTGCGCGATCGCGGCGCATGCCAAGAAGCCGGCTCTTGCTGAAAGCCAGCCCGCCGAGCCAGCCGCTGATCGGGTTGCTCCGGTCTCTGCTGACGCCGATGTCGAAGCGCTGAAGCAACGCCATGAAGCCGCCTTCCTGGTGGCGTTGAAGGAACAGGTCTGTCTGTTGACGCGTGGGTGTGTCACCGACGAAGGACGGCTGCTCGACGCACTGGAAACCTGCAAGCTTGTGGAGGCGGATCTGGCTGCGAGGGCCGACTCTGGCAACCGTGAGGCTGCGCTGGTGCGCGGTCTGATCGCATTGCGTATGGCGCAATCGCATTCGTCGCGCTCGCTCGACAAGATCAATGCTCAGCTCCCCGGTGCCTCGGTAGTGCTGCGCCGGCGCTGGGCACAAGAGACCCAGGTCGGCGAGCGATACCTGTCGATCGCTGCCCAGCAGGGCCAACCGCAGGCCTGTCTGGCGCTGGCCGAGCACTTGAGCGCCCGCGTGCCCCAGCCAGAGGCGCAACTCGTGTCGCATCTGTTCCTGTGTGCCGTGACCGGGTTCGATGCCAAGGGCGACCGCGCTGGCGCCATCGACGCCTATTCCAAGATGCGCGCCGCGCTGCGGCCCAGCGATCCGCTGCTCGTCAACGCGCATGTCCTGATCTACCGCTTGCAGTCACCGGGAAGGCCGTGGCAACAAGTCGAACCTGCCGAAGCGATGGCTGTGCGAAAGGCTGCCTCACCATGAAGATTTCCCTGATTCGATGCTTGATCTGGCTCGGCGTGTTCCTGCTTTGCGCCCTGCTGCTGGTGAGTTGCGTCCGCGAAGTGACGGGCGTGGACAGCTACCATGAGGTCAGCTGTGACTACGAGCAGCCCCCTCAGTGCGCGCCCTCCGGCCGTTACGTCGTGCTGGTGCGCAAGCGCGGCGACGTCAGCGTCAAGCCGCCGCGGCTGCCCGAACTGGCGGTGGAGACCTACAGCGCCACCGGCCTGCTCGAGTCGCGTGTCGATCAGGTCAGGTGCGTCATGCCGGATCCCAACAACGTGGTCTGTCGAGGGTTGCTGACGACCATCGCCGGCAGCTCCCGTCCCGTGACCGCGCCCTGGCGTCTGGTGCAGGGGCGATTGATCAACGACAGCGTCGACCCGAACCGGGTTCGATACCTCGACGGTCTGGCCATGTGGCGAAACCGGCTGACTCTGGGCAACTACGAACAGTGAAGGATCGGCCATGAAGAAACTATGGGCCTCGCTGAAGAC
>JAIXYO010000067.1 GCA_027490215.1 Rubrivivax sp.
ACGTGCTGGAAGAAGTGGCCACGGGTACGGGCAAGTAATTGCCCCACCGGCACCGGGGCTCATGCCCCGGTGGTCACACAAGCCCGCCTCTGCTCATGCAGTGGCGGGCTTTTTGTTGCCTGGCACGAGTGCGATGTCAGTGAGCTGAGTGCCGTACTGGCGAGAAATTGAAGTCAGTCGGCAACGTACGCTGAAGCGATACGTGCCGCCAGCCAGAAGCCTCGACGCGGCTTGATCAGCCAGCCCTGCTGCAAGCAGAAGACGACGCGATTGAAGTACGTGGGCGATGCGGTGCTGACTCGCGCCACAAGCGGCTGCGCCGGCCATGGCGCCTGTCGAATCGAGCCGGTGTCCCCGGGACCAGAGAGATCCGCTCGCTGCAGTCGACCAGACGATGCGACTTTGGACGGATGCCGGGTCAGACGCCACAGCTTCATGATGCTGGACATCGACTTTTGGGCGCTACGTCTTGAGGTGGGGGGAGAAACCCAGACGGTCTGCGCCAGTGTCTGCGATGAAGCGCCGTCTGCGGCGCCGAGAAGGGCGGAGCGGCTGCAACCGGGACTCAGCCCGGCCGCAACAGCACGCGTGAGATCACTATCAGTGGCAGTCGCTGATCAGGCCCATGTCAGCGCTGGACATGAATCCCTCGATGTCCATCAGGATCAACATGCGGTCGCCCACATTGCCGATGCCGGTGATGTAGCTGGTGTCGACGGATGACGACATCTCAGGCGCCGCCTTGACGGCATCCTTGGACAACTGCAGAACGTCGCTGACGGAATCAACAACAGCACCCACCACCCGGCCTTTGACGTTGAGCACGATGACGACCGTGAAGCCGTCGTACTCGGCGCTGTCGCAGCCGAGCTTCAATCGCAGGTCGACGATGGGAACGATCACCCCGCGGAGATTGACCACGCCCTTGATGAATGATGGCGCGTTGGCAATGCGCGTGGGCGATTCATAGGACCGAATCTCCTGCACCCGCAGGATGTCGATGCCGTACTCTTCGTCACCCAGACGAAACGTCAGGAACTCACCGCCAGCGAGAGCTGCCCTGCCAGCGCTTTCTCGAGCTGCCTCGTGCTGGGCAACATGTTGAGCGTCGTTGATCATGTTCATGGCTGACTCCTTCCGGCCGGTGCCTGGGTGTTGTGAAGTGCAATGGAAACCGATGTGCTGCGGCAGATCAAAAGGTTTCCCAATCATCTGAGCTGGCGGTCGTGCGTGCGGCAGCGCTTGCGGGCGCTATCGGTGCCGCCGGCGGTGCGTGCTGCACACGTGGCGCCGGTGTTGGCATGACCGAAGGCTTTGCAGCAGGGGCGTGCTTCGGCTTGGAACTGGCGCGAATCACCGAGGCGTTGGTGCTCGAAGCGTTCGAGTCCAAACGGAAGATGCTCATCACTTCAGCCAGCCTGGCGGCCTGATCCTTGAGGGATTCGGCGGCGGCTGCCGACTGCTCGACGAGTGCGGCGTTCTGCTGCGTCATCTGGTCGAGCTGCACGACGGAGGAGTTGACCTGGCCGATGCCGTCGGATTGCTCGGCAGCGGCGGCCGTGATCTCACCGATGATGTCCGAGACACGCTGCACCGAGCTGACGATCTCGGCCATCGTGTTGCCTGCATTGGCCACCAGGCGGGAGCCCGACTCAACCTTCTCTACCGAGGCGCCGATCAGGCTCTTGATCTCGCGGGCGGCCTCGGCCGAGCGCCCTGCGAGGCTTCGCACCTCGGAGGCGACCACCGCGAAGCCGCGGCCCTGTTCCCCAGCGCGTGCAGCTTCGACAGCCGCATTGAGCGCCAGGATGTTGGTCTGGAAGGCAATGCCATCGATCACGCCGATGATGTCGGAGATCTTCTGCGAGGATGCGTTGATTTCGTCCATGGTGGAAACCACCTCGGAGACCACCGCACCGCCGCGTGCGGCGACTTCGGCAGCAGAAGACGCGAGCTGATTGGCCTGCCGAGCGGAGTCGGCGGACTGCTTGACGGTGCCGGTGAGCTGCTCCATCGAGGAGGCGGTTTGCTGCAGGTTCGAAGCGGTCTGCTCGGTACGCGCGCTCAGGTCCTGGTTACCCGTGGCGATCTCGGCCGAGGCGCTGCTGATAGACACGGTGGAGCCGCGCACCTGGCTGACCAACTGGTGCAGAGAGCCGCGCATGCGATCCAGCTCTCGCAACAAATCGCCCAGTTCGTCCTTGCGATCAGAGTGCACGACGTTGGAAAGATCATTGTTCGCGATGCCCCGCGCCACATCCAGCGCAGAGTTCAGCGGCTGGGTGATCGAGCGGGTGATGACGTAGGCCATCCACGCGGCCAAACCGAGCCCGGCCAGCAGCAGCAACAGCTGCACCTTCTGGCCGTCGGCCAGGGCGGCCTTGGCGCCCGTCAAATGACTGACGCTGTACTCCGACTCGTACTGTTGCAAGCCCTTCATCGCGCTCAGGAAAGCCGTCGCAGCGGGCAGCATCACCTGGGTGAGTTGAGTGTCTGCCGCAGCCATGTCGCCACTCTTGAGAATATCGAGGGCCTTGTCGCGCGCAGCGATGTAGCTCTTACGCTTGTCGATCGCCACGGCGAGCAGTGCCTTGCCTTCGGCGCTGCTGATCGCTGATTCCAGTGTCTTCTGGATCTCATTGTTGCGGGCGTGGGTCTCCTTGAGCAACGGATCGAAGTAGGCGACAACAGCCGGATCGCTATGCGACTTGGCGATAGCCACGGATCGCGATATGTTCAACTCGGTGCCTGCCAGCCAGGCATCGGCGAGCTTGGACCGCTCAGAGATCGCGATGCTTTCGTCGAGCTCCTGGGCCTCGGCCGACATCCGCACATAAGCGGCCACCGACATGACGATCATCAGCGCCAACAAGGCGGCAAAGGCGATCGACAACCGGGTCGCGATCTTGAAGTTATTCAGTTTCACGGGTACTCCTAGAGGGATTTACATCAGTCATTGGTCATATCGACTGATTCAGGCACGGATGTAGGGTGGGATGCACACTGAAGCGGACTCCTCGCGACCTTCAGGACTGCAAGCGGAACGTGCCGACGACCTCGTTCAGTCTGGCGGCCTGGTCCTTGAGGCTTTCGGCGGCGGCAGCCGACTCCTCGACGAGCGCGGCGTTTTGCTGCGTCATCTGGTCGAGTCGCACCACCGAGGCGTTGACCTGCCCGATGCCTTCGGACTGCTCGGCGGTCGCTGTGCTGATCTCGGAAATGATGTCCGACACCCGCTGAACTGAGTTCACGATCTCTTTCATGGTGTCGCCCGCGGTGGCCACCAGTCGCGAGCCCGACTCCACCTTGTCGACCGATGCGCCGATCAGGCTCTTGATCTCTCGCGCGGCTTCAGCCGAACGACCGGCCAGGCTACGAACCTCGCTGGCCACCACCGCGAAGCCGCGGCCCTGTTCGCCGGCGCGGGCGGCTTCCACCGCTGCGTTCAGCGCCAGGATGTTTGTCTGGAAGGCGATGCCGTCGATCGTGCCGATGATGTCGGCGATCTTCTTCGAGCTGGTATTGATCTCGTCCATCGTCGCGACCACTTGCGACACCACGCTGCCACCGCGCGCGGCGACCTCCGCGGCCGACGTCGCCAACTGATTGGCCTGGCGCGCCGAGTCGGCCGACTGGCGCACGGTGCCGGTGAGCTGCTCCATGGAGGAGGCCGCCTGCTGCAGGTTGCTCGCTGCCTGCTCGGTGCGCTGGCTCAGGTCGAGGTTGCCGCTGGCGATTTCGATGCTCGCGGTCTGGATGCTCGAGACCGACGCCTGCACGTCGCTCATCGCGACATTCATTCGGGCGAGGGCGCTCTTCAGTGCGATGCCCGAAGGGGTAACCGCGGCGATATCGTTCACGTCCAGCGAAATCTGCCCGTTGGCGCTGAGGCGATCGACGACCTGCCGAAGTTCCACACTCTGCTTCGCGTCCTGGCGCATGTGCAGTGCAATCACGACCTCGAAGACCGTTTGCACAATCAGATAGCCGGCGTGCAGCAGCACCTTCAGGAAGTCGGGCTGCGGCGTGCAGTACACAGCCATTCCGGCGGCCTGCAGCCGGTCGAACAGGATGTGGTGCACCGCGACGAACAGGGTGCCGGCGACGATCGGCCGCCAGTCGCGGTAAAGCAGCAGCAAGGCGAGACCGGCAAACACGCCGAAGTGGAACTCGAGCGTGCCGCGTCCGAGCTGGATGTGCAGCGCGACCAGGGTGAAGAGGCTCACCGTCATGACGAGGCTCGACGCGAGCGTTCCCCCCGCAGTGGTCATCACCGTGCCAGCGATCAGCAGCACCGCCGCCGACACACCCAGGGCCAGCCCCATGCCGCCGTACTGGCTGGCGATGGCGACGGCAACGAGGGCTGCGAGCAGGACCGCCCCGAACATCCAGCGGTCGGCGGTCAGGGCGAAGTCCCTGAGGTGGCCGGATGGAGGGCTGTTGTTCGCTGAGGTGATGGTCATGAATGTTCTTCTGTATGGGATGCTGCGAATCAGTGGCGCGACCGCCGCACCAGCGAACCCACATCCAGAATCAGAGCCACGCGACCGTCACCCATGATGGTGGCGCCCGACACGTCGTCGACCTTGCGGTAGTTGGCTTCGAGGTTCTTCACCACGACCTGCTGCTGGCCGAGCAACTCGTCGACGAGCAGCGCAACGCGGCCGCCATCCGCCTCCGCCACCACCATGATGCTGGCGGTCTTCTCGAAGTCGAAGCGCGGCACGTTGAAGATGCGCTCGAGGTCCATCACCGGCATGTAGTCGCCGCGCACCTCCACCACCCGGCCAGAACCGCCGATGGTCTTGATGGTGTGTTCGTGCACCTGGAAGGACTCGACCACCGACGACAGCGGCAGGATGTAGACCTCCTCGCCGACGCCCACGCTCATGCCGTCCATGATGGCCAGCGTCAGCGGCAGGCGCACCGAGACGCGCATGCCGTAACCTTCGGCCGACTCGATGTCGACCGTGCCGCCGAGCGAGGTGATGTTCTTCTTGACCACGTCCATGCCGACGCCACGGCCCGACACATCAGTGACCACATCGGCAGTCGAGAACCCAGGCGCGAAGATCAGGTTCCAGACCTCGCTGTCGGTCATCGAATCGGGCGCATCGATGCCGCGTTCACGCGCCTTGCGCAGCAGCTTCTCGCGGGAGAGTCCGCGGCCGTCATCACGCACCTCGATGACGATCGAGCCGCCCTGGTGCGAGGCCGAGAGTGTGATCGTCCCGGTTTCGGACTTGCCCTTGGCCAAACGATCGGCGGGCATTTCGATGCCGTGGTCACAGCTGTTGCGTACCAGGTGGGTCAGCGGATCGGTGATCTTCTCGACCAGTCCCTTGTCCAGTTCGGTGGCTTCACCCTGCGTCACAAAGTCGACCTTCTTGCCAAGCTTGGCTGCGAGGTCTCGAAGCATCCGCGGGAAGCGGCTGAACACCATCGACATCGGAATCATCCGGATCGACATCACCGACTCTTGCAGGTCGCGTGTGTTGCGGTCCAGGTCCGCCAGGCCCGAGGCCAGTTGCTGGTAGAGCGCGGGGTCGATCTGCTTGCTGTTCTGCGCCAGCATCGCCTGGGTGATGACGAGTTCACCGACCAGGTTGATCAGCTGATCGACCTTCTCCACGGAAACGCGCAGCGTTGATGACTCGAGGGCGGCTGCTGGAGCCTTTTCGGTCTTGGCGTGTGTTCGGGTGGGTGTGGCGGCACTGGTGTCAGTGGCGTGCTGTGGCTCCGATGGGGTGGCCGATGCCGCGGTCGTTTTGTCCGCAGAACCTGGCGCACCAGGGGCATCATCGAAGAAGCCAAAACCGGGGTCCGGAGGGGTCTCGACCGGCGGCGCGCTGGGCGAGCTTGCGTTGGAACCGGCGCCGGGACCGAACGGCAGCAGGACCACCTTGTCCCGGGCCACGTGGAAGGTGAGCAGATCGAGCAGGTCCTCGTCGCTGCTGGTGGTGACCACCTTGAAGCGGCGCATGCCATCGCTGGCCTGGCCACCGTCGAGGCGCTCGATCGTGCCGAGGTCGACGATTTCCTTGAACAGTTCGACCAGGTTGTCGGCGTCGAGCGGATTGCTCAGCGGGCCGACAAGCAATTCCAGGCTGCGTGTCAGTCCCGGTGTCGATGCGGCTGGGGCGGCGGATGCTGCCGCTGCGACCGGTGGCTGTGCCAGCACGGAGACGGGCTTGGCGACGACAGCGGCAGGTGCAGACGAAGGCAGGGCCTGCCCGGAGACCAGCGCCCGGATCTTCACCAGCAGCTCGCTGGTGTCCACAGGGTCGCCACCGGCGCCCTGGTGGCGCGCCAGTTGCCAGCGCAATGCGTCGCCCGACTGCAGCAGAACATCGACCATCGGTGCGGTCGGCTCCAGTTCGTGGCGCCGCAACCGGTCGAGCAGCGTTTCCATCTGGTGTGTCAGCTCGGCGACATCGGCAAAGCCGAAAGTCGCCGCACCGCCCTTGACAGAGTGGGCGCAGCGGAAGATCGAGTTCAGTTCTTCGTCGTCGGCAGCCTCGATGTCGATGGCCAGCAGCTGCTGCTCCATGCGATCGAGGTTCTCGCCAGCCTCTTCGAAGAACACCTGATAGAACTGGCTCAGGTCGATGCCGGCACCGCCGGATTGGTCTGTGTTCATGTTACTCATTACCCACCCCTGGTCGTCGGATGCGTGTGTGTTGTCGGGCGCCGCGTGGCGAGTCAGCGAATCACTTTCTTGATGACATCAAGCAGCTTGGCCGGGTCGAAGGGTTTGACCAACCAGCCTGTCGCGCCCGCACTGCGGCCGGCCTGCTTCATCTGGTCGCTGGACTCCGTGGTCAGGATCAGGATGGGTGTGGCCTTGAACTTCGGGTGGTTACGCAGGTTCTTGGTCAGGTTGATGCCGTCCATGCGGGGCATGTTCTGGTCGGTCAGCACCAGATCGAAATCCTGTTGTCCGGATTTCTCCAGCGCGTCCTGACCATCGACGGCCTCGACGACGTTGTAACCCGCACTTTTCAGGGTGAAGGTGACCATCTGGCGCATCGAAGCCGAGTCGTCCACGGCAAGAATTGAGTGCATTGCTGTCTCCGAAAGAACTGTGTAAGGAGTGATGGAAAGGTGGTGTGGGCGGTCAGAACAGCTCGACTGAGCCGGCGTCCATTTCCGCCTGGGTGACGGGGTTCGGGCGCTGCGGCGGTGCCTCGACCACGCTGCCGCCGTCTTCGTCGTCGTCGCCGAAGGCCTCACGGGCCAGGGTGTCGACGCAGCTGCGCAGCCGGTGATTGGTGTGAACAATCAGCTGCGACGCCATGTCCTGGAACTGCAGAGCGGTCACCGCCCCACCGAGTTGCTGCATCAGTGACTGATAGGCTGCGGAATCGCGCTTGTCGTCGCCTTCCGAGCTGTGCTCATCCATCAGCGCGTGGATCTGTTCAGTGGCCGTGTAGAAGCGTTGCATCAGCGTGTCACAGGCATCGGCCAGCAGCGTGTGCAGGCGATCGAGGTCGTTCGTCGCCATCATCAGGTGATCCTGCAGATCTGCGGCCAGCATCAACGGCGCGGGCGCTTGTCCGGTTTGCGTTGGCTGAACCTCGGGTGTTGCGTGTTCCATCTGTTGTCTGCTCGCAGTGATAACGCCCGTCGTCGCCGCTACCCGGCGATGGGTGCCACAGGGATCGCTCGCGCGGTTCCGAGGCGTCGGTAGGGTTTGAGTCATTTTCGGCACGCAGCGCAAATACCTAAGGGCAATCAAACTGCGCTTCCACCGGCTGTTTTCCCCGCGAGTGCAGGCGGCATACTCATGGCATGTCGTCACGGACCGCCGAAGCACCGCTGCGCCTGCTGCACCTCGAGGATTCGGAACTCGACCATGTGCTGACGCTGTTACATCTGCAGCGCGGAGGCCTGAGTGTCGAGTCGCAGCGTGTTGACAGCGAGGCCGACTTCCTGCTCGCCCTCGAGCAGCCCTGGGACGTGATCGTCTCCGACTACAACCTGCCGGGCTTCTCCGGACTGGTCGCGCTCGACCTGCTGATGGCGCGAGGCGACGACGTGCCGTTCGTGCTGGTGTCGGGCGAGATCGGCGAGGACACCGCCGTCGAGGCGATGCGCAACGGCGCCAGCGACTACCTGCTCAAGAACAACCTGGCGCGCCTGGTGCCGGCGCTGCTGCATGCGATCGAAGCCGCACGGACACGGCGTGCCCGGCAGCGCGCCGATCGCCAACTTGGCGAGTCGCAGCAGCGCCTGCAGGAACTGGCGCAGCACCTGCAGACCAGCATCGAGATGGAGCGCGCAGCGATCGCCCGAGAGATCCACGACGATGTCGGCGGCTCGCTGACTGCGCTGAAGTTCGATCTGGCCTGGATCGCGCGTCACAGCGATTCAGCCGAAGTGCAGACGCGAGTGCAGGGCGCGCTGGAAACCGTCACGGCGGCGATCGAATCGAGCCAGCGCATCATGCACAACCTGCGACCGGCCATCCTTGAACAGGGCCTGCTCGCGGCGCTGCAGTGGATGACGGCGCGCTTCGAGCGGCGCACCGGGATCGCCTGCAGCCTGCGTGCCCCGGAGCAGGCACTGCCGCTGGACCCCGGCGTGCCGCTGGTCGCCTATCGCACCGCGCAGGAGGCGCTGACCAACGTCAGCAAGCACGCGCAGGCCACGCAGGTGACCATCGATCTGTTGATGGCCGGCGGCGTGCTGTCTCTGGAAATCAGCGACAACGGCCGTGGCCTTTCGCCAGACGACCTGGCGAAAGCCCGCTCCTTCGGCATCCGCGGGCTGCACGAGCGGGCGCGCACAGTGGGGGGCTGGGTTGACCTGAGCAGCGATGCCAGCGGCACCACGCTCATCCTGTCGGTGCCGCTGAACCCCGGTGGAGTCGGCCCGTCGCCGAGCGAGCCGGATGCCGATGACCCGACCGGATGGGGCGACCTATGATGTTGTCATGATCAACGTGATGCTTTGCGACGACCACGCGCTGATACGGCGTGGCATCCGCGACACCCTGTCGGATGCGCCCGACATCCAGGTGGTGGGCGAAGCGGGTGATTACGGCGAGTTGCGCAGCCTGTTGCGCCAATCGAGTTGCGACGTTCTGGTGCTCGACATCAACCTGCCGGGCCGCAGCGGGCTCGATGTGCTGCACGCATTGAAGGAAGAGGGATCGACGCTGCGCGTGCTGGTGGTGTCGATGTACCCGGAAGATCAGTACGCGATCCGCGCGCTGCGCGCCGGTGCTTTCGGCTATGTGAACAAGGGGGGCGACCCGGCCCTGATCGTCGCTGCAGTGCGCACCGTGGCACAGGGCCGCAAGTACGTGACCCCGGAGATCGCGCAGATGCTGGTCGAGAGCCTCACCACGCCGACCACTGAACTGGCCCACCAGAAGCTGTCAGATCGCGAATTGCAGACACTGGTGATGATCGCGTCGGGCAAGCGCTTGTCTGACATCGCGGAAGAGCTGATGCTGAGCCCGAAGACGGTCAGCGTTTACCGTGCTCGGGTGCTGGAGAAACTGGCCCTGAGCAACAACTCCGAGATGACGGTCTACGCCATCCGCAACGGGCTGGTGGGTGGAGAGACGGGCTGAAGCAATGCGCCGCAGCTGGCGCTGCGGGTCAGAAGCCGAGGCTTGCCAGCAAATCGTCCACCTCGCCTTGATTTGACACCACATCGGTGCGGCCTGCGGCGTCAACCACCGGCCCTTGCAGATGCTGCTCGACCTTCTGCGCCTGATCTGGCGGAGCGGCTTGCACCAGCAGCCTGACCAGGCTGTCTTCCAGTTCGTTGGCGAGCGCCACCACCTTGGCAACGACCTGACCGGTCAGGTCATGGAAGTCCTGCGCCATCATGATGTCGGTCAGGTGGTTGTCGATGCGTGCGGTGGTTTGCTCCACTTCGGTGACGAAGTTCAGGATCGACCCCGAGGCCACGGCCTTCACCGGGTCGGCAACGATGGCCGCGGCGATGCGGCGAGTCTCTTCGATGATGTGGGCGTGGTCGGCCTTCGCGCAGTCAACCGAGTTCAGCACTTTTTCGGCGGCTGCGCCGGTCTTCTCGGCGATGTAGTTGAGCCGGCTGCGGGCATCAGGCAGGCCTTCGGCCGCGATCTGCAGCTTGGGTATCACGCCCAGTTGGACCAGCGTGTCGTGCAACTGCCGCGTGATCGCGCCCAGTTGCTGGAACACCTCTGGCGAAGCGCCAGGTGAGCCTGGGTTTGCCTTTGGGGCCTCCATCGAGAGGCCGGCGTTTGCGAGTTCATTCATGTTCATGATGGCCGTCCTTTCACGCCGTAGCGGCCAGTTTCTGCATGATCTTCTGCACCTTCTCTTCCAGCGTCGCCTTCGTGAAAGGCTTGACGATGTAGCCGGCGGCGCCCTCCTGTGCGGCGCGCACGATGTCTTCCTTGCGCGCTTCAGCGGTCACCATCAGCACGGGCAGGTGCTTGAGTGAGTCGTCCTTCTTGATCGCCGCCAACAGATCAAAGCCGTTCATGTTCGGCATGTTGATGTCGCTGACGATGAAGTCGAACTTCTGGTTCTTCAGCATGCCGAGCGCGACGGAACCGTCCTCGGCCTCTTCGGCGTTGTTGTAGCCGATCTCCTTCAGCAGGCCGCGCACGATGCGACGCATGGTGGAAAAGTCGTCCACGATCAGGAATTTCATGTCGGTCGGGTGGCTCATGGCGATCCTCGAAATGGGCAAGCGAAAGGTGACTGAAGCGTTTTATCGGTCAAGCGGCGCGGAAATTGAGGGGAGTTCGACGCCGACTGGTGGCTCGACGATCGACGCATCCGGCTCTTCGGATTCGGACAGATTGCTGAAGAAGCGGTCCTCGGCATCGCGGTTCATCACGATGATGCTGATGCGGCGGTTGGTCGGGCTCAGCGGGTCGGTGTCTGGCAGCGGCCGGCTCGATGCCAGGCCCTGGACGCGCAGAACGCGGGTTTCAGGCAGGCCACCCTCCAGCAACTCCCGGCGCGACGCGTTGGCGCGATCCGAAGAGAGTTCCCAATTGCTGTAGCCACGCTCACCGCTGCCAAACGGCTGCGCATCGGTGTGGCCTTCCAGCGTCAGGCGGTTGGGCACCTCGGTGAGCACCTCGCCGATGATCTGCAGCAGCTCGCGCATGTACGGTTTCACCATCGAGCTGCCGCTGTCGAACATCGGCCGTTTTTCGGCATCGACGATCTGGATTCGCAGCCCTTCGGGTGTCATCTCCAGGCGGATCTGCGACTGCATCAACGCAAGCCGCGGGTTGGCCGCCAGCACGTCCTGCACTTTTTTCTTCAGTTCCTCGAGCCGAGCCTTTTCGGCCGCGCGCTGCTCCGCTTTCAGCGCCAGCAAGTTGATGGTGCTGCGCTTGCCCTCGATGTCGCCTTTCTTGACCTGGCCGTTGGTGCGCGACAGGTCCTGGCCACCGCCCTTGAGCACGTGCGCCGAATCGCCTGAGCCCGAGCCGCTGCCCAATGACACCTTCAGCGGCGCGCTGAAGAAGTCGGCGATGCCCTTCTTGTCGCCCTCGGTGGTTGATCCCAACAGCCACATCAGCAGGAAGAACGCCATCATCGCCGTCACGAAGTCGGCGTAGGCGATCTTCCAGGCGCCGCCATGCGCAGCATGGCCGCCCTTCTTGACCCGCTTGATGATGATCGGCTGCAGCTTTTTCGAATCACCGGCCATATGGAGCTCCAGCTGGGTTCTTGGGCGAGATCAACAGGCGAGCGAAGGAGTCGCGGGCCAGCGCCGGGCCGCCCCAAGCAGCCCGCGCTCCCCCTTGGGGGGCGACGCCGTACTCGGCGTCTTGGGGGTCGTCACTTCTTGCCTTTGACATGGCTTTCCAGCTCGGCGAATGTCGGGCGATCGGTCGAGAACAGCACCTTGCGACCGAACTCCACCGCGACCTGCGGGGCGTAGCCTTGCATGCTGGCGAGCAGCGTGGTCTTGATGCACTGCAGCTCCTTCGAGCCGTCTTCGACCTTCTGCTCGAGCAGCCCGCCCAAGGGCTCGACAAAGCCGTACGCCAGCAGGATGCCGAGGAAGGTGCCGACCAGTGCCGAGGCGATCATTCCGCCCAGGATGGCCGGCGCCTGGCCGACCGAGCCCATGGTGTTCACCACACCCAGCACCGCGGCGACGATGCCGAAGGCGGGCAGGCCGCCCGCGAGTCGCGCGATCGCAGCCACCGCCGCGTGCTCCTCGTTGTGGTGGGTCTCGATCTCGCTGTCCATCAGGCTTTCGATCTCGTGGGCGTTCAGGTTGCCCGAGACCATCATGCGCAGGTAGTCGGTGATGAACTCGACCACGTGGTGGTCGTTGCCGACCACGGGGTACTTCTTGAAGATTGCCGAGTTGTGCGGGTCTTCGACGTCCTGCTCGATGGACATCAGGCCTTCCTTGCGGGCCTTTTGCAGGATGTCGTAAAGCAGCGCCATCAATTCCATGTAGCGCGCCTTGCTGTACTTGCTGCCCTTGAAGCAGGCGCCCAGGCCCTTGATGCTCGCCTTGATGACCTTCATCTGGTTGTTGGCCAGAAAGGCGCCAAGTGCCGCACCGAGGATGGTGATCATTTCGAACGGCAACGCCTTCAGAATCACCTGGATGTTTCCACCGTGAACGATGTACACGCCAAAGATGCAGGCCATGGCCAGGCCCCAACCGATGAGTACGAACATGCTGAGACGGTTTCCGAAGTGAGTGTCCAGCGCGGCCGGCGTGACGCGCTTGCTCCTATATCGACCTGATCAATCGAGCCTTGAGTGTCCGGGGCCTCAGGCTCGAGTGATGCCCGCATCAACGGGCTGATCGACGCTCATTCCAGAAAAAAGAACGGACCCAGAAGGGTCCGATGGAACGCACACAGGGTGCGAGGAGGAGACAACTTGCCAGAGATCGGTACA
Organism: Rubrivivax sp.; assembly: GCA_027490215.1. GTDB lineage: Bacteria > Pseudomonadota > Gammaproteobacteria > Burkholderiales > Burkholderiaceae_C > PBB1. Next base: position 12,891 of record JAIXYO010000067.1, read on the forward strand.
TCAGAACCCGGTTTATCGGTGTACGGCCGGGCGACTTGAGCGCCCGGTCCACCGAGAGGGCCCCTGCCGTGAAATTCAATGCAGTTGGATACCGCCAGCTGCCTTGCCCTTGCCGGCGCGTGCCGGTGGGTTGCACAGGCCGCAGACGTAATGGCGTGAGATCTCGTGGGGGTGCGTCACGAAGTGACCGCCGCACTTAGAGCACTTCGTCATCGTCAACATGCCGTTGTCGATGAACTTGACCAGGCGCCAGGCGCGCGTCACCGAGAGCAATTCCTCCAGGCCCTGCGCCTTCGTCTGTTCCTGGTACAGCTGGTAGGCCTTGATGACGGTGTCAATCTCGTCCATCTCGGCGACCTTGTTCAGGTACTCGTGGATGTTCAGGAACAGCGACGAGTGGATGTTCGGCTGCCAGGTCATGAACCAGTCGGTCGAGAAGGGCAGTTGGCCCTTGGACGGCGACTTGCCGGCGACCTCCTTGTACAGGCGCAGCAGACGCTCGTAGCTCAGATCGGTCTCGCTCTCCAGTACCTGCAGGCGGGCGCCAAGGTGGATGAGGGTCACGGCGCGTTCGATTTGCCGTGCTTCGGTCAGGATGCTTTTGCTGCGCATGGTGTCTCTCGCTGTCTCAGTGATTGTCGAAGTGGTCCGGGTCAGCGCCGGGCCGCTCCCAAGCAGGCCCGGAACCCCCGCGGGGGGTGGCGCGGTACCCCGCGCCGGGGGTCAACAGTCCTAGGCAGCTTCTTGATGGCGGCCGGCCATCAGGATGCTGGCGTGCAGGCGGCTGGTCGTGTCGTTGGCAGCGCCCTTGCCATGGTTGGTCAGCAGGCCCCAGACCATGTCGTCGTCCATGCGGAAGCGGCACAGCAGGGTGTTGCCCGAGGCGATCTTCATCATCTGCGCAGGCGTCATCAGGTTCAGCAACGCGGCGTTCTCTTCGCTGATGCCAAGGCGATACAGCGCCTGTTCGCGGTCGCTGCGGATCAGGCTTTGCGCCAGCATGAGGTAAGACAGGTTGGCTTCACGGATTTCGGTGAGGATCTGGTCGGCGGTCATGGCAGTTTCCTTTTGTCTGAGCTTCAGTGGCGATGGGTCGGGGCGGGTCTTCGTTTCGCGCTGCCGGTTTCAAAATCGCCGCAACGTGAAACAGATTGTGAAGATCAGAGATGGGGGCTGACATCAGGCCATCTCTGTGGCTTGAGTCCTTCTTTTGCCATCCAGCGTGTCAGGCAAATTCCTACACCGGCCCTTTGCGCCGAGGTGCCCGCGAGGGGCCCTTCCCAGGCTTTCGAACAGTGATGCTTGCGATGGTGAGACACCACCGCGCGAAGGGGGTCCTTCGGACGGGGCAACTATCATCTGGGCCATGGTGACCAAGGTTTCCCACCCCCCGAATTGCGCTGCGCGGTCTCGATGCCTCGGCGGCTTGATCTTTCCGCCGCCGGCTTCATGATCGTTCCACTGGCCCGCAAATCCCTTCTCCACGACTGGCGCCGATTCCTGCCGGCGGTGGTTGCCGTGGCGTTTTCCGGGCTGCTGCTGCTGGTGCAGTCGGCTCTGGTGCTCGGCATCTTTGGCAGCGCAGCGGTCTACATCGACTCCTCGCGTGGCGATCTGTGGGTCGGCAAGCCCAAAACGCCGACCGTTGAACAGGGCCGCATCCTGCCGCTGGACACCGAGGTCTGGCTGCGTCTCGACCCAGCGGTCGATCGCGTCGAGGCCTACAACTGGATGGAGGGAGATTGGCGTTCGCGGGCTGATCTGGCGGCGATCACCCTGTATGTGTCAGGCATCAACACCTCGGCTGACGCACTGCTGTTCGCGCGTGTGCTGCCCGCGGAACTGCGGGCACGGCTCAATCAGCCCGATTCAGTGATCGTTGACGATGCCGATCTGGTCAAGCTGGGCGTGGTGGTTGGCGATCGGCCGCGCATCAATGGCCGCACGGTGCAGGTCGTCGGCACCGTATCCGGTCTGCGTACGCTCGGTGGGGTTCACGTGTTGACATCACTGGAGACCGCGGCCCAGTTGCAACCTGCCGGCCCGAGTGACGAGCGCGTTCCGTACTACGTGGTGCGATTGCGCGAATCATCGCAGTTGTCCGCGGCGCTCTCGCGCCTTGAAGCCTCAGGGCTGGAGCACGGTTTTGCGGTGTGGCCCAGCAAGGTGTTTTCCAAGAAGGCGTCCGATTACTGGCTGTTTGACACTGGCGCGGGCCTCGGCGTGCTGTTCATGGCGATCATCGTCAGCCTGGTCGGCGCGGTCATCACGAGCCAGACGCTGATGGGCGCGGTGGCCGGTTCGGCCGCTGAGTACGCCGCCCTGCAGGCGCT
>JAIXYO010000025.1 GCA_027490215.1 Rubrivivax sp.
ACTTCGGGGCCGTGGTCGTAGAAGATCTCGGTGCACGGGCCGCAGGGGCCGGTGTCGCCCATCATCCAGAAGTTGTCCGACGCGTAGCGCGCGCCCTTGTTGTCGCCGATGCGCACGATGCGCTCGGCGGGCACGCCCACTTGCGTGTTCCAGATCTCATAGGCCTCGTCATCCTCGGCATACACCGTGACCCAGAGCTTTTCCTTCGGGAGCTTGTAGACCTCGGTCAGCAGCTCCCAGGCGTAGGCGATCGCGTCCTTCTTGAAGTAATCGCCGAAACTGAAATTGCCCAGCATCTCGAAGAAGGTGTGGTGCCGGGCGGTGTAGCCGACGTTGTCGAGATCGTTGTGCTTGCCACCGGCGCGGATGCACTTCTGGCTGGTCGTGGCGCGGGTGTAGGGCCGCTTGTCGAACCCCAGGAAGACATCCTTGAACTGGTTCATGCCGGCGTTCGTGAACAGCAGCGTCGGGTCGTCGCCCGGCACGACCGGCGAACTGGCGACGATGGTGTGGCCCTTCGATTCGAAGAACTTCAGGAAGGTCTGGCGGATGTCGGTGGCTTTCATGGGGCGGATTCTATGCAGCCACGCCCAAGGCCATCCTCGGCCAGAATCGGGCGCCTGGAGGCCACGACATGAGCAGCAACCCCCGCAGCATCGGCTTCATCGCCGCCCTCGTCATCGCCACCGGCGTCGCGGCCGGCGGCTTTGCGGTCGGCCAGGGGCTGGAGCGCTTCCGCACCGGCGACCGCAGCGTCACCGTCAAGGGCCTGGCCGAGAAGGAGGTGCAGAGCGATTACGCCATCTGGACGCTCAGCTTCCGCCGCGCCGGCGCCGATTTCGGCAGCGTGCAGCGCACGCTGGCCGACGACCGCGACCGCGTCGTCGCCTTCCTCAAGGGCCTGGGCTTTACAGAGGCCGAGATCGAAGTGCGGCCGCTGCAGGTGCAGGACGCCTACGCCCGCGAATACGGCGGCAATCAGCAGCCGCTGCGCTTCCAGGGCCAGGGTCAGGTGCTGGTGAAGTCGGCCAAGCCCCAGACGGTGGAAGCCGCTGCGCTGGCGGTGGACCCGCTGATCCAGGCCGGCGTGCAGCTGGGCGGCGGCAACGACGGCCCGCCCGGCCCGCGCTACCAGTTGCGCGGCTTCAACGAGATCAAGGCCCCGTTGCTGGCCGAAGCCACGCGCAATGCACGCGATCAGGCACAGAAGTTCGCCGCCGAATCAGGCGCCACACTGGGGCCGCTGCGCAGCGCGAACCAGGGTGTGATCCAGATAGGCAGCAGTGACGGCCAGGGCTTTGACGACGGCAGCTCGCGGCTGAAACGGCTGCGCGTGGTCAGCACCTTCGAGTACGCGATAGAGTGACCGGCCTGCACGCCGAGAGAGCCCCCATGGACATCAAGACCTCCCCGCTGGCCAGCCTGGCCGACGCCGCGCTGTTGAAGACCGATGCGCTGATCGATGGCGTGTGGGTTGGCTCGACGCGACGTTTTGCTGTCGACGACCCCGCCACCGGCTCGAAGCTGGCCGACGTGGCAAACCTGGGCGCCGCTGAGGCTGAAGTGGCGATCGCCGCGGCCAACCGCGCGTGGCCGGCCTGGCGCAGCAAAACCGCGAAAGAGCGGGCTGCGATCCTGATGAAGTGGTTCCATTTGCTGGTGCAGCATTCGGACGACCTGGCGCGCATCATGACGGCCGAACAAGGCAAGCCACTGGCCGAGGCCAAGGGCGAAATCGGCTACGGCGCCAGCTTCCTCGAGTGGTTTGCGGAAGAAGCCAAGCGCGTCTACGGCGAAACAGTCCCGACGACCGACGCCAACAAGCGCTATCTGGTCATCAAGCAGCCAGTGGGCGTGTGCGCAGCCATCACGCCGTGGAATTTCCCGGTCGCCATGATCACCCGCAAGGTGGCACCGGCTCTGGCCGCAGGCTGCACCGTGGTCATCAAGCCGGCCGAACAAACGCCGCTGTCGGCACTCGCCGTGGCCGAACTGGCGCAGCGCGCAGGGATGCCGGCCGGCGTGCTGAACGTCATCACCGCCGACAGCGAGCAGTCGATCGCCATCGGCAATGTGCTGTGCGCCAGCGACACGGTGCGTCACCTGTCGTTCACCGGCTCGACGGAGGTGGGTCGCATCCTGATGAAGCAGTGCGCGCCGACGGTCAAGAAGCTGTCGCTTGAACTCGGCGGCAACGCGCCGTTCATCGTGTTCGACGATGCCGACATTGACAGCGCGGTCGAGGGTGCGCTGGTCAGCAAGTACCGCAATGCCGGCCAGACCTGCGTCTGCGCGAACCGGCTGTATGTGCAGGACAGCGTATACGACGCCTTCGTCGACAAACTCGCCGCGAAGGTGCGCGAAATCAAGGTCGGAAACGGGTTCGAAGCTGGCGTGACGCAGGGCCCTATGATCGATGCGAACGCGATCGCGAAGATCGAAAGCCATGTCGCTGATGCGCTGGCCAAGGGCGCCCAGTTGCTGGTCGGCGGCCGGAGTATCGGCGGCCACTTCTTCGAACCGACCGTGCTCGCGAACACCACTGCCGGCATGCTGTGCGCCCGCGAGGAGACCTTCGGCCCCGTGGCGCCGGTGTTCCGCTTCCACACCGAGGCCGAAGCGATCGCCGCGGCCAACGACACCGAATTCGGCCTCGCCAGCTACTTCTACAGCCGGGATATCGGCCGCATCTTTCGGGTCGGCGAAGCACTGGAGTACGGCATGGTTGGCGTCAACACCGGGTTGATCTCGACCGCCGAGGTGCCGTTCGGCGGCGTCAAGCAGTCGGGCCTGGGTCGCGAAGGCTCACACCATGGCATCGACGACTACGTCGAGATGAAGTACCTGTGCCTCGGCGACATTCAACGCTGAGACAGCCCAGCGCAACACATGCATTTCCCGACGCTCGAACTTCGCCACTGGGTGCTGCTGACCTTCATCGGCTCGGCGCTCTACGTGCACCTGCGCGGCCGGGTGCGCTTCAAATTGGCCCGCGCATTGACCGACTTCACCGTGCTGCTGGCGCCGGTCAACCTGCTCATGTATGCGTTCTCGCGCACCCCACGCGGCGCCTACATCGATGTGGCGCAGTTCCCGGAACTGGTCGAGTTGCAGAAGCACTGGCCGACGATCCGCGACGAGGCCCTGCGCCTGAACGACGAGGGCTACATCCGCGCCGCCGCCGGCTACACCGATATCGGCTTCAACTCGTTCTTTCGCACCGGCTGGAAGCGCTTCTACCTGACCTGGTACGGCAAGGACCTGCCCTCGGCGCAATCGCTGTGCCCGCAGACAGTCGCGCTGCTGAAGAACATCGGCTCGGTCAAGGCGGCCATGTTCGCCTCATTGCCGCCCGGCGCACGGCTGGTGCGGCACCGCGACCCCTACGCCGGCTCGCTGCGCTTTCACCTCGGGTTGCAGACGCCGAACGACCCGGGCTGCTACATCGAGGTCGATGGCGAGCGCTACCACTGGCGCGATGGCGAGGCGGTGATGTTCGACGAGACCTACATCCACACTGCCGCCAACACCACCGACCAGCAGCGCGTGATCCTGTTCTGCGACATCGAGCGACCACTGTGGGGCAGCCCGCTGCGCGCCTTCAACCGCCTGTTCGCCAAGCACTTCATGGCCGCGGCCTCGACGCAAAACGTCAATGGCGAGCCGATCGGGGGCATCAACAAGGTGTTTGCCCATGCCTACAAGCTGCGCGCTGCCGCCAAGGAATTCAAACGCGGCAATTACCGCGCTTACTACGTGCTGAAGTGGCTCGCGATCGCCGGTCTGGTCTGGGCCATCTTCTGGTGATGGCGATCAGCGCCTGCAGGCGCTGATCGCAGCCCGAGATCTGTTTCAGCGCGGGTTCTCGTCGTTGGCAGCCGTCGTGTCGCCGCGCTCCAGGCGGTTCGCGTACCCGGAACGGCCAGTGGCCTGAGCCGATGCCGCGAGGCCCACTGCACGGCGCAGCAGCATGTCTGGCTGGGTGCCATCGGCCGGGTAGGACGCAATGCCCAGTGCCGTCGCCACTGCCAGGTCAACGCCACCGACCTTGAAGGTCTCCCCCAGCGAGACCAGCAGCTTGCGGCCGACGCGGTCGGCATCGGCCGGCGTTTCGATCAGCGACAAGAGCACGGCGAAAGCATCTTCCCCGACGGACGCCACCACATCGCTGGCGCGCACGCCAGCACGCAACCGCACGGCAACCTTGCGGCGTAGCGTGCCCGCGGCCTCGGGCCCCAGGCGGGCCATCGTCGTCGCCAGACCCTCGATGCGCAGCACCAACAGCGCCATCGGTGCCGGCTCGCGTTCGCGCAGCGCCAGCAGGTGGCTCATGTGTTCGATCAGCTGGCCGGCGTGCGGCAAGCCGGTGTGCACATCGGTCGCGAAAGCCTGACGGGTCCCCGCCCTGACCCGCTGGCGCTCGACCGCAGCACGCAGCCGGCGCGGCCAGCCGGGCTGCGACAGTTGGTCAGTGCTGACGACATCCTGTGCCCCATCACGCAGCCAGCGCAGACAGTCGGCCGCTGGCGGCGCGTCGGCCACGATGATGACTGCCACGTCCGCGGCGCAGCGAACCCAGCCGTCCCAGCCTCCGTGGACCACCAGCACGTCGACCGGCGTGTCGCCAAGGCGCTGCCAGACTGCTTCGGTGGGGCAAGACGCAAACTCGAAGGGCCCCCATCCATCGCCGTCACCCAGCACTTCGACGCGCGCCCCAGCCGCGGCCATCTGGGTCTGACCGGTCTGCAGCACATGCACGCTCGGGTCGCTCATCGGTTTCGTCCTTGCCATCGGTGACTCGGGCATTGTGGCGGCGAGAAGCTCGGCGTGGGGCGCGAATGTGAACGCGACCCAAGGGTCTGGGGCCGGGGATGCGACAGCAGCACGGCACGGGCAGGCTGCTGCATTTGACCACTGGCAGCCGCGTCCCAGACGCGGTCGAACGCTAGAATGCGCCCACTGCGCGGGTGTAGTTCAATGGTAGAACGGCAGCTTCCCAAGCTTCATACGAGGGTTCGATTCCCTTCACCCGCTCCATCGGTTCATCTCTGACAACGGCCCCCACAGGGCCGTTTTTGTTTGCTGCTGCGCACCTGTCCATGAATTCCAAGGTTTCCTCGCCGCGCCACGACACCGGGGTCATTGAATCGGCAAGCGACGCCGCGCCGCATCGCCCGATCAAGTCGTTCGTGCTGCGAGCCGGGCGCATGGGCCCCGGTCAGACGCGGGCGATGAACGACTGGGGGCCGCGCTTCCTGGTCCCTTATGCGGCACAGCCACTGGACACCGCAGCGGTCTTCGGCCGCAACGCGCCGCTGATCGTCGAGATCGGGTTTGGCATGGGGGATGCCACCGCCACCATCGCCGCCGCCTTGCCCGACACCGACTTCCTCGGTCTCGAGGTGCATGGGCCGGGCGTCGGCGCGCTGCTCAAGCTGATCGGCGAGCGCAGTCTCACCAATCTGCGCATCGTGCGGCACGACGCGGTCGACGTGCTGGAGCAGATGATCGCGCCCGCCTCGCTGGCGGGCGTTCACGTGTTCTTTCCCGACCCATGGCACAAGCTCAAGCACCACAAGCGGCGGCTGATCCAGCCCACGTTTGTCGCGCTGCTGGCATCGCGGCTAGCGCCGGGCGGCTACGTGCACTGCGCGACCGATTGGCAACCGTACGCTGCCCAGATGCTGGAGGTGCTCGGGGCCGAGCCGGCCCTGGTCAACACGGCCACCGATGGTTACGCGCCGAAGCCCAGCTATCGGCCGCTGACCAAGTTCGAGAACCGCGGACTCAAGCTCGGCCACGGCGTCTGGGATCTGGTGTTCCAGCGCGCGTGAAGCCACCGGCCGTCGAGCCAATGCGTGCCAAGCAGGATCTCGCGACTTTGGTTATGGTGCAAGGGTTGTTACTGATCTTCGGCCCGCCCCAGCGGTCGGGATCGCATCCGAAATCCGCGTCTCTTTCCCGCAACGCCACCCGGCGGCCACGGGAGATGTTCCACAACCTCGATCCGGTATGGCCTGCGCCAGTCCGGTTCACTGCCTGCAAGCGCCCATGAAGACCGACCCCTCGCGCTCGATGTTTGCCCTGGCCAGCGTTGCCGCACTGTTGACGCTGACACTCGCGAGCGGCTGCTCGAAGCCTGGCCCCGCGGGCGGCCCGCCCGGCGCGCCACCGGTGTCGGTGGCAGCGGCAGTGCAGCGCACCGTCACCGACATCGAGGAGTTCACGGGCCGGCTCGAAGCGCCGCGCTCGGTCGATGTGCGCCCGCGCATCGGCGGCACGATCGACAAGGTGCATTTCCGAGACGGGCAGCGGGTGGCGCAAGGCGCCTTGCTGTTCACCATCGACCCGAAGCCTTTCCAGGCCGAGCTGGCTCGGGCGCAGTCGCAGCTGACCTCTGCCCGCTCGCGCGCGGCGCTGGCCACCTCTGATCTGGCCCGCGCCAAGAAGCTGCTGGATTCGAAAGCGGTGTCGGCACAGGAGTTCGACCAGCTCACCTCAGGTGCCGCCACCAGCGGCGCCGACATCGCCGCGGCCGAAGCGGCCGTGCGCGTGGCTCAGCTGAACCTGGGCTACACCAGCCTGCGCGCGCCGATCGCCGGCCAGCTCTCTCGCGCCATCATCACCGAGGGCAATCTGGTCAACGACCAGAGCGTGCTGACCAACCTGGTCGCCACCGAGAAGGTCTATGCCTACTTCGACGGCAGCGAGCAGACCTACCTGCGGCTGCGCAAGGGCGCGGCGGCACGCACGGTAAAGATGGCGCTTGCCGACGACACCGGCTTCCCGCACACCGGCCAGGTCGACTTCGTCGACAACCAGCTCAACCCGCAGACCGGCTCGATCCGCGCGCGCGCGGTGTTCGACAACCCGAAAGGCGAGTTCACGCCCGGCCTGTTCGCCAGGCTGCAGCTCACGGTCGGCGCTCCTTACAGTGCCGTGCTGACGCCCGAGCGCGCCATCAATACCGACCAGAACCGCAAGCTGGTCTATGTGGTCGGCGCTGACAACATGCCGCAGCCCCGCGAAGTGCAACTCGGCACGCTGATGGAAGGCATGCGGGTGGTCACCTCGGGCCTGAAGGCCGGCGAGCTGGTCGTGGTCGACGGTCTGCAGCGCGTGCGCCCGGGCGCCCCGGTCACGCCGCAAAAGGTAGAGACCGACGAGCGCGGCATGCCGATCGCCCCACCGCCTGCCGGCGGTCCTCCAGGCGCGGGTCAGGCGCCCGCTGCCAACGCCCCTGCGGCGTCATCAGCCGCCTCGGCCGGCCCAGCGGCTTCGGCCAAGAACTGAGCGGACACCGGGCGAGCGCATGAACATCTCCCGCTTCTTCATCGACCGGCCCATCTTCGCGGCCGTGCTGTCGATCGTCATCACGCTCGTCGGCGGCCTGGCCATCCTGGCGCTGCCGATTTCCGAGTATCCCGAGGTCGCTCCGCCGCAGGTGGTGGTGCGCGCGCAGTTCCCTGGCGCCAACGCGCGGGTGATCGCCGAGACGGTGGCGACGCCGCTCGAAGAGCAGCTCAACGGCATCGAGGGCATGCTCTACATGAGCAGCCTCGCCACGCCCGATGGCGCCATGACGCTCACGGTCAGCTTCAAGATCGGCACCGACCCCGAGGCCGCCGAGACAGCGGTGCAGAACCGGGTGCAACGCGCGCTGCCGCGGCTGCCCGAGATCGTCCGCCAGGTCGGTGTGACCACCGAGAAGAGCTCGCCCAACCTGACCATGGTCGTGCACATGGTCTCGCCCGATAACCGCTACGACGCGCTCTACCTGCGCAACTACGGCACGCTGAACGTTCGCGACCAGTTGCTGCGCATCCCGGGCATGGGATCGGTGCAGACCTTCGGCTCGGGCGACTACGCGATGCGCATCTGGCTCGACCCGCAAAAGCTCGCCGCGCGCAACCTCACCTCGAACGACGTGGTCGCGGCCTTGCGCGAGCAGAACGCCCAGGTCGCCGCGGGTGTCGTCGGCTCGATGCCGGCGCCCCAGGGCACCGAGTTCCAGCTGTCGGTGAACACCCAGGGACGACTTGCGACGGAACAAGAGTTCGCCGAGGTGATCGTCAAGGCCGACACGACCGACCGCTCGGTGGTCCGCATCAAGGACCTCGGGCGCGTCGAGATGGGCCCGAACACCTATGCGCTCGGCTCGCTGCTGAACAACAAGGAAGCGGCCGCCCTGGCCATCTTCCAGGCGCCCAACTCGAACGCGCTGCAGCTGTCGGCGGACGTGCGCGAGACGATGGAGAGGCTCAAGCCCGACTTCCCGCCTGGCGTCGATTACGCCATCGTGTACGACCCGACGCGCTTCGTGCAGACCTCGATCGAGAAGGTCATCTCGACGCTGATCGAGGCGATCCTGCTGGTGGTCATCGTCGTGGTGATCTTCCTGCAGACCTGGCGCGCGTCGCTGATCCCGCTGCTGGCGGTCCCGGTGTCGATCGTCGGAACGTTCGCGGTCCTGTTGCTGCTGGGCTTTTCGATCAACACACTCACGCTCTTCGGGCTGGTGCTGGCCATCGGCATCGTCGTCGACGATGCGATCGTGGTGGTCGAGAACGTCGAGCGCAACATCGAGGCAGGGCTCAGTCCGCACGACGCCAGCGTGAAGGCGATGCAGGAGGTCTCGGGCCCGATCATCGCCATCGGCCTGGTGCTGTGCGCGGTGTTCGTGCCGCTCGCCTTCGTGAGCGGGCTGTCAGGCCAGTTCTACAAGCAGTTCGCGGTGACCATCGCGATCTCGACGGTCATCTCCGCATTCAACTCGCTGACCCTGTCGCCCGCGCTGAGCGCCATCCTGCTCAAGCCGCACGACGCGCCGAAGGACCGCCTCACCCGCGCCATCGATGCGGTACTCGGCGGCTTCTTCCGCTGGTTCAACCGCTTCTTCAACCGCAATGCCGACCGCTACAGCGGCGCAGTCACCACCACCGTCGTCAAGCGCAAGACGATCTCGGTGCTGATCTACGCCTTGCTGCTCGGACTCACGGTGCTCATGTTCACCAAGGTGCCACCGGGCTTCGTGCCGCAGCAGGACAAGCAGTACCTGATCGGCATCGCGCAGCTGCCCGATGGCGCGAGCCTGGAGCGCACGACCAAGGTCATCCGGCAGATGAGCGACATCGCGCTCGGCGTGCCGGGCGTGCGCGACTCGGTCGCCTTCCCTGGCCTCAGCATCAACGGCTTCACCGCCGCATCGAACGCCGGCATCGTGTTCTTCGGCCTCGACGATTTCGAGAATCGCCTCACCCCCGAACGCAGCGCCAACAGCATCGTCGGCCAGGTCAACCAGCGGCTCGGTGCGATCCAGGGCGCCTACCTGTTCGTGCTCAGCCCACCGCCGGTCAGCGGTCTGGGCAACGCGGGCGGCTTCAAGCTGCAGATCCAGGACCGCAACGGCAACGCCGGCGAGGCGGGGCTCAACGGCGCCGTCAACCAGCTGATGGGCCGCATCTATGGCAACCCCAACAGCTCGATCACGCAGGCCTTCAGCAGCTACCAGATCAACGTGCCGCAGCTCTTTGCCAACGTCGACCGCACCAAGGCGAAGGAGATGGGCATCAAGCTCGATGACATCTACGACACGATGCAGACCTACCTCGGGTCGCTTTACGTCAACGATTTCAACCGCTTCGGCAAGACGTATCAGGTGATCGTGCAGGCCGATGCCCAGTACCGCTCGCGCGCCGAGGACATCGGCAACCTGAAGATCCGTAATGCCGAGGGCCAGATGGTGCCGCTCAGTGCCGTGATGAAGGTCGAGCCGACCTTCGGTCCTGCGGCGGTCGGGCGCTACAACAGCCTCTATGCCGCCGACTTCAACGGCGCGCCGAAGCCGGGATTCAGCTCGGGCGAGGCCCAGGCCGAGATGGAGAAGATCCTCAAGGAGACGCTGCCGCGCGGCATGGGCTACGAATGGACCGAGCTGGTCTACCAGGAAAAGATCGCCGGCAACACGATGGCGATCATCTTCCCGCTGTGCGTGCTGCTCGTGTTCCTGGTGCTGGCCGCGACCTACGAGAGCTGGACGCTGCCGCTCGCCATCATCCTGATCGTGCCGATGTGCATCCTGAGCGCGGTCACCGGCGTGTGGCTCAGCGGCTTCCTCGGGCACCCGGCCGACAACAACATCTTCACCCAGATCGCCTTTGTGGTGCTGGTCGGGCTGGCGTGCAAGAACGCGATCCTGATCGTCGAGTTCGCGCGTGAGCTCGAGTTGCAGGGCCGCACTCCGGTGCAGGCGGTGGTGGAGTCCTGCCGGCTGCGCCTGCGACCGATTCTGATGACCTCGATCGCCTTCATCGCTGGCGTCGTGCCGCTGGTGCTGTCCACGGGCGCCGGTGCCGAGATGCGGCAGGCGATGGGCATCGCGGTGATGAGCGGCATGATCGGCGTCACCGTGTTCGGCTTGATCCTGACGCCGGTGTTCTACGCGGTGCTGCGCAAGCTGTCGCCGGCCAAGCTGCACCACGCTGGACGCACGCCAACACCTCCACCGCCCGCCCTGCCTGCGGCCGCCACCGGAGACAGCCATGCGTGAACCTGCTTTCAGGCTGATCCCTTGCGCAACGGCGTCCGCCGCACTGATGCTGGCGCTGCTCGGCTCCGGCTGCGCCTGGGTCGGACACGACTATCAGGTGCCGCCGGCAAAGCTGGACGCCGGCTTCATTGGCGCCGGGGCAACCAAACTCAACAGCGAACCCGTGGCCTCCGACATCGCAGCCTTCTGGCGCGGCTTCAACGATGCCGAGTTGAGCGCACTGGTCGAGCGTGCCTTGCAGGCCAATGGCGATGTGCGCATCGCGCAGGCGCGACTGCAGGAATCGCGCGCCAACCGCAGCGAAATCGACACCCAGACCCTTCCCAGCATCAGCCTCGATGCCAACGCCAGGCGATCGGTGTCGCCACCCTCAGCGGCCTTCCAGTCGACACGCAGTCAGCGCACCGGCGCGAACTTCGATGCCGGCTTCGTCGCGAACTGGGAGCTGGATTTCTTCGGGGTCGAGCGGCGCGCCAAGGAGTCCGCCAGCGCGCTGGTCGGCGTCAGCCTCGCGAGCCTGGGCGCGGCACAGACGAGCGTGGCAGCCGAAGTCGCGCGCAACTATCTGGAGGTCCGCGGGCTGCAGCTGCGCTACGACGTCACGCAGGCAGCTCTGACGAACCAGCGTGAATCGCTGACCATCGCGCAGGCCCGCCTCGATGCCGGTCGCGGCACGCAACTCGACCTGGAACGTGCGCTGAGCCTCACCGCCAGCACCGAAGCCGCACTGCCCAGCCTGCAAGCCGCGATCGACCTCGGCATCTACCGCCTTGCCACGCTGACAGCCCAGCCACCGGCCGAGTTGCGTGCGCGGCTCGCCACGCCGGCGCCGCTGCCCGGCCTGCCCGTGACCGATCTCGCCGCACTGCCCGTCGGCACGCCGCAGCAGTGGATGGCACGGCGCCCTGACGTCGCCGCGGCCGAGCGCCAACTGGCATCGGCCACCGCCGAGATCGGTGTGACCGAAGGCGCCCTGTACCCGAGCATCAGCGTCAGCGGTCTGCTGGGATTGGCTTCGACGAAGTTCGCCAACCTGACCGACAGCCAGTCGCGGCGCTATTCGGTAGGTGCTGGCATCTCGTGGACGCTGCTGGACTTCGGCCGCGTGCGCGCCCGCATCAAGGCCAGCGAGGCGCGCACACTGCAAGCACTCGCCAGCTATGAACAGACGCTGGCCACCGCATTGGAAGAGACCGAAGGCTCGTTCGCGCAATTCAGTCGCAACGCGCAGCGGCGCGAAAGCCTGGCACGTGCCGAGCGCAGTGCGGCCGAAGCCTCCCGACTGGCGCGGCTGCGTTACGAAGCCGGCGTCACCGACTTCCTGGCCGTGCTCGACGCCGATCGCGAACTGCTCACGACGCGCGATGCGCTGGCGCAGGCTGATACCGCGAATGCCACCTCGCTGGTCGCGGTGTACCGCGCGCTGGGGGGTGGGTGGGCGGTGCCCGCGCCAGCGTCGGCAACTGTCGCGGCTGAAGCAGGGCGCTGACATAAAGGTATTGCCTTGCAGGCAGCCCGCCGGGCTTCTTCTGCAAAGGGCTTTTGCACTTGCGTTGCAGCGCGCGAGGATTCCGCCCCGGCGGGCGGGGTTTGCCTTTCGCTACAGCCCGCCGGGTCTCGGCCCGGCACCCGAGTAACTTTCATTTGCGGGCCCAAATGAAAGTCACCAAAGCAAAGGGCCTCGAACACCAGCCATTTGGTCCGCTCGCTTCGGCTACACGCCTACTTCAGAGGCTCTGGCCCGAGAACACTCTCCGAACTACCGCCCCGGTTACCTCGCTCAGGTTCAAACATTCGGTCTCGCTGCGCCTCGACCCTTCGGGTCCTCGGTTTGGGTTCTTGTGCCAGAGCTTCTGCCGTTCGCCTGTAGCCGAAGCGTGGTCACCAAATGGCTGGTGTTCAGGCCCTTTGCTTTGGTGACTTTCATTTGGGCCAGCAAATGAAAGTTACCCGCCCGCCGGGGCGGAATCCCGGCGCGGTCTAACTCAAGAGCAAACCCCCACCTGCCGGTCACGGGACAATGCAAGCCCATGCACCTCCTGATCCCCTACGCCAGTGCCTTGTCAGACGCCAGCGCCCACACGCTGCGCGACCTGAGCCTGCCGAACCTGGGTCGCCTGATGACGGTGTTGAAAGCGCGCGCGTCGGACATCGACGATGAGTACACGCTGTCGCCACCGCACGAACGTGCGCTTGCTCATGCCCACGGATGGCAAGGCGGCGACGGTCGCTGGCCGTGGGCGGCGCTGCAGGCTGCGACCGATGGCATCGATATGGGTACGCGCCCCTGCGGCCTGCTGACGCCGGTGCACTGGCATGTCGGGCGCGAACACATCACGCTGGCCGATCCGGCCGCGCTGAACTTGTCAGCCGACGAGTCTCGTGCGCTGTTCGACGCGGTGAACCCGCTGTTCGACGAAGACCAGAGCGCCCTGACCTGGGCGTCGCCTCTGCGCTGGTACCTGGTGCATGCGCACCTGGCCGACCTGCCCTGCGCGTCCATCGATCGGGTGATCGGGCGCAACGTCGACCTGTGGCTGCGGAGCGATCCGCAGGCATCCAGCGATCAACTGGCCCGCACGCGCTGGGTGCGGAGATTGCAGAACGAGGTGCAGATGCTGCTGCACCAGCACCCGGTCAACGAGTCCAGGGAAGCTCGCGGGGAATTGCCTGTCAATTCGTTCTGGCTGAGTGGTTGCGGGCGGGCTCAGGCCGCCCCCGCGGTGATCACGGTGGACGATCGATTGCGCGCGCCACTGCTCGCCGAGGACTGGGCTGGCTGGGCCGATGCGTGGCGGGCGCTCGACGCCGAGGTGCTCGCGCCGCTGTTGTCGCGCGTCGCTCAGGGCGAACCGGCGTCGATCACGCTGTGCGGCGAACGCGGATGGCAGCGCTTCGACGCGGCACCGCGTTCGCTGTGGCAGCAACTGGTCGACCGCTTCAAGACGGTGGAACCACATGCCGTGTTGAGTGCCCTGTGATGAATGCGCCCACGCTGACATTGCGACCCGGGTCTCCGCGCAGCGCGTGGGCACTCGAACAGGCTGGCGTGCCGCCGCTGCTCGCGCGGCTGTTCGCAGCCCGCGGCGTGCGCAGCGCCGAAGAGCTCGACGACGGGCTGGCGCGGCTGCTGCCGCCCTCTGATCTGCTGGGTGCGGCGAAGGCGGCCTCGCTGCTGGCCGATGCGCTGCGCGACCGGCTGCGGCTGTGCGTCGTGGCCGACTACGACTGCGATGGCGCCACCGCCTGCGCGGTCGCATTGCGCGGCCTTGCGCTGATGGGGGCATCACCCGACAGGCTTGGCTACGTGGTGCCTGACCGTGCGGTACACGGCTACGGACTCACGCCCACCATCGTCGACCTCGCGCTGGCGCAGGGCGCGCAAGTGCTGCTGACGGTTGACAACGGTGTCGCCAGCCTCGCGGGCGTCGCTCACGCGCGTGCCAAAGGCCTCATCGTCATCGTGACCGACCACCACCTGCCGGCGCAGGTGGACGGCGAGATCGTGCTGCCCGACGCGCAGGTCATCGTCAACCCGAACCAGCCGGGCTGCGGCTTCGCCAGCAAGCACCTGGCCGGGGTCGGCGTGATCTTCTATGTGCTGCTGGCGCTGCGCAGCGAGCTGCGGTCGCGAGGCGTCTATGCCGATGCGGCCAATGGAAACGCCTCCGCACCCGCCCAGCCCAAGCTCGATGCGCTGCTCGACCTGGTGGCACTCGGCACCGTCGCGGATGTGGTGCGGCTCGACGCCAACAACCGGCGGCTGGTGGCACAGGGCCTGAAGCGCATTCGCGCCGGCCGCATGCAAGCCGGCGTCGCGGCGCTGTTCGCCGCAGCGGGGCGCGATGCGTCGCGCGCCGCGGGCTTCGATTTCGGCTTCGCGCTCGGCCCGCGCATCAATGCGGCAGGCCGGCTGTCGGACATGACGCTCGGGATCGAGTGTCTGCTGACCGACGAGCCGGCACGCGCTGCCCAACTGGCGCAGCAGCTCGACTCGATCAACCGCGAGCGGCGCGAGGTCGAGTCGGGGATGCGCGAGCAGGCCGAATCACTGCTGCACGCCCTGCTGCAACAGCACCACGATCCGCAGGCGATCCCGCCCGCATTCGCGATCTACGACCGCGACTTCCACGAAGGCGTGGTCGGCATCGTCGCGTCTCGCCTGAAGGAGCAAGTGCACCGCCCGACCTTCGTCTTCGCGCGCGGGCAGGACGGGCTGCTGAAAGGCTCGGGGCGCTCCATCGAGGGGTTCCACCTGCGTGATGCGCTGGACCTTGTCAGCAAGCGCCACCCGGGCGTGCTGAAGAAATTCGGGGGCCACGCGATGGCCGCCGGCTGCACGCTCGATGAGGCTGATTTCGCCACCTTCCAGGCAGCATTCCAACAGGTTGCGCGCGAAGGGCTGGACGCCACGACGCTGGAGCGGCGTTTGCTCAGCGACGGACCCTTGGGCATCGAGCACTTCACCATCGACACCGTGCAGTCGCTGAACGCCCAGGTGTGGGGGCCGTCGTTCGAGGCGCCGCTGTTCAGCGATGAGGTCGAAGTGGTCAACCAGCGGCTGGTCGGCGAGAAGCACCTGAAGCTGAACATCAGGCACGGGGGCACGCTGCGCGACGCGATCTGGTTCGGCCACATCGACCCGCTGCCACCGCGCGTGACACTCGCCTACAGGCTGAGCGTCGATGAGTACAACGGCCGCCAGCGGCTGCAGATG
Source organism: Rubrivivax sp. (assembly GCA_027490215.1). GTDB lineage: Bacteria > Pseudomonadota > Gammaproteobacteria > Burkholderiales > Burkholderiaceae_C > PBB1. The sequence goes on from JAIXYO010000025.1 coordinate 15,267, forward strand.
ATCGTCGAATCGGCGCAGCCCAGCGCCGAGCGGTCCGTGTCCTTCCCTTCTCCTTGAGCCCCACCATGTGCCGATTTCTACGACTGTTTACTTTCGCGTTGTCGTCGTTGCTCCTGCCGTTGGCGAGCGCACAGGAACTGCGCCCCGTCACCGTCGCCAGTGGCTTGCAGAATCCCTGGGGTCTGGCCTTCCTGCCCGACGGTCGGATGCTCGTCACCGAGCGGCCAGGCCGACTGCGCATCATCGGCACAGACGGCAAGCTGAGCGCGCCAGTGCTGGGTCTGCCAAAGGTCGAGACAGGTGGCCAAGGCGGGCTGCTTGATGTCGTGCTGGATCCGAGATTCAGCGAAAACAGGCTCATTTATTTCAGCTACAGCGAACCCGGCATCGACGCCGATGGCGACCGCGCGAACAGCACGGCAGTGTCCAGGGCGCAGCTCGACGGCAACCGGCTGGTCGATGTGCAGGTGATATTTCGGCAAATGCCCAAAGTCGCCAGCAGGGCGCACTTCGGCTCGCGGCTGGTCTTCTCGCGCGACGGCAAACTGTTCATCACCCTCGGTGACCGCTTCAGCCGCCGGGACGACGCGCAAACGCTGGACACTCACCACGGCAAGGTCGTGCGCATCAACCCTGACGGCACGGTGCCCACCGACAACCCGTTCACAGGCCGCATCGGCGCACTGCCCGAGATCTGGACCTACGGCCACCGCAACCTGCAAGGCGCGGCACTGCACCCCGCCACCGGCGAACTGTGGACGCATGAGCACGGACCGCAAGGCGGTGACGAGCTGAACATCGAGGTCGGCGGGAAGAATTACGGCTGGCCCGTCATCACCTACGGCCGCGAATACGTCATCGGCCTGAAGATCGGTGACGGCACCACCCGTGCAGACGTGCCTGCGCCGCTGAAGGTGTGGATCCCGTCGATAGCGCCCAGCGGCATGGCCTTTCTGACCAGCGAGCGCTACCCCGGCTGGAAGGGGAACTTGTTCGTCGGCGCGCTGCGCGGGCAACTGCTGGTGCGGCTGGAACTCGACGGCAACAAGGTCGTCAAGGAAACGCGCCTGCTGCAAGACCTCGGCGAGCGCATCCGCGACGTGCGGGAAGGCCCCGACGGCTGGCTGTATCTGCTGACGGACAGCGGGAACGGAAAGGTGCTCCGACTCGAGCGCTGAGCCGGCACACTCCCGACGAGTCCCAAGGAGCCTTCATGTCGCCATCCGCGATGCCGCCATCACCCGTCGCCCCACCCGCAGACCGCAAGCGCCGCCAGTTGATGAGCACCGCCTGGAAAGTGGCGGCCCTGACTGCCACCGGCACGGGCTTGTTGGCCTGCGTCTCGTCGCATGCCGCACCGCCCCCCGATCCGGGGAGCACGGCGCGCGCCGTGGTGCTGACGAGTGCGTTGGTCTCCCCGTGGGGCTTCGCCTTCCTGCCCGATGGCCGGATCGTGGTGACGCAAAGGAAAGGCACCATGGTCATCGTCAGCGCCGACGGCACCATGAAATCGGCGCCCCTGAGTGGCGTGCCAGCGGTGGACTCGGCCGGAGAGGGCGGTCTGCTCGATGTGGCGATCGACCCCGATTTCGAGATCGATCCGTGGGTGTACTGGACCTACGCCGAGTCCGACAGCGGCGGCAGCGGGACGGCAGTGGCGCGTGGGCGCTTGTCAGGCACGGCGCTGGTGGACGTGCAGGTGATTTTTCGGCAGCTCCCCAAGGTGCCGGGCGAGGGTCACTTCGGCTCGCGGCTGGTGTTTCGCAGCGACAAGACCTTGTACGTGACCCTGGACGAGCGCGCAGAAGAGCGTCCGGCACAAGACCTGACCACGCACCTCGGCAAGGTGATACGCATCGAGCGCGATGGCAGCGTGCCCACCGGCAACCCCGACCTCGGCGGGACCGCGCGGCCCGAACTGTGGAGCCTGGGTCATCGCAATCCGCAAGGCGCCGCGCTGCATCCCACCACCGGCGAGCTGTGGCTGGCCGAGCACGGCCCGCAGGGCGGTGACGAGTTGAACAGGGTCACGCCAGGCGGCAACTACGGCTGGCCGGTCAAAAGCTATGGCTGCAGTTACGGCGCCCCGGTCGGCACCGCCTGCCGCATCGGTGGTGGCACGCACGCGCCGACCTACATCGAACCGGTTTCGTATTGGGTGCCCACCTCGATCGCACCGTCCGGCTTGGTGTTCTACACCGGCGCGGGCTTCCCGGAATGGCAGGGCAACGCCTTCCTCGGCGCACTGGCCGGCCAAGCCTTGTGGCGGGTGGTGCTCAGCGGCGCGACGGAGGTGTCGCGCGAGCAGCTGTTCGCCAGCCTTGGCGAGCGCATACGCTGCGTTCGACAGGGGCCGGACGGCTGGCTGTACCTGCTGACCGACAGCGGCAAGCTGATCCGCATCGAGCGCTGAGCGCCGCCAGGCGCGGCGGTTCGTGAACCAGTGCGCCGATGCCCCTGCGGCGCGTCGTGTGCAGGGACTGTTGCCCTGACCCCTTGCCTACAATCGTTCGGTGATTCCCCCCGCTTGGACCAACGCCGACCTGCACTGCCACTCCTGCGTCTCCGACGGCACGCTGGAACCCGAGGTGCTGGCCGCACGCGCCAAGGCCAACGGCGTCGAGTTGTGGGCCCTCACTGACCACGACGAGGTCAGCGGGCAACAACGGGCTCGCGATGCCGCTCACGCGCTGGGCTTGCCCTACCTGACCGGCGCCGAGATTTCAGTGACCTTCGCCGGCGTGACGGTGCACATCGTCGGCCTCGGCATCGATCCCGAAGACCCCGCACTGGTTCAGGGTCTGGTGCAGACGCGCGACGGCCGCATCCTGCGTGCGCAGGAAATGGCGGAGGGACTCGCCAAAGTCGGCATTCCCGACGCGTTCGAAGGTGCACTGACCTATGCCGGCAACCCCGAACTGATCGCCCGAACCCACTTTGCCCGCTACCTGGTGGAAACCGGCTACTGCGCCAGCACCCACGAGGTGTTTCGCAAATACCTGGTCGAAGGCAAGCCGGGCTACGTCGAGCACCGCTGGGCGAGATTGGGCGACGCGGTCCAGTGGATCACGCAGGCAGGCGGCATCGCGGTCATTGCGCACCCGGGGCGCTACAAGTTCAGCGTCAACGAGGAATTCGCGCTGTTCACCGAATTCAAGAGCCATGGCGGGCGCGGGGTCGAGGTGGTGACAGGCAGCCACACCAGTGCCGACTTCGCCAAGTACGCAGACATGGCCATCGAGTTCGATCTGCTCGCCTCGCGCGGCAGCGACTTCCACAGTCCGGAGGAAAGCCGCACCGACCTCGGGACCTTGCCGGTGTTGCCAGCGCGCTTGACGCCGGTGTGGGAAGCGCTGATGGACAGGGTGCAGCGGGCGAGTTGAGACTCGCCATCGTCGTTGGAGTTGGGGAACCGTGGGCACCGACAATGGCGCGATGTCCAAGCACTTTGAGTTCCACCCCGACAACCCGCAGTCGCGTTTGCTGAAGCAGGCCGCACAGATCCTGCGCGACGGTGGCGTGGCGGCGGTGCCGACCGATTCGAGCTACGCGCTGGTGTGTCGGCTCGACGACAAGGCGGCGGTCGAGAACCTGCGGCGCATCCGCGGTGTCGACGACAAGCACCACCTGACGTTGCTGTGCCGAGACCTGAGCGAACTGGCCAGCTATGCGCGCGTCGACAACCGGCAATACCGGCTGCTGAAGCTGGGCACGCCGGGGCCGTTCACTTTCGTCCTCGAAGCGTCGAAGGAGGTGCCGCGCCGCATCTCGCACCCATCTCGACGCACCATCGGCCTGCGAGTGCCGGATCACAAGATGCTGCAGGATCTGCTGGCGGTCTACGGCGAGGCACTCGTCGCGACCACGCTGATCCCACCCGATGAGACCGAAGCCCTGAACGATCCGGACGAGATCCGTGAGCGCTACGACAAACGGGTGCAGGCGGTGGTCGACGCGGGCGCCTGCGCGGCACGGCCCACCACAGTGGTCGATCTGACCGGCGACACCCCGGTTCTGCTGCGTCTGGGCCGTGGCGATCCAGCCGTGCTGGGCTTGCAGGCCGAACCCGCTTGACTCAGCGCCGCGTCAGGAGATGAGGCCAGGCCTCAAGCGCCACCCAGCACCTTGGCAATGCGCGCGGGGTCGAAACCGACCAGTCGCTGCCCGCGCACCAGCAGCGTCGGCGTGCCTGGCGACTGTTGCGCGCGATAGCTTTCGGCGCAGGCGGCGTCGGTTTCGATGAAGCATTCGCTGAACGGGATCTGGTGCTCGGTCATGAAGCGGCTCGCAACCTTGCAGTAGGCGCACGTCTCGGACGAGATCATCACGATGTCGCCGGGCTTGGCGAGCGCAGCCAACGAGACGCCGGATTTCCGATCGTTGTAGGACTGCCAGCTCTGCAACGCGACCCAAGCGGCCAGCGCGATCAGCAGCGGGCGCAGCCATGATCGGCGACGCAATGGCGTCAGCAGGGCCGGGGTGGGGGTTGGCTCGGTCGGCATGTCGCCTCAGGCTCCTGCGGAAACAGCCGCGGTCACGACGATCTCGATCTTCCAGTCCGGCTTGGCGAGGCGCGCCTGCACCGTGGCACGCGGCGGCGCATCGCCCGGCGGAACCCAGTCGTCCCAGACAGCATTCATCGCGTCATAGTCAGCCAGATCGGCAAGGTAGATCTGCGCCATCAGGATGTGCGCGTTGTCCGTGCCAGCCTCGGCCAGCAGGCGATCAACCATCGCCAGCACTTGCCGCGTCTGGCCGGCGATGCCCTGCGTGGTGTCACTGGGCACCTGGCCCGCGAGGTACACCACGTTCTGGAAGATGGCCATCTCGGACAGCCGGTCTCCGACATGAAAACGCTTCAGGCTCTGGGACATGGCAGGTGATTCCTCATCGCGATGGGTCGTCAGCGCTTCGCGCCGTGTCGGGGTGAGGCAGGCGGTGGCGTTGAGCCCGACTTCTGCCCCAGCTTGCTTTCCGTGCCGTTGAGCAGCTTCTGGATGTTGGCTGAGTGCCGCCAGATCAGCAACAAACCCATCACGCCGGCAGCAATGGCTGTCGGCCCCGGGCCCCAGATCAGCAACTGGTAGAAAGGCGCGAACAGCGCCGAGATCAGCGCCGCCAGCGACGAGTAGCGGAAGAAGTACGCGATCATGAGCCAGGTGACCAGCGTGCCCACGCCAAGCCACGGGTTCAAGCCCATCAAAACGCCGGCTGCCGTGGCCACGCCTTTGCCGCCCTTGAACTCGAAAAAAACCGGCCACAGGTGACCGAGGAATGCGGCGACACCGACGAGGGCCGCCGTGCCTTCCCCGAGGCCCCAGTGCCCGCCGAATGCGGCGACCGCCCACACTGGCAAGAAGCCCTTCAGGGCGTCAAGCACCAGCGTCAGCACCGCGGCGCCCTTGTTGCCTGATCGCAGCACATTGGTCGCGCCGGGATTTCCAGAACCGTAGCTGCGCGGGTCGCCCAATCCCATCGCACGGCTGACCAGCACAGCGAACGACAGGGAGCCGATCAGGTAGGCCGCCAGCGCAGCGATGAGGGGAATGAAAGGCTCCATGAGGGATGCCATGCAGGCGAGGCAGTCAGGTCAACCTTGATTTTGCGCCCTGGCCTGACTGAGTCCGGGTCATCGCTGCGATTTCAGCGGCCCCTGCGCCACCACTGCGCCACCGGTCGCGCATTGCACCGGCCGCGCGCCGAGCAGGGTGACCAGCACTTTCGGGTCCAGACCGATCAGGTAGCCGCGCTGGCCGCCATTGATGTAGATCCGGGGCAGCTCAAGCACCGTGGCCTCGACGTAGATGGGCATCGCCTTCTTCGTACCGAATGGCGAGGTGCCGCCGACCAGATAACCGCTGTGCCGCTGCGCCACCTCGGGCTTGCAGTTCTGCACTTTTTTCGCACCGATCTGTCGTGCCAGGTTCTTGGTGCTGACCTGCAGGTCGCCGTGCATCAGCACCACCATCGGCTGCGCGCTTTCGTCTTCCATCACCAGCGTCTTCACCACATGGTGCTCGTCGACGCCGAGCTGGCGTGACGACTCGGCAGTGCCCCCGTTGTCGACGTAGTCGTACAGGTGCTCGGTGTAGACCACCGCTTTGCGCTTCAGCAATTGCGTCGCGGGGGTTTCAGAGGCGTGTTCTTTGCGGCTCATCGGGTTTCTTCAGGCTTTGCGGCTCAATCCAAGGCGGCGTTTAGCCCAACGTTTGTATTCTTTGATGGATGCACGCACTTCACCAAGCAGGTTGAATTCTCGTTTTTCAAACTCAGACTCCTCGATGGGCACGATGTGATTGTTTTCCTGGAGTCGAATGATGTATCGGTCGAATCGATGAAGCAGCGAACTGGTTTCAGCACCTGCGTACTGAATGACCACTGAAGAATGAACCGGCAAAGGATCATGGAAGCCTTCAGTTGGCATTTCATCTGTCGGGCGCAGAGCGTAAGACAACGCATAGTTCCTGACCTGATCTGCGGCAATTCGAAAGTTTCTCGCACGGATACTTTCAGACAGTTCCCTCCAATGAAATGATTCATTCGGTGCACTGTCTTTTTTCATCCTTAGAGAATGTTCGGATAGTATTATCTTGGCTATCAGTTGATTAGAACTGCGAATCGGAAAATGCGCCAACGGCGTGGCGAGTAAGATTTCCTGGCAGGCGCCACCGTCAAGTCGTTTGAGTTTGTGGCTTCCCTGGGGAATCCTGATCTTGCCGAACAAGGCTCTGGGAACCACTGCCTTGAACATTTGATTTCCTTCATGGTTGCGTCGATGGGTCATGCGCACGGTCGCAGGTATCGAAGGATTCAGTTTATCCAGATCATCCTCGACGGGGATATAGGTTTTCCACGGCATGATCCCGTATCCGCTGGAACCAACTTTTTCGAGATCTGCAATCAATGACAGACGATCCGGGGCGCCCAGAAATTCATCAGCATCCAGCGGAAATACAAAATCTGCATTTGCATCCTGTTTTGTTGCCTTTTTCAACGCAGCGGTCATCGCTCTATCCTGCTGATTACTGCAGCTGGTGCTTTTCCACACCTCGATGGCGAGCCCTTCTTTCACAAGCGAGGTCAGGATTTCTGCGGTTTTGTCCTTGCTCAGGTTATCGACGATATACAGCTTGTCGAGATAGACAAGGTTGTGGCGAACGAATGACTCAATGATGTCTTCTTCGTCGCGGACACAGCTGATTCCGATGATTCTCATTTCTATATTCGGTCGACACTGTCGGCGGTTAGTGTTCAGGCAGCGAAGCGCTGCAGCGCTTCGCCGGTGACGCGGCAGATGCGCCAATCGGGCATCACGGTCGCCCCCATCCTTTCGTAGAAGCGGATCGCATTGGCGTTCCAGTCGAGCACGCTCCATTCGAAGCGCCCGTAGTCGCGCTCTACCGCGATGCGGCCGACCCGGCTGAGCAGCGCCTCGCCCACGCCGCGCCCTCGCTGGCGCGGTTGCACGTACAGGTCTTCGAGGTAAAGCCCGGGCTGCGCCAGGAAAGTCGAGAAGTTGGTGAAGAACAAGGCGAATCCCACCACCTCGCCCGCGCTCTCGGCCACCAAAGCCTCAACGACGGCGCGCTCGCCGAACAGGTGCGGGCGCAGCTTCTCGGGCGTGACTTGCAACAAGTGCGTCAGGTGCTCGAACTCGGCCAGTTCGCGGATCAGCGACACGATGGCGGTGACGTCGCGCAACTCGGCGGCGCGGATGGAAAAGGATTCAGAGGCGTCTGCAGTCATGCGGGATCTTGGTCATCTTCGGCCAGCCCATGCTGGCGGTCGAGGCGTTCCATGTGGTGGGCGTAGTAGGCGACGATGATGACGTAGACCAGCGGCGCACCCAACGCCGCAAACCAAAAACTGAAGGGCCCACCGAAGAAACTGAAGTTCAGCTCGCGTGCAAAGAACGTCAGCACGAAAGTCACGACGAACCAGATCGCCAGCAAGATCGCGGTGATGTTGCGGTTCTGGCGCCAATGCGCCCGGTGTTTGTCAGTCCAGGGCATCGGGTTGGCGCTCGCTGGGTTGGCTGGTTGTCAGGCTCATCGCCGCCAAGGGTCGCATGCGAGAATCGAAAGCCGCAATTTGAACAGGGTTGTCACCTCATGGACGTCGAACACATCAATGCAATTGGCAATCGATTGGCCGACCTGAGCCAGCGCACGGTAGATCTTCGGGGGTATCTTTGACTACGATCGCAAAGCACTGCGGTTGAACGAAGTCAACGCGGCGCTCGAGAACCCGAGCGTCTGGAACGAGCCCAAGCGGGCGCAGGAGTTGGGTCGCGAGAAGCGCACGCTGGAAGCGGTGGTGCAGACCATCGACCACCTGAACAGCAATCTGGCAGACAACACCGAGCTGTTCGAGATGTCGAAGGCCGACAGCGACTTCGACGGGCTGCTGGCCATTGAAGCCGAAGCCGCGAAGCTTGAAGAAACCGTGGCGCAACTCGAGTTCCGTCGGATGTTCAACAACCCGGCCGATCCGAGCAACTGCTTCATCGACATCCAGGCCGGCGCGGGCGGCACCGAGGCCTGCGACTGGGCCGGCATGCTGCTGCGCCAGTACCTGAAGTACTGCGAGCGCAAGGGTTTCAAGGCCACGCTGGAAGACGAGACAGTCGGCGACATTGCCGGCATCAAGAGCGCCACGATCAAGGTTGAGGGCGAGTACGCCTTCGGCCTGCTGCGCACCGAAACCGGTGTGCACCGGCTGGTGCGCAAGAGCCCGTTCGACTCGGCCGGCGGTCGCCATACCTCGTTCGCGAGCCTGTTCGTCTACCCCGAAGTCGATGACACGGTGGAGATCGAGATCAACCCGTCGGACGTGCGCACCGACACCTTCCGCGCCTCGGGTGCGGGCGGTCAGCACATCAACAAGACCGACTCGGCGGTGCGCCTGACGCACATCCCCACGGGCATCGTCGTGCAATGCCAGGATGGTCGCAGTCAGCACAGCAACCGCGACGTGGCCTGGAAGCGGCTGCGCAGCCGCCTGTTTGATTTCGAGATGCGCAAGCGGATGGAAGAGCAGCAGAAGCTCGAAGACACCAAGACCGACGTCGGCTGGGGCCACCAGATCCGCAGCTATGTGCTCGACCAGAGCCGCATCAAGGACCTGCGCACCGGCTACGAGGTATCCGCCACGCAGAAGGTGCTCGACGGCGACCTCGACCCATTCATTGAAGCCAGTTTGAAGCAAGGTGTGTGATGCGTGAAGGCACTGCCCCTCTGATCCGCCGCGAGGACTACAGCGCGCCGGCGTTCTGGATCAAGACCGTTGATCTGACCTTCGACCTCGACCCAGTGCGTACGCTGGTCACAAGCAGGATGCAGCTCGAACGCAACCTGGCTGTGCCGCCGCAGCCCCTCAAGCTGCATGGTGAGGACCTGTCGGTGCTGCGGGTGCTGCTCAACGGCGAAAGCGTGTCGTTCCGCCATGAAGACGGACTTCTGGTGCTCGACAGCCTGCAGAACGTGCCCGAAGGCCCGTTCACGCTGGAAATCCGCAACACCTGCGCGCCCGAGCGCAACACGCAGCTGTCGGGCCTGTACACCTCGAACGGCGGCCTGTTCACCCAGTGCGAGGCCGAAGGATTCCGGCGCATCACCTACTTCCTCGACCGTCCTGACGTGATGGCCGTCTACACCGTGACGCTGCGGGCCAACAAGGCCGCCTACCCGGTATTGCTGTCGAACGGCAACCTGATCTCGCAAACCGACCTCGACGGCGGCAAACACCAGGCCGTCTGGCACGACCCGTTCCCCAAGCCCAGCTATCTGTTTGCGTTGGTGGCCGCCGATCTGGTCGCCCGCGAACAGCAGATCCGCACGCGCGCGGGGCGCGATCATCTGCTGCAGGTGTATGTGCGCCGTGGCGACCTCGACAAGACCGAGCATGCGATGAATTCGCTGATCGCCAGCGTGGTGTGGGACGAGGCCCGCTTCAAGCTGCCGCTGGACCTCGACCGCTTCATGATCGTCGCGGTCGGCGACTTCAACATGGGTGCGATGGAGAACAAGGGGTTGAACATCTTCAACACCAAGTTCGTGCTGGCCACGCCGGCCACCGCCACCGACGTCGACTATGCCGGCATCGAAAGCGTGGTCGGACATGAGTATTTCCACAACTGGACCGGCAACCGCATCACCTGCCGCGACTGGTTCCAGCTCAGCCTGAAGGAGGGCCTGACCGTCTTCCGCGACCAGGAATTCAGCATTGACATGGCCGGCAGCGAAAGCGCCCGCGCCGTGAAGCGCATCGAGGATGTGCGACAGCTGCGCCAGTTGCAGTTCCCAGAAGACGCCGGCCCGATGGCGCACCCGGTGCGCCCCGACAGCTACCAGCAGATCAACAATTTCTACACCGCCACCGTCTACGAAAAAGGCGCCGAGGTCGTGCGCATGATGCAGACGCTGGTCGGCCGCGATGGCTTCGCGCGCGGCATGACGCTGTACTTCGAGCGCCACGACGGCCAGGCCGTGACCTGCGACGATTTCGCCCAGGCGATCGCCGATGCCAACCCCGGCAGCGCGCTGGCCGAGCACCTCGTGCCCTTCAAGCGTTGGTATGCCCAGCCGGGCACACCGCGCCTGAGCGCCAGCGGCCACTACGACGCACAGGCACGCAGCTACACACTGAGCATCGAGCAGACGCTGGCTCCGGGTCAGGAACCGTTCGTCGTGCCGCTGGCAATGGGGCTGATCGCACGCGACGGCACCGCCCTGCCCTTGCGCCTTGATGGCGAAGCCGAAGCTCCCGGCAATCACCGCGTGCTGGTGCTGAACGCTGCCCACAGCCGCTACACCTTCACCGACATCGACAGCGCACCCGTGCCGTCGCTGTTGCGCGGTTTCTCGGCGCCTGTGATCCTCTCTGACGACCTCAGCGATGCCGACCTGCTGGTGCTGCTGCAACACGACAGCGACCCTTTCAGCCGCTGGGAAGCCGGGCAGCGGCTCGCGCTCAATCGCCTGCTCGCGGCCACCCACAACGGCGATGCGCTCACGCTCGATGCCGCCTTCATCGCCGCGATGCGCGACATCCTGCGACACCCGGCACTCGACGCGGCCTTCAAGGACATGGTGCTGACGCCGCCGAGCGAAGCCTATGTGGCCGAGAAACTGGCGGTTGTCGATCCGCAGCGCATCCACAGCGCCCGCGAAGGGATGCGTGCGCAGCTGGCTGCCGCGCTGCGCGACGACTGGGCCTGGGCCTACGAGCAGCACCAGGTCCCAGGTGCCTACAGGCCCGACCCCGTGTCGTCCGGCAAGCGATCACTGGCCAACCTGTCGTTGTCCATGCTCTGCCTCGACGCGGTGGCGCGAGGTGACACGGTCTGGCCAGGCCGCGCCTACCAGCGCTTCAAGGACGCGGCTCACATGACCGATCGCCTGGGCGCACTCGCGGCGCTGGTCAACGCCCATGCGGAATTGGCCACGCCCGCGCTGGAGCGCTTCCACGCGATGTTCAAGGGTGAGGCCCTGGTCATCGACAAATGGTTCGCCCTGCAAGCTGCCGCGCCCGAGGTCGATGGCAGGGTGTTCGCGCGTGCGCTGGAGTTGCTGAAGCACCCGGACTTTTCCATTCGAAACCCGAACCGCGCGCGCAGCCTGATCACATCGCTGTGCATGATGAACCCGGCGGCCTTTCACCGCGCCGATGCCGCAGGCTATGCCTTCTGGGCGGATCGGGTGCTCGAGCTCGACGCGGCAAATCCGCAACTGGCCGCGCGCATGGCCCGCATCATGGACCGCTGGAGTCGCCTGGCCGAGCCCTACCGCAGCGCGGCGCACCAAGCCATCAGCCGCGTCGCCGCCAAACCCGACCTGTCGAGCGACGTGCGTGAAATCGTTTCCCGCGCCCTGTCAAGCTGAAGGCCACACCCCGCCCAACCCGAGTGACCGACGATGAGCAAACGAATCAGTCTGACGCAGTACCTGGTTGAGCAGCAACGCCAGCACGGGAACATTCCTGCGCAACTGCGGCTGCTGATCGAGGTGGTTGCACGTGCCTGCAAACGCATCAGCATCAGCGTCAACAAGGGCGCGCTCGGTGACGTGCTGGGCAGTGCCCACACCGAGAACGTGCAGGGCGAGGTGCAGAAGAAGCTCGACATCATCGCCAACGAGGTGCTGATCGAGGCCAATGAGTGGGGCGGTCACCTGGCAGCCATGGCCAGCGAGGAAATGGAAGACGTCTACGTCGTGCCGAACCGCTTCCCCCAGGGCGAGTACCTGCTGCTGTTCGATCCGCTCGACGGCTCCAGCAACATCGATGTGAACGTCAGCATCGGCACCATCTTCTCGGTGCTCAAGCGCGACGATTCCGGCCGTCCCGTCACCGAAGCCGATTTCCTGCAGCCCGGTCGCCAGCAGGCGGCGGCCGGCTACTGCGTCTACGGGCCTCAGACCACACTGGTGCTCACGGTCGGCGACGGCGTGGCCATGTTCACGCTCGACCGCGAGCAGGGCTCCTGGGTCCTCACGCAAGACGGCGTGCAGATTCCTGAGGACACCCAGGAATTCGCGGTCAACATGAGCAACATGCGCCACTGGGCGCCGCCGATGCGCCGCTACATCGATGAGTGCCTGGCGGGTACCGACGGCGTGCGTGGCAAGAACTTCAACATGCGCTGGATCGCCAGCATGGTGGCCGACGTGCACCGCATCCTGACCCGCGGCGGCGTGTTCATCTACCCCTGGGACCAACGCGAGCCGGGCAAGGCCGGCAAGCTGCGGCTGATGTACGAGGCCAACCCGATGGGCTTCCTGATCGAGCAAGCAGGCGGCGCCGCCACCAACGGCCTGCAGCCCATCCTCGACATTGCGCCTGACGCGCTGCACCAGCGTGTGAGCGTGATGCTCGGCTCGAAGAACGAAGTCGAGCGGGTGACGCGCTACCACCAAGAGGCCGTTTGAAGGCTTTTCCCTGAAAGCGCCCCCGCTATACTCGCGGGCTGCGCCGGTGTAGCTCAGTTGGTAGAGCAGCTCATTCGTAATGAGAAGGTCGAGGGTTCGATTCCTTTCTCCGGCACCAGTCGAATCAAACGCCAAGCCCCGTTCACGAGACGGGGCTTTTTGTTTCTGGCGTGCACTATCCTCAAGCTTTTGCGGCGCGCGGTTTGGGCTGCGTGGCAATTCTGGAGTCACTCATCCCATGCGCTCTACCGACACCGACGAGCCCGTATCGGGGCACAGGCTGCCGCTTCTGTACAACATGGTCTACTGCAGCCGCGCTGCTGCGGGCATCGATGACGCCGACGTGAACCGCATTGTCGAATCGGCGCGGCGCTGGAACCCGGTGTTCGGCATCACCGGCTTGCTGGTGTTCGGCAGCGGCGTCTTCTTCCAGTGGCTGGAAGGTCCGCGCGAGAACGTGCTGCACCTGATGTCGTTGCTGAAGGCCGATCCACGACACGAAGGCATGGTGCTCCTGAGCGAAAGCGAAGAAGTGCGCGAGCGCCTGTTCCCCGACTGGGACATGGAGCGGGTCACGCCCGACAGCATTCGCGATGTGCTGGAAGACGCGCTGGACAACGCCGAGGACCCCAAAAACGCCGAGGTGCTGCGCTTGCTGCTGGATCACCTCGATTCCGGCGAGTTGCGCCAGCTGAGCGCCGCCTGAGCGGCTGGCCGGCGAGCCTCAGGCGGCGCCCTCTGGCAACGCCGCGCGCTCGCCGCGTGACATGTCCACCTTCGCCAGCAACAGCAGGCCGCCGACGAAGAACACCGCTGTACAGCCCATCGCCAGGCGCTGGTTGCCGCCGGTCAGCCATGTGATCAGTCCGAAGGTCAACGGTCCGACGACGGCAGAAGCTCGGGTGGCGAAGGTCCACAGAGCGAAGAACTCGCCGCGGCGGTCGGCCGGTGTGAACAGGCCTGCCATCGCGCGGCCGGCCGATTGGCTGGAGCCCATGCACAGGCCGGCAATCAGCGCAGCAATCCAGAACAAGCCCGGCCCGGTCGCCAGCACCGCGAGCACCGTCATCACGAGCCAGCCGACCAGCGTGATCGCCAGCGCCAGCCGATGGCCGATGCGGTCCTGCCCGTAGCCAAACGCAAACGCACCCGCCGCCGCAGCGATGTTGACCAGGAAGATCAGCAGCATGGTGTCGGCCTGCTTGAAGCCGAGCGCCTGCTCGGCATACACCGCCGCCAAGGTGATGACCACCGCGATACCGGCCTGGTAGCAAGCGCCGCAAGCCAGCAGCCAGCAGAAGTCGCGGTGGCGACGCGCAGTGCGCCAGGTGCCGGCCAGTCGCGCCAGCGAGGCGCCTATGCCGACGCCCGTCGACGCCTCGTCCACGGTGTTTTGCGGCACCGCCCGCTCACGCAACAGCGCGAAGGTGGCGAGCGACGCCACTGCGTAGACCGTGGCTGTGATGGCCATCGTGACCGGCACGAACGACGTCGCCGGTTCGCCGCGCTGCTGCGCGGCCAGCACATAGACCAGACTCAGCCCGAGGGTCAGCATGCCGCCCAGGTAGCCGAAGCTCCAGCCCCAGCCCGACACCCTGCCCAGCGCTTCGGGTCGTGCCAGTTCGGGCAGGAAGGCAGCGGTCAGTGATTCACCGTACGAGAACGCGACGTTCGACACCACGATGGCCAGCACCGCCAGCCACAGGTCGCCCGGCCCGGCCCCAACCAGCGCGAGCGTTCCGAGCACGCAGGCCACGGTGCAGCCGACCAGCAAGCGCTTCTTGTTGGCGCGCAGGTCGGCGTGGGCGCCGACGGCAGGCAACGTGAGCATCACGATCAGGCTCGAAGCCGCAATCGCCAGCGTCCAGGCCAGCGTGCCCCACGCGGCGCCTTGTGCGACGACGCTGACGAAGTACGCGTTGAACACCGCTGTCAGCACGACGGTGGTGTAGCCCGAGTTGGCGAAGTCGTACATCGCCCAGCCGAACACCTCGCGCTTGCGCACGCCATCGTTGAGCAGGCGCTGGGAGAACAGGTCCACCGATCAGCGGTCGTGATCGCCGGTCGGCGAGAGCGTGGCCAGCACCTTGTCGATGCGCTTGCGGTCGAGGTCCACCACCTCGAAGCGCCAGCCTTCCCACTCGACTTTGTCTGTGGTGTTCGGCAGCCGGCCGAGCAGCAGCATGATCATGCCGGCCAGCGTGTTGTAGCGGCCGCGGCCTTCTTCGGGCAGGTCTTTCAGCTCCAGCCGGTCTTTCAATTCGGGCACCGGAATCAGCCCGTCGAACAGCCAGCTGCCATCGTCTCGCTGCACCGCCCAGGCATCGTCGCTCGGTGTGGTGAATTCGCCGGTGATGGCTTCGAGCACATCGCGCACGGTGATCATGCCCTGCACCTCGCCGTACTCGTCGACCACGAACACCAGCTGCGCGCTCGACGCGCGGAACTGGTCCAGCAGTTCCATGCCAGAGAGAGTTTCGGGAACGAACACCGCTGGCTGCAGGCGCTCGGTGATGTCGAGCCCCGCTCCACCGATGGCCTGCTGCAGCAGGCTTTGCGCCGACACCACGCCAACCACATCGTCGAGCCCGCCGCGGCACACCGGGTAGCGCGAATGCTCGTCGGCGGCGATCACCTTCAATACCTCCTCAGCCGGCGCCGCAGCTTCCAGCCAGACGATTTCGCCGCGCGGAATCATCATCGAGCCGACCTGGCGGTCGTCGAGGCGGAACACATTGCGCACCATCTGGTGCTCCTGCGCCTCGATCACGCCGGCGTCCAGCCCCTCTTCCAGGCTAGCGGCGATTTCCTCTTCGGTCACGCTGCGGCTGGGGCCACCGCGGATGCCCATCAGCTTCAAGGTGCCCTCGGTGCAGAACGACAGCAGCATCACGAACGGCCGCGTCGCCATCGACAGCCAGTTCATCGGCTGTGCCACCAGCCGGGCCACCGCTTCCGGGTACATCTGGCCCAGGCGCTTGGGCACCAGTTCGCCGAAGATGATGGTGAGGAAGGTGATGACCACCACCACCATCGCGGTGGCGGTGATCTCGGCCGCCTGATCGTGCATGGCGAAGGTGTGCTCGAGCCACAGCGCGAACGGCGCCGAGAACGCGGCATCGCCAACGATGCCGTTGAGCACGCCGATCGAGGTGATGCCGATCTGCACGGTGGACAGGAACTTCGTCGGGTCGTCGTGCAGCTCCATCGCGGCCTGCGCGCCCGCATCGCCGGTTTCCACCATCACCTGTAGTCGCGCCTTGCGGCTGGCCGTGAGCGCCATCTCCGACATCGCGAACAGCGCGTTCAACACGATCAAGAAAGTCAGTAAGGCAACGTCCATGCGAGGCGTAAGTGGGGCGAATCGAGCCAGCGTAGCAGAATCGTTCGATGGTTTATCTGATTGGCGATGTGCAAGGCTGCTGTGGCGCACTGCAACGGATGCTCGACACCCTGGCTTTTTCGCCCTCGCGCGACCACGTGGTGATGCTCGGCGATCTGGTCAACCGCGGCCCCGACAGCCTGAGCACGCTGCGCCTGCTGCGCGGGTTGGGCGATGCCGCCACCTGCCTGCTCGGCAACCACGACCTGCACTTTCTGGCCGCTGCCCACGGCATCCGCAAGACGCACCGCAGCGACACGCTCGAAGGCCTGCTGAACGCGCCCGACCGCGAGGCCTGGGTCGACTGGGTGCGCCAGCGCCGCATGGCACTGCATGACCATGGCTGGCTGATGGTGCATGCGGGCGTGCCACCCCAGTGGACGCTGGCCACCACGCTGAAGCTCGCCGCCGAGGTCGAACAGCAGCTGCGCGGCCCCGACCTGAATGCCTTCCTGGCCGTGATGTACGGCAACCAGCCCGATCGCTGGCGCGATGCACTGCAAGGCGCCGACCGCCTGCGCTTCGCCATCAACGCGCTCACCCGAACCCGCTTCGTGGCCGCCGACGGCACGCTCGATTTCGCCACCAAGGAAGGCGCCGGCAAGGCCCCGCCCGGCCTGCTGCCGTGGTTCGAGCACCCGCAACGCCAGACGCAGGGCGTGCCGATGGCCTTCGGCCATTGGTCCACACTGGGTTTGATCCAGCGGCCCGATCTTCTGGCACTGGATACCGGCTGCATCTGGGGCGGCAAACTGAGTGCCGCGCGCATCGCGCCCGACGGCAGCACCGAGATCATCCAGATCGATTGCGAACAGGCTCAGCGGCCGGGTTGATCGCCCACCTCACCCCTTCCACCTTCACCAGCCATGAACCTGCAAAGAACCCTCGCCGCGCTCGCCCTGTGCTTTTGCGCCTTTGCCACCGCAAGCGCCCGCGCTGCCGAAGCCTCGGGCATCAAGGTCGATGTGCTCATGCAATCGACCAGCTCGTGGGACGGCGTGCCGTATGCGCCCTACCCCGCCGGCCAGCCCGAGCTGACGATGCTGAAGATCACCATCGCGCCGCACACCACCTTGCCGTGGCACACCCACCCCATGCCCAACGCGGCCTATGTGCTGTCGGGCGAGCTGACGGTGGAAAAGGCCGAAGGCGGCCTGAAGCGTCAACTGGTGGCAGGCGACGTGCTGCCCGAGACGGTCAACTCGACGCACCGCGGCTACACCGGCGAGCAGCCCGTGGTGCTGCTGGTGTTCTACGCCGGTGCCCAGCGCGTGCCGCTGTCGCGACCGGCTGAATGACGGCGCCGGGGCGTCGGCCGACTTGCCAACCCCCACCGATACAATTCGCGGCGTCTGGAAGCGTGGCCGAGCGGTTTAAGGCTGCAGTCTTGAAAACTGCCGTGGGGGTAACCCCACCGTGAGTTCGAATCTCACCGCTTCCGCCAGTTCTCCTAGGGCCGACGAGCGGTGTGCCGACATTGCCGATGTCAATGCAGACACGCTAACCCTTGAACTTCATCAACAGGTTCAGCACCTTGGTGGCAAGCTCGCCGTAGGGCGGCTGGAACATCATCTGGATGGCTGAGAACGGGCCCTGGTAGAACACCGGGCGCAGCTTCGAGAAGGTGACGAATCCTTCGTGGCCATGGTAGTGGCCCATGCCGCTGCCACCCACGCCGCCAAACGGCAGATCGTGCTGGCCCACATGCAGCAGGCCTTCGTTGACCGAGACGCCACCCGACATCACGCGCGTGATGTACAAATCCTGCAGCGCGCGGTCGTGGGTGAAAGGGTAGATCGCGAGCGGCCGATCGTGCGCGTTGACGTAGCCCACCACCTCGTCGGCGGTGCGGTAGGTCTTGATCGGCAGGATCGGGCCGAAGATCTCGCCCTGCATCACCAGCATGTCGTCGGTCACGTCGAGCACCAGATGCGGCGCGAACTTGCGCGGCGCAGCGCCGCTCTGGTGGTTGGGCGCCAGGTTGACCAGCGTCGCGCCCTTGGCGCGCGCATCGTCGAGCATGCCCTGCAGGCGCTGGTGCGACCGCTCGTCGATGATCGATGTGTAGTCGTTGCCGTTCAGATCGGGGTAGCGCTGGGCCACCAGGCGCTTCGCATGAGCGGCGAACTCAGCGGTGCGGCCCTCGGGCAGGAACAGGTAGTCGACGCTGGTGCAGATCTGCCCGGCGTTCAGCAGCTTCAGCCACAGTACCCGCTCGGCCGCCGTCTTGATCGGGAAGTCGGGGCCGATGATGGCCGGCGACTTGCCACCGAGTTCGAGCGTCACCGGTGTCAGGTTGCGCGCGGCAGAGGCCATCACCGCGCGGCCGGTCTGGCCCGAGCCGGTGAACATCAGGTGGTCGAAGGGCAACGCGCTGAAGGCCGGGCCTCGGCCTCCGCCGTCCTCGAAGAACATCAGCTTGTCGGCGGGGAAGTAGCGCGGGCTCAGTGACACCAGCAGCCTGACAAGATGGGCCGACTTCTCCGACATCTTGACCATCGCCCGGTTGCCGGCCGCAAAGATGGCGGTCAGCGGCGCGAACGACAGATTGAGCGGGAAGTTCCACGGCACGATGACGCCCACCACGCCCAGCGGCTGCGGAATCAGCCGGTTCCTCGCCAGCGGGAACGTCATCTGGTCGACATGCCGCCGCATCGGCTTCATCCAGCGCTTGAGCTTCTTGCCTGTGTCACGGATGCCCTCGAGCACGACGAAGACCTCGGTGAACAGCGTCTCGAACTCCGAGCGGTTGCCGTAGTCGCGGTTGATCGCCTCGACGATCGCGGCCTGGTTCTCCTTCAGCAGACGCGCCAGCGAGTTCAGGTCGGCCAGGCGCTGCGCGTGGCTGGGGCTGGGGTCGGCCAGGTAGGCGGCACGCTGCAGCGCCAGGGTCTGTTCGAATTCAGGGGGGATCATGACCTCGGACAGGTCGGACAGATGCATGGTGCGGGCTCCGGTCGACTGGAGCGGTCAGCAAGAGGCCGACGGCTGCGCACGATTCTGGGGCCGAAACCCGCTAGTGCGGCGGCAGGCTCAGCGCATCCAGCGTCCTGCGGCGTCCAGCAGCCCCTGACGCACCTGCTGCTGGCGCGCCGGGTCGGTTTCGCCGCACGCAAGGCGACACATCCAGTCGGTGGGCGACTCGAAGTCGCAGTGCGACGCGCCCGCGATCAGTTCGTCGCGCCACAGCGTCGGCAGCGCGCTGCCCCAGGGTGCTGCCACGGCTTCGGCGTTGCAGCGTGACGGCGGCGCGCGCAGCAGCAGCGCCTCGGTACGCAGCCGGCCGGCCGCCGACAGGCCCAACCTCTCAGACTCACCAGACATCGTCCGATCGAACGGGTCGAGGCCGACGAATCCGACCACGCCTGGCGTGTCCGCTGCCAGCAAGCTGGACAAACCTCCGGCGGAAAAGCCCACGAGCATGACCCGCTCCACGGGGGCGCCGAAGGTCCCGCCGGCACGCAGCAAACCCACCAGCGCGGCGAGAGCCCGGGCGTTGCAGCGGAAGTCGAAGGTGCAGGGCAGGTCCGGCGTCAGCGCCAGCACGCCGACATCGGCCAGCGCCTGCGCATGGCCCGCCAGCGTGCCCCGGCTGCGCGTGAAGCCGTGGGAGAGGATGGCAGCCCCGCGCGGCAGGCCAGCGGCCGGGTACACGTCCAGCGTCACGCGGTGGCCGTCGAGCGCATGCACCTGCGTCTGCACAGCCTGCGGCGCTGCAGGCCCCGTGGCGGCCGCCATCGCGACCATGGCCGCACCCAGCAGCGCGGTGCAAGCCTGGCGGGCGTGGCGAATCAGCGTTTCCATTCGCGCATTGTCGGCCGCTGCGTGCTGGCGGACGACCCGCGCCCAGGGGTCACCGAGCTGGCGCGCCTTGGCGCGATGCTGAGGGACGAGTCGCCAGCGCCAACCACTGAAGATACGGCGAGCAGCCGGGATGCTGCACCCGGCCCAGCGGGTTAATCCGCCCCCCCCGACCCAGGGGATCGCCTGGACTGGCTTGAGAAATTAAAGTCTCAGCTCTGAGATCCCCACTGGATTCGTCAGTTGTCTCTCACCCACTTTTCACAGGCGTTTTTCCAATGAAGTTTCACCTTTCGATGATTGCCAGTGCCGTCCTGGCTGCTACTCCGCTCCTCGCCGTGGCAGGGCCACTGGACAGCTCTTCCCTGCTTTGGACGCAGCGGCATGGCGCTCAGGGCGCGTTGGTTGCGGCACCGACGGGCTTTTTGTCCGAGATCGTCACCTTCGACAGCGCGAGCAAGACGCTCTGGGTGGCCGGCGTGAAGGGCGTGGACATCCTCGACGCCAAGCTCGGGACGCGACTCGGCTTCATCGACACCACGGCCTTCGGCTTGATCAACAGCGTGGCCATCCACGGCGGCATCGCGGCGTTCGCCATCGAGTCGAATGTGCGAACAGATCCGGGTGTCGTCAAGCTCTACGACACGGCCACTCGGGCGCTGCTTTCCAGTGGCGTCAACAGCATCACCGTCGGGGCGCTGCCGGACATGCTGACCTTCACACCCGACGGCAGCAAGCTGCTGGTCGCCAACGAGGGCACGCCCACAACCTATGGCACGCTGTCCTCAGCCGCGGGGGTGTTTCCGCGCACCTTCGGCTCAGCCGCTACCGATCCGGTAGGCAGTGTCAGCATCATTGACATGAACAGCCGCAGCGTGATCGCCACGCCGACATTTGCCGGCGTCACCCCCACCGGTAGCAATGTGCGCACCAACACGGGCATGGACTTCGAGCCCGAGTACATCGCCGTCAGCGGCAACAAGGCTTACGTGTCCCTGCAGGAAGCCAATGCCATGGGCGTGATCAACCTGACGACCGGCGCGGCCGAAGCAGTGATCGGCCTGGGCGCCAAGGACTTCAACGTCGCCGGCAACGAGATCGATCCTCGCAACGGCGGCGGAGTTGGTACCTTTGCCAAGTACGCAGTCAAGGGCCTCTACATGCCCGATGGCATGGCCACCTTTCAGCGCAATGGCACTACCTATGTCGTGATGGCCAACGAGGGTGACCTCCGAGAGGATGACGGCGATCGCCTGACCGCGGGCTCCGACCTCGGCGTCACGGGTGACCTCTCCGGGCTTCGCGTCTCCGCTACCGATTCGACCGCGAGTGATCTTTACGCGATCGGCGGGCGCTCGTTCTCCATCCGCACGGCGGATGGCAATCTGGTCTTCGACAGCGGTTCCACCCTGGACCGTCAAGCCGCGCTTGCGGGCATCTACGCCGACGGCCGAAGCACGGAGAAGGGGGTCGAGCCTGAAGGCGTCGAGTTGATGACGATCGGCGACAAGACATTCGCCTTCATCGGTCTGGAGCGCACCTCGCAAGGTGCCGTGGCCGTGTTCGACATCACAGACCCGGCGAGCGCCAGCTTCGTCAAGATGCTGGTGCTCAACGGTGACAACAGCACCAGTATCCTTCTGCGCCCTGAAGGCCTAAAGGGCTTCGAAATGGACGGCACCTACTACCTGGCGGTGGCCAGTGAGGGTTCCAGCACCTCAAACTTCGGCACCGCGGTGTTCAGCTTGGCCCCCGTGCCTGAACCAAGCACATACGCCATGATGCTGGCCGGCCTGCTGGGCGTGGGCGCGATGGCGCGGCGCCGTCGCGGCTGACGGCAGACGCTGGCGCGCAGGTTCGGCGCGCCAGCAGTTCCAGCAGCAGCGCGACACGCACCAGCACTGCGCTGCGTGTGGTGCTGACGGGCACGCTGCGAGTCTGAGTACTTTCCACGCGGCCGCTGAGGCTGCCCAACCGCGACCGGGCATGCGGTGGCTGTTGGTCAGGGTGCGCCGCAGATTGCCGTGCAGGGCCCCCAGGCAGCAATGCCACCCATTGGCGCCTCGCCACACCGTGCTTGGCGCGGCAATGGCCACTTCAACACACCGTCGACGACGGGCTTCATCCAGACCCTGCGGACGTCGGTCCAACCAGTA
The DNA here is from genome assembly GCA_027490215.1 of Rubrivivax sp. Lineage (GTDB taxonomy): Bacteria > Pseudomonadota > Gammaproteobacteria > Burkholderiales > Burkholderiaceae_C > PBB1. Next base: position 37,532 of record JAIXYO010000025.1, read on the forward strand.
CAGCCGCAGACCGCTTGCGCCGGGCGTTCCGCGCACGGGCGCAATCCGATGCCAACAAGCGTGTCGAGAAACTTGACACTCCGACCGGTTCGGACGCGCAAGCCAGCGTAAGTCATTGAATTCTTTACCTTGGCATGTCTATTGCCTCAGGGCTGGATCGAACACCTCAGCAAGCAAACGACCATGCGCATCCCCCACATGACCGCCGCCTTGATCCTGGTGTGCAGCTTTGCAACCACGGCCCACGCCGGGCCGATCGTCAGCTACACGGGCACCACCGATACCAACTTCCTGGCCTACCTGGGCACCCGCGGCGTCACCTTGCCGGCCAATGAGCTGGCGGTGGCGCAGGCACGCAGCGGCAACAACGCCACCAACGGCGACTACGAACTCGGCCTGCACATTCCGCCGAACTTCACCAACGCAGGCCCGGTGGGCACGCCGGGCCAGATTGCCTGGGGCGCGGCCGGCGGGAACAACAGCTATGTCGCCTTCAATCTCTCGCGCACGGGCACTGAGCTGAAATTCAGCATGGGCAGCTACACGGGGAGCTACGTTGACCCTTTGGTGGCTGAGATTGATGCGCTCGGCCTGCGCCTTCGATCTGACGGTACAGGCAACAGCACCACCCTTCGCAACCTTAAGCTGGGTTCGACCTCATTGGGCGACTTCACGGCCAGTAATGGCGGCCTGTCGTTCGCGGTGTTCGAGGGATTCAGCGGCAACTTCAATCTGACCGGCGAAGCTGCGCTGAACTGGGCCAGTGGCAATATCCCAAGCGGTTCGCGCCTGGGCTTCCAGATCAAGGCACTGGATGTGCCGAACACGGTGCCCGAGCCCACCACCTTGGCCTTGGTCGGCGCTGCCCTGGCCGGAGCGGCCCTGTCGCGTCGTCGCCGACCCTGCTAAGTACAGCCCGCTGACCGCTACATCACCCGCCCGGCGCGGGTGAGGCGATGCTGAAGCTCAAGACTCCTTGGCGCGAGGGCACCACCCACTCGGTGATAGGCACGATTTCCTGCGGCGCTGTCACCCCGAAGAATTCAGCCCTCTCCAGAACCACCTCACACGCGTCGCGTTCCGTGTTCGGGATGGCCCGCAATGCATGACACTCGCGGTTTCGCAGATCGAACCGTGACCATGCAAAAAGCCTTCGGCTTCCTGGCTCTGATGTCGCTGCTGTGGCTGATGCTGCTGTGGTCGCCCGCCGCCCTGGCCGAAACGCTGCGCTGCAACGGCCGGGCGACCGAGGTCGGTGACTCTCGCCTGACGGTGCTGACGAACTGCGGCGAGCCGAAGCTGAAAGACTCGTTCTGCGCCCCGGTGTACGTGGCGCCCGCGCTGCAGCCGCTGCCAGCACCGGTTGCTGGACTGGTAGCACCCTGCCTGCAGGTCGATGAATGGCAGTACGACCGGGGCCCTGGCAACCTCACGGCCACGGTGCGATTCCAGTACGGCCGGGTGCAGTCGATCAGCTACAGCCAGCCGCCGTCCTGAGCCGCCGGTGCGTCAGCTCAGGCGGGTGCGATGGCGAGCAATCTGCGCGCGCACTTGGGCCGGCGCGGTGCCGCCCAGCACATTGCGGGCGTTCAGCGAGCCGCGCAGCGTGAGCACCTCGAACACGTCGTCGGTGATGCTGGCGTGAAAGCCTTGCAGCGTGGACAGCGGCAGCGCGCTCAGGTCCACGCCCTGGCCGATCGCATGCTTGACCGCATGGGCCACGGCCTCGTGCGCATCGCGGAAGGGCAGGCCCTTCTTGACCAGGTAATCGGCCAGGTCGGTGGCGGTGGCATAGCCTTTCAGCGCGGCGAGCTCCATCGCCTCGGGCTTCACGATGATGCCGGCCACCATCTCGGCCATGATGCGCAGCGTGTCGCGCACCGTGTCGACGGTGTCGAACAGCGGCTCCTTGTCTTCCTGGTTGTCCTTGTTGTAGGCCAGCGGCTGGCCCTTCATCAGCGTGATCAGGCCCATCAGGTGGCCGACCACGCGGCCGCTCTTGCCGCGCGCCAGTTCGGCCACATCGGGGTTGCGCTTCTGCGGCATGATCGATGAGCCGGTGCAGTAGCGGTCGGCCAGGTCGATGAAGCCGAAGTTCTGGCTCATCCAAAGCACCAGCTCTTCGGCCAGGCGCGAGATGTGCACCATCGTGATGGACGCGAAGGCCGTGAATTCGAGCGCGAAGTCGCGGTCGCTGACGGCGTCGAGGCTGTTCTGGCACACGCCATCGAAGCCCAGCGTGCGCGCCACGCGTTCACGGTCCAGCGGGTAGCTGGTACCGGCCAGCGCGGCAGCTCCGAGTGGCAATTGATTGACGCGTTTGCGCACATCGGCCAGGCGATCGGCGTCGCGGGCGAACATTTCCACATAGGCCAGCAGGTGGTGCGCGAAGCTCACCGGCTGAGCCACCTGCATGTGGGTTAAGCCGGGCAGGATGGTGTCGATGTTCTTCTCGGCCACGTCGACCAGCGCGGTCTGCATCGCCTTCAGCAGCGGCAGCAAAGTGTCGATCTCGCCACGCAGCCACAGCCGCACATCTGTTGCCACCTGGTCGTTGCGCGAGCGGCCGGTGTGCAGCCGCTTGCCGGCATCGCCGACCAGCTGCGTGAGGCGTGCCTCGATGTTCAGGTGCACGTCTTCGAGGTCCAGCTTCCATTCGAAGCGGCCGGCCTCGATATCGGCGGTGATCTGAGCCATGCCGCGCTCGATGCTGGCGCGGTCTTCGGCGCTGATGATGCCCTGGTGACAGAGCATCTCGGCGTGGGCCAGCGAGCCGGTGATGTCGGCGCGCCAGAGGCGCTGGTCGAAGGAAACGCTGGCGGTGTAGCGCTTGACCAGCTCGCTCATCGGCTCGGAAAAAAGCGCCGACCAGGCTTCGGATTTGTTGTCGAGTGGGTTGATCGCCATGGGCTCGCGGCGAACGGCGGTGCGCGTCGTCGCCGGTGTGGTGGAGGGTTTGTAGACAATGCGCCGGAGCGACGCCGATTCTATCGATGAGCCCCCTGCCCCCTGACGACCCCGCCTCGACCTTTCTGTCGGGCTTCGGCACCTTGCCGAGGCCGGATGACGCGGTGGCGCGCCCGGCGGCGATGTTCGATGTATGCCATGCCGGAGTGGTGCTGCGCGCCATGCTGTTCGCCCATGTGGTGCTGGCGATCGGCGTGCTGTTCGCGGCACCGACGTTCGATGCCTGGGTGCTGAGCTTCGCGCTCGGTACCGGCATCGTGACGCCGTCCCTGCTGGCCTGGCTGATCGCGGCGTGTGCCTTGAAGGCGCCGCTGGCGCGGCTGTCGGTCGTGCCTCAGGCGGTCGTGATCGGGACGCTGGGCGCAGTGTGTTCCATGGGCGGTTGGCAGCTGTCCGCGCAGTTCGGCTTGGGCGAGTTGGACCACATCGGACCGCTGGGCCCGGTGCTGGCGGGCACGGTCCTGGCGCTGCTGATCCTGCAATGGCTGCGCATGCGGGCGCTGGCGCGCACCCCGGCCGACACTGCGGCCAAGCTGGCCGAGCTGCAATCACGCATCCGGCCGCACTTCCTGTTCAACACACTGAACTCGGCACTGGCACTGGTGCGCCACGATCCGCAGCGTGCGGAATCCGTCCTGGAAGACCTGGCCGAACTGTTCCGCGTTGCGCTGACCGAGGTCGGCGAGTCGGTGTCGCTGAACGAAGAGGTCGAGCTGGCGCAGCGCTACCTGGCGATCGAGCAGATCCGCTTCGGCGATCGGTTGGCCGTGACCTGGGAGCTCGACCCCGCGGCTGGCGCAGCCCGCGTGCCGCCACTGGTGCTGCAGCCGCTGGTCGAGAACGCCGTGCGGCACGGCATCGAGACGGCCGACGAGGGCGGCACGATCCGTGTGCGAACCCGGGTCAAGGGCGGCCGTGCGGTGATATCGATCGCGAACAGCGTTCCCCCGACCGCCTCGCGCCCCGGGCTGGGCATGGCGCTGAGGAATGTGCAGGAGCGACTGCGGTTGATGCACGATGTCAACGCGCAGTTCGAGAGCCGGCGCGATGCCGACAGTTACCGCGTGCAGATCGTGGTGCCGCTGTGAACACGACTCCATCCACCGACAGGGAACTGCGCGTGCTGCTGGTCGACGACGAGGCACTGGCGCGGCTGCGGCTGCGCACGCTGATCGATGACTGCACCGCGCCACGCGCCACGGTTGTCGGAGAGGCAGCCAGTGCGGCACAGGCGCTGGAGTGGCTGCAGGCGCAGCGCGCTGGCAGCGCGGGCGCAGACCGCGCCTGCGATCTGGTGCTGCTGGACATCCAGATGCCTGGTCGCGACGGCACCCAGCTGGCCGAGGCGTTGCAAGCGCTGCCCCTGCCGCCAGCGGTGGTCTTCGTGACAGCGCATGCCGGCCATGCGCTGAAGGCCTTCGATCTGGACGCGGTGGACTACCTGACCAAGCCGGTGCGCCGAGAGCGGCTGCAACTGGCCTTGCAACGCGTCGCGGGGCGGCTTGCGCCGGTCGCGCCATCCACCGATCCCGCGGCCCCGCCCGACCCGGTGCTGGTGGTGAGCGAACGCGGCCGCGTGGTGCGCGTACCGCTGGCCGAGGTGCTGTACCTGAAGGCCGAGCTGAAGTACGTGACGCTGCGCACCGCCGCCCACACCCACGTGCTCGACGACGCGCTGAGCGACCTGGAACAACGGCTCGGCCCGCGCTTTTTGCGTGTGCACCGCAATGCGCTGGTCGCCCGCTCGGCCATCAGCGCACTCCAACGCCGCACGCTGGCCGACAAGGGCAGCGACGGCGACGATGCAGAGGAAGGCAGCACCAGCGAATGCTGGGCGGTGAAGGTGGCGCCCGTGGGTGAATGGCTGGCGGTGTCACGCCGCCAGGCCGGTGCGGTGCGCGAAGCGCTTGCCGCCAGCGGCTTGTAGCCCGACGTCGGTCGAGTTTCAGAGGCGCGCGCCGTCGAGAACGAATTCTGTAGACGGCGTCAGCGCGAAGCATTCGCCATGCAGGCTGGCTCGTCGTGCTACGCTTTTGCCCATGAAAGCGCAGACCGTGGAAGAGCTGATCGATCTGAGCCCGGCTGAGAAGCGCGAGCTGGGTGAAGCCCTGATCGCCAGCGCCGAATCCGAGTCGTCGGCCCCCACCGTGACAGATGCCCAGCGCGCCGAATTGCGAGCTCGACTTGCGCACCACCGCGCCAATCCGAACGAGCCCGGCGTCACATTCCAGGAACTCAAGGCAAGGCTGCTGGCCTCAGCCGCATGAGCTTCACGCTCATCTTCAAGCCGCTGGCCGAAGCGGAAGTTGCGGAAGCGTTTGCGTGGTACTCACAGCCCGACATCGGGATGGGCAGCGAATTCCTCGATGAGCTCGGCCGTATCGAGCGCTTCATACGCTTCAACCCATTGCTCTATCCCCGCGTCGAAGACGACATCCGTCGCGCCAGCCTGCGGCGATTTCCGTACTCGCTTTTCTACCTGATCGACGAGAACCAAGTGCAAGTGCTGTCGTGCTTCCACCAGCATCGCGACCCGACAGACAGAGCGCACCTTCTCGGCAAGTGAGGATGCGTCTGGCCGGCCTTCGCGCCGGCTGAATGCGCTTCACGCTCAACAGCAATCACCCCAACCATCGCATCAGCCGGTGTTGCGCAGCCCTGCTGCCACGCCGTTGATCGAGATGTGGATGCCGCGCTGCATCCGCTCGTTGCCGGGGTCGCCTTCGCGGCGCTGGCGGTGCCGGCGCATCAGCTCGACCTGCAGGTGGTTCAGCGGATCGAGGTAGGGGAAACGGTGCTGGATCGAGCGCGCCAGCGAGGGGTTGGATGCCAGACGGTCCTTGTGTCCGGTGATCAGTGTGAGCGCGTCGTTGGTCAGTGCCCACTCTGCCTGGATCAATCCAAAGATGCGCTTGCCGAGCTTCTTGTCTTCGACCAGCTCCACGTACCGCGCGGCGATGTTCAGGTCGCTTTTGGCGATCACCATGTCAAGGTTGGACAGCAGCGTCTGGAAGAACGGCCACTGCTTGTGCATGCGTTGCAACAGCGCCAGGCGCTCGGCGCGGGTGGCGGCATCGCGCGTCAGGAAGCTGTCGATCGCCGAGCCAAAGCCACACCAGCCCGGCAGCGCCACGCGGCACTGGCCCCAGCTGAAGCCCCAGGGGATCGCGCGCAGGTCTTCAATGGCGTTGGTGGCCTTGCGCGCAGCCGGGCGCGAGCCGATGTTCAAGCCGGCGATCTCGCGGATCGGTGTGGCGCTGAAGAAGTACTCGGTGAAGCCGGGGGTTTCGTAGACCAGCTTGCGGTAGGCGGCATAGCTGGCGTCGCTGATGGCCGCGGCGGCGTCGAGGAAGCTCTTCGGAGCGCCCATGCTGCCGGCCTTCTTGCCCCCGGTGGTGGATGGCAGCAAGGTGGCTTCGAGTGTGGCGGCGACCAGCGTCTCGAGGTTGCGACGCCCGATCTCGGGGTGGGCGTATTTCGACGCGATCACCTCGCCCTGCTCGGTCAGGCGGATCTGCCCGTTCACCGTGCCGGGCGGCTGCGCCAGGATGGCCTGGTAGCTCGGGCCGCCGCCACGGCCCACCGTGCCACCACGGCCGTGGAACAGCCGCAGCGTGATGCCGTGTTCGCGGCCCAGCGCATCGAAGAGCTCCACCAGCGCGATCTCGGCGCGGTAGAGCTCCCAGTTGCTGGTGAAGCTGCCGCCGTCCTTGTTGCTGTCGCTGTAGCCGAGCATGATGTCCTGCTCAGCCAGGTCGCCCACCTTGGACCGCTTGACCAGCTCGGTGATGCCGGGCAGCGCGTAGAAGGTCCGCATGATGGGCTCGGCGTTGCGCAGGTCGCCGATGGTCTCGAACAGCGGCACGACGATCAGGTCGGCCACGGCCGAATCATCGAGCGTGCCGCGCATCAGGCCGGTTTCCTTCATCAGAAGCAGCACCTCGAGCAGGTCGCTGGCCTCCTCGGTGTGGGAAATGATGCAGTGGCGCAGCGCGTCGGGGCCGTAGCGCCGGCGCATCTCCAGGGCGGCCTCGAAGATCGCCAACTCACTCATGGCAAGGTCGCTGTACGACGCGGCACGCACCCGCAGCGGCCGGGCGTCGTTGAGCAGCTGCAGCAGCAGCGCGCGGCGGGCGGCTTCGTCCAGCGCCGAGTAGTCGGCCTCGATCTTCGCGACGCGCATCAGCTCGGCCAGCACCGCCTCATGCTTGTCAGAGCTCTGGCGCAGATCGACCGTCGCGAGGTGAAAGCCGAACACCTGCACCGCGCGCATCAGCGGCCGCAGCCGCGGCGCGGCCAGCGCCTGCGCGTGGTGCGCGTTCAGCGAACTCTCGATGACCTGCAGATCGGCCAGAAAGTCTTGCGCCGACAGATACGGGTTCTGCGGCGGCACCGCATGGCGCAAAGCCTCGGTGCCGGTCAGCTCGTGCAAGGTGGCGGCCAGCCGCGCATACAGGCCGACCAGCACGCGGCGGTAGGGCTCGTCCTCGCGGTGCGGGTTGTGGTCGGGAGAAGCCTCAGCCAGCGCGCGCATGGCCGGCGCGATCGGTGCCAGCGTGGCCGAGATCGACAGCTCACCGCCGAGCTGGTGCACTTCGGTCAGGTAGAAGCGCAGCACCGTCTCGCTTTGCCGCGCCAGTGCGGTCTGCAAGGTGGCGGCGGTGACGAAGGGGTTGCCGTCGCGATCGCCACCGATCCAGTTGCCCATGCGGAAGAAGCTGGCGATCGGATGGCCGGGCAGTGCGGCTTCGATGTCGCGGTACATGCGCGGGATCTGCCGCAGGAAGGTCGACTGGTAGTAGCTCAGCGCGTTCTCGATCTCGTCGGCCACCGTCAGCTTGGTGTTGCGCAACATGCGCGTTTGCCAGAGCTGGGTGACGCGGGCGCGGATCAGGGCCTCGTTGTCGGCCCGCTCGCGCTCGATACGCAGGTGGTCGCGCTGCTCGACCAGCTCGGCGATGGCACGCTCGGCGTCGAGGATGCTCTTGCGCTGCACCTCGGTCGGGTGCGCAGTGAGCACTGGTGAGATGTAGGCATGTTCCAGCGTGCGCACGATGTCGGCAGCGCGGATGTCAGCGGCGGCCAGCCGCTCGAAGGTCAGCGCGAGCGAGCCCTGTTGCAAGTCGCCCTGCAGCGCCTGCGCATCGCGCAGCCGCACCTGGTGCCGGTCTTCGGCGATGTTGGCCAGGTGCGAGAAGTAGCTGAACGCCCGGATCACGCTGACGGTCTGGTCGCCCGACAGGTTCTTCAACAGACGATCCAGCGCACGCCCGGCTTGCGCGTCGCGCTTCAATCGATAGCTGACCGACAGCTGCCGGACCCGCTCGACCAGCTCGAACGCCTCCTTGCCTTCCTGCTCGCGAATCACATCACCGAGGATGCGGCCGAGCAGTCGGATGTCCTCGACCAGCGGACGATTCTTGTCGGCAGCAGCGGCGTGGGGCTTTTTCGTGGGCATGTTGGGGTGGGGTTCGTTGCGGGCTCACACGCAGGGCTGCAAGACTCGCGCCTGCTAGCATTCCCGGATGAGCTCACACATCATCATCGCCACCCGGGAAAGTCGCCTCGCGCTGTGGCAAGCCGAATACGTCCGCGATCTGTTGAAAAGCTGCTTCGGCCTCAGTGTCGAGTTGCTCGGCATGACCACGCGGGGCGACGAGATTCTGGACCGCACCCTGTCGAAGGTCGGTGGCAAGGGCCTGTTCGTCAAGGAGCTTGAAACCGCGCTCGAAGAGGGCCGCGCGCAACTGGCGGTGCATTCGCTCAAGGATGTGCCGATGGATCTGCCTGATGGCTTCGAGCTGGCGGCCGTGCTGGAGCGAGAAGACCCGCGCGATGCCTTCGTGTCGAACCAATACGGCTCGCTCGCCGATCTGCCGAAAGGTGCAAAGGTCGGCACCTCCAGCCTGCGCCGGGTCGTGCAGTTGCGGGCCCTGCGCCCTGACCTGCTGGTTGAACCGCTGCGTGGCAACCTGGACACCCGGCTGCGCAAGCTCGACGAGGGTCAGTACGACGCGATCGTGCTGGCGGCCGCCGGGCTGAAGCGATTGGGCATGGCCTCGCGCATCCGCAGCGAGTTCGCCACGGATCAGATGCTGCCCTGTGCCGGCCAAGGCGCACTCGGGCTCGAAGTGCGCAGCGATGCGACCGCGCTGCGATCAAAGCTTGCAACGCTGGTGCACGCACCGACCGCCTTGGCGGTGCAGGCCGAACGGGCTGTGTCGCGTGCGCTCGGCGGCAGTTGCAGCATGCCTTTGGCGGCACACGCGGTGTGGATCGACGGTGCGCTCAGTCTGCGTGCTGCGGTGGGTCACCCGGAGAATGTCGAAGCACCACTGTTGCGGGCGTCGGTCAATGCTGTCGTGCAAACCGAAGCCCAGGCTCGCGCGCTGGGCGAGCAGGCGGCCGCGGCCTTGCGCGAGGCCGGTGCGGCGGCCTACCTGAGTGCGGTGGGCAGCGCCTGAACCCGCGCGTCGCGGCGGCAGACAGTCCGCTTCCACGGCGCGGCCTAGCCGCCTGAAGGATCGGTCCCATGCGTGTCATCGTCACCCGCCCGGCCTCGCAGGCGTCGCCTTGGGTGCAGTCCCTGGAGCAGCACGGTCTCACGGCGCAGGCGTTGCCACTGTTGGAGATCGCCCCGGCGCTCGACGCCACTGAGGTGGCCAACGCCTGGCTGCGGCTCGGTGAGGCCCAGCTGGTGATGTTCGTCAGCGCCAACGCAGTCGAGCACTTCTTCGCGTTGCGCCCGCCTGGCGCTGCATGGCCGACCCACACCCAGGCGGGCTCGCCCGGCCCGGGCACGACACGCGCCCTGCTCGATGCCGCCGTGCCGATGTCGCAGATCGTCGAGCCGGCGCACGACAGCCCGCAGTTCGACTCCGAAGCCCTGTGGCAGACCCTGCGCGAGCAGGACTGGCAAGGCAAATCAGTCCAGGTGGTGCGCGGCGACGGCGGGCGCGACTGGCTGGCCGACACGCTGCGTGCACATGGCGCGGACGTCGGCTTCGTGTCGGCTTATCGGCGGGTCCCCCCGCGGTGGGACGCGGCAGCTCGGTCCCAGCTCGCTGAGGCACTCGCGCGGCCCGCCGATCACCTGTGGCTCTTCAGCAGTTCCGAATCCATCAACCATCTGATGGCGCACCTGCGTCAATCGGCCGTGGCGCTGCCCTCAGGCGCCAGGGCGCTGGCCACGCACCCACGCATTGCCGACTGCGCACAGACAGCCGGTTTCGCACCCGTGTGGCAGTCGCTGCCCACGGTCGTCGAGGTGGTCGCCTGCATACAATCGATCGCACCTTGAACGACCACCCCGCCGCCGCCGTTTCAGCGGAATCTTCGCTGCCGCCGCCCGTGGCCGATCTGCATTTCACTGAGCTGACGCCGACACATCGCACCGCGCTGGGGTTCGACGTGCGCTGGTTGTATGCGCTGGCTGCCGTGCTGGCGGTGGTGGCTGGCGTCAGCCTGACCCTCGCCTGGAAGACGCAGCAGCGCGTCAAGGCGATCGAGCAGGAGATGGTCAGGCGGCTTGATGAAGGCCGCCTGCAGTCCAGCGAGGCGCAGTTGCTGTCCAAGCAGTCGCAAGACAGCTCGCTGGCCACGGCCGCCAAGGTCGCTCTGCTCGAAGCGCGCGTGGCCGAGGTCTCGATCCAGCGCAGCCAGCTGGAAGACCTGATGCAGTCGCTGTCACGGTCGCGCGACGAAAACATGCTGGTCGACATCGACGCGGGAATTCGCGTCGCGATGCAGCAGACGGCCATCACAGGGAGCGCCGAGCCCCTGGTCGCGATGCTCAAGCAGGCCGACGAGCGACTGCTGCGCTCTGGGCAGCCACGACTCGAAGGTGTCAGGCGCTCGATTGCGCGCGACCTCGACCGCGTGAAAGCCGTCGGCCTGACCGACATCCCGACACTGACGATCAAGCTCGACGAGGCAGCGCGAATGGTCGACGAATTGCCGCTGCTCGCGAATGCGCTTCCGCGGTCGGTGGTGAGCAAAGGCAAGCCGCTGGTGACGCCAGCGCAACCAGCGGCCAGCGTGCCGGGCAGCGCCGCGTCGGCCCCGTCAGCGCCGTGGTGGCAGACCTGGAAGGGCGGCTGGTCCGCGGTCACAGAGCGCATGTGGAGCGAAGCCAAGTCCCTGATCCGCGTGACCCGCATCGACCACCCCGAGGCGATGCTGCTGGCACCGGACAACGCGTTCTTCGTGCGTGAGAACCTGAAGCTGCGGCTACTGAACGCCCGCCTGGCGCTGCTCAGCCGCCAGTTCGAGACCACACAGAGCGATCTGCAGCTGACGCAGAACGCGCTTGACCGCTACTTCGACCGCAGTGCCCGCAGTACCGTCCTGCTCTCTCAGCTGCTGAGCCAGGTGGCCGCGCAGTCGCGAGAAGTCAATGTGCCCAAGCCCGACGACACGCTGGCCGCCGTGGCCGCTGCGGCGGCCGGTCGCTGATCACCACCACGGGCTGCAGCGGCGATGCGCTCGGTGATCTGGTTCGTGCTGTTGTTCGGCGCTGCGGTGGTGGCGGCATCGACGCTGGGAGCCAACGACGGGCTGGTCAGCGTCTACGCAGGCACCTGGCGATTCGACGTGTCGCTGAACCTCTTCCTGCTGGTGCTGGTCGTTGGGTGCTTTGCGATGGTCTCGCTGATCCATGCGGCCAACAGACTGATCGGTCTGCCCGAGCGCGCCCGCCTGTGGCGCGTCGCGCGGCGCGAGCGCACCGCACAAGCCGCCTTGCGCGAATCGTTGGCGCAGTATTTCGCCGGCCGCTACAGCCGCGCGAAGTCGGCCGCGCAACATGCGCTGGCGATCCAGGAAGACACACCAGAGCTCAAGCGCGACGCTGAATTCAGCGTGCTCGGCCTGCTGCTGGCCGCCGGCAGCGCGCACCGGCTGCAAGACCGCAAGCAGCGTGACGAGCACCTGACACGCGCATTCGAACTGGCGCAAGGACAAGCTTCTGCGCGGACGGCCGAAGAAGGCGCCCGTCTGATGGCCGCCGAATGGGCGATCGATGATCGCGATGCCCAGCGCAGTCTTCAATTGCTGAGTGACATGCCCCCCGGGGTGGTGCGTCGCACGCAGGCCTTGCGGCTGAAGCTGCAGGCCGCGCGACTCGGACAGCAGCCTCATGAGGCACTGAAAACAGCGCGGCTGCTGGTCAAGCACCAGGGTCTGTCGAAAGCCGCCAGTCAGGGCCTGCTGCGCTCGCTGGCCTTCGAATGCCTGGACACGGCGCACGACATCGATCAGCTGAGGCGCACCTGGCAGTCGCTCGACGTGGTCGATCGCCGAGACAATTTCGTCGCGGCCCGCGCGGCCCTGCGTGCAGCGCAGTTCGGCTCAGCCGACGACGCAAGAAGCTGGCTGCGCCCAGGGTGGGAGCGCATCGAAGACACCAGCGACGACGAGCGCGCAGCGCTGTCATACGCGCTGGCCTGCGCGATCGACGGCATCGGCGCCGACTGGCTGCCGCGGCTCGAATCGGCCCAGTCAGCCTTTCCGCGTGAAGCCGCCGTGGCGCATGCGGTCGGCACCGCGCTGGCCGAGCGGCAGCTTTGGGGCAAGGCACGGCAACTGCTCGAGGTTGCGGCAGCCGATGCCAACCTGCCGATCGCTGCAAAGCGCATGGCCTGGCTGACGCTGGCCCGACTGGCCGAGAAAGAAGGCCAGTCAGAACGAGCTGCCAGCAGCTACAGAAACGCCGCGACGCTCTGAAGAAGCCGCATTGCGGCTGCTATACTCGCGGGCGTTGCGGCTGTAGCTCAGCTGGATAGAGTACTTGGCTACGAACCAAGGGGTCGTGGGTTCGATTCCTGCCAGCCGCACCAGTTAAATCAAAGGGTTAGCTCTCACAAGGAGCTAGCCCTTTTTGTTTGGCCCTGTCTCCCTTGCGCAGACGATGTGCTCGGCGCGGGTTTCGGCTTCGTTCAAGGCTGGCCCTTCAGGCTGCGAACATGGCCTGCAATGTCTGCAAGGTCAAAGCCAGGGTGGGCGCACGCAGCGCGCCCAGCCGCTTGACCAGGCGCGTCCGGTCCAGGGTGCGTATCTGGTCCAGCACGATCAGCCCCTGCTTGCCCTGAAAGGTGAGCGGCACACGGAATGCGGCAGGCCGCGAACCCGTGGTCATTGGCGCGACGATCACTGTGCGCAGGTGCTCATTCATCTCGTCAGGCGACACCACCACGCAAGGCCGGGTCTTCTGGATCTCGCTGCCCACCGTCGGGTCGAGCTGGGCGAGCCAGATTTCACCCGTCTTCATCACCAGACGAGCCCGGCATCACCTTCGTTGGCCACCTCGGGCCAGACCAGCGCGTCGGCACCTTGGGCCGCCAGGCGCTGCGCATCTGCACCCCAGCCCTCGCGCGGGTTGCTGCGGATGGCGCGGATCTCGATCACTCCATCACGGACCTGCAGGTCGGCAGTGGCCTCCAGACCCAGCTGGGCCAGGATGGGCTTGGGGATGATCACGCCCTGCGAATTGCCCATTTTGCGTATCGTCACTTCCATGCTTTCAATCTCCCCATCGGACGCACAATGTTATCACTCGGCATTGAGTGCAGGATCGCTGTCATGACCGTAGCTGACAGGCTGAAGAGATGGGCTCAACAAGTCAAGCGCGACGCAGTGACGCTCTGGTTCGCCGGTCAACATCCCGGCACGCCTTGGTACGCAAAGGCACTGGGCGTCTTTGTGGTGGCGTATGCACTCAGTCCGATTGACCTCATCCCGGACTTCATTCCGGTGATTGGCTACTTGGACGACGTGTTGCTGCTGCCGGGCTTGATCTGGTTAGCGGTAAGACTATTGCCATCGGAGGTACTGGCGGACTGCCGCAGCCAGGCAGACGTGTGGATGAAAACGCAGGGCAAGAAGCCAAGCAGCCGAATCGGTGCGGTACTGATCCTGTCGCTCTGGATCGCCATCAGCGTTGCACTCTGGAGTTGGTTTTTTCACCCCTGGCCATAGCAGGCACAGCGCGGTGATTTCGGTCCAGCAGCATCCGAACCGGCGACCGATCACGGCCCGTTCATCAGCAGCCGGTCATACAGCGACAGATAGGCGTTGACGATGGCGGGCTTGCTGAAGTTCGCCTGCAGGAATTGCCGCCCCGCCTCGCCGAATGCAGCCCGCTGCGAAGGTGTGGCTGCCAGCATGTCCCTGATCCTGCCGGCCAGGGCTTCAGGCGCCTCGATCGGCGACAGCAGCCCGGTGGTGCCGTCGTCGATCAGCTCGGTCGCGCCCGGGGTTCGTGTGCTCACCACCGGCAGCCCGTGGTTCCACGCTTCCAGAATCACATTGCCCAGAGTTTCCTTGCGCGACGGGCAGATGAACACATCGGCGAGGCTGTAGAAGGCGTCGGGCGGGTCCTGCCAGCCCAGCCAGCGCACCTGGCTTTCCAGTTGCAATTGCGAGGTGAGGGATTTCAACTCGGCATCCAGCGGGCCGGTGCCGGCGATCAGCAGCACCCAGGGTCGGCCGTTGATCTCGCGGGGCAACAGTGAAGCGGCTTTCAACAGGTCGTCGAAGCCTTTGATGTCGATCAGCCGGCCCAGCGTGAACATCACCCAGGCGTCTTTGGGAATGGCCCATTCGGCGCGCAAGGCCTCGACCTGCTGCGGCGAAGCCACGACCGGGTCGGGCACGAAATTGCCGATGTGGAACACCCGCTCGGCGGGCAGGCCGGACTTCACCAGGTAGTCGCACAGGCCTTTGGTGTTGCCGACCCAGGCATGGGCGTGGCGGTAGTAGCCGTCGATCTTGTAGTAGCCGCCGAGCCGGGCGATGTGAACGGCGCGGGTCTTGGCCGGCAGCCGCGTCAGCCGGGTCGCGCGGCCCATGTAGGTCTGCACGATGCAAGGCTCACGCTGCGCGACCAGCGCACGCAGCCGCCACACCGTCCACGCGTCGAAGCTGTTGGCAAACGGGAAATGAACCTGGGGCACATCGTCATCGTTCAGCGCCTGCGCAACGGGGCTGCCCACGCGGTTGATCGCGGTCACATCCTGGCCCGCTTCGCGCAGGGCCCGGATCAGTCGCACATAGAACTGATCCGCCCCGCCGAACTGCCGCCCCCCCAGCACATGGATGGAGGCCGGGTGATCAGGCATAGCGGTCTTTGCGGCGGTTCTTGACGAGCAGTTTCCAGGCGAAGCCGAACAGGTCGTCGCCATAGGCAATCGCCTTGCGTGGAATCTCGTAGCGGTTGGGCGCCGTGTTGGCGGTGCCGCGGCTGCAGGTGAGCGCGGCCTGGTAGCCGGCCTGGGCCACCGCGTCGCGCACGGCGGGGTTGTAGTCGCCATAGGGGTAGGCGAAAAAGTCCACCGCGGCGCCCAGCGACTGCTCCAGCGCGGCCTTGCTGTCGGCGATCTCGCGCATGGCTTCGGTGGCGCCGAGCTGGCTCAGGCGCGGATGGCTGACGGTGTGCGAGCCGATCTCGACCTGGGCCGAGCGCAGTTCCCGCAGTTGCTGTGCCGACATCAGCGGCGAGTCCTGCCCGCCGCTGCTCAGCCAGCGCGCCGGCTGACCGAGCAACCCCGACACAGCGAACAACACCGAGGGGTAGCCGAATTCCGCCATGACCGGCAAGGCATGCTCGGCAAAGTTCTCGTAGCCATCGTCGAAGCTGAGGACGACCGAGCGGCCTGCCAGTGGCTGGCCTTCGAACAGCGTGGCCTGGGCCTCCCGCAGGCTGATGACACGGCAGCCCAAGGTCTTCAACAGCCCCATCTGGGCTCGGAAGCGCCGCACATCACAAAAGCTGGAGCGGTGTTGCGTGGGCTCGGCGAAACGCCCTACCTGGTGGTACATCAGCACCGAAATGGGCGGAGCAGGGTTGGGCGCGTCCATCAGCTTGCGCCCGCCCTGGGCCGCATGGTCTTCACGGCCCACCCAGCGAACGAGGTCAATCGGCGCGGCCCAGCGGGGGCATCGACGATGTGGGCGCAGCGCCGTCGAGAGCATCCGATGTTCGCTGATCGATTCGCGCACCGGCTGGGCGCCGCTCAAGCAGCCAGCCGACGCCGCACAGCGGCACGACCAGCAAGGCCAGGCACAGGAACCGCGTCGCGGTGTCCATCGTCTCGGCATTCCACAGGAAGAAGCCGCAGCCCACCGCAGTGGTCAGGAACAGGCCAATGGCGGCAGCCCTTGCAGCGCCAGTGGCGGGCGGGTCGTAGCGCTTGCGCTGCGGGTCGAACGGCGCATGCGGAAAGCGCTGTGCGACATCAGCCGGCCGCCAGCCAGGTCGCATGACGAAGACCTTCAGCTTGTCCTGCCAGCGCTGTGCATGCCACGCATCGTGCAGCAAGGCGCCATACACCTGGACGACCGCGCGCAGCGGGTTGAAGCTGCGCAACGGCGTGCGCGTGCCGAACACACAGCGCTCGGTTTCTGCCGCGTAGGTACCAAACAGGCGATCCCAGAGCACGAACAAGCCGCCGTAGTTGCGATCGACGTAGCAGTCGTTCACCGAGTGATGCACGCGGTGGTTGGACGGCGTGGTGACCACACCGTCAAGCCAGCCCAGCTTGCCCACTTGCTCGGTGTGCGCCCAGATCTGGTAGTACTGGACGAAGAGCAGGCTGAAACCGAAGATGTCTGGTGGCACTCCCAAAAAGGCCATGGGCAGATAGAACGGCCAGCCCAGCACCGCGTTCTGGCTTTCCTGACGCAGCGCGGTGCAGATGTTCAGCTCCTCGCTCTGATGATGCACGGTGTGAGCGGCCCAGAAGATGGCGATCTCATGGCCGGCCCGGTGCAGCCAGTACTCGCAGAAGTCGAACAGCACCACCGCCACCGCAAACCCGTACCAGGTGTGCCAGAACGGCGAGTCGACCTGGTAACCCAGCGTCACGAACACCAGTGCGTAGATGCCGATCTGCAGCAGAGGAGTGGAGGCAGCCACCAGCTGGCTGATCAACCCCTGGCTGAGGTTTGCCAGCGTGTCATTGGTGCGGTAGGTCTTGCGCCCCCGCTTGATGCTGACGATCATTTCCAGCACGACGACAAGCGCCAGAAAAGGGATCGTCAGGATGATGGCCTGTTCCATGTCCATGGTGTAAGTCCGCTAGAAGGTTCTCGAAAATCAAGTCGGGCTAGGCGTCACGAGGCGGGTTCAAGGCAGGCGACACGCAAACGCTCGCAGGGCATCGGCAATCGAACCGGGAGGTACCGCTGCCCATTCTCCCAGCGCATTGTTGGTGTAGACCACTTCGCCCCAACCTGTGTAGTCGGCATGGCGCGTGAATGCCAGATGACGGCTGCGCGCTTCGACACAGTCGTACTCGATCTGCTGCTTCGACGAAAGAAATTCTCTCCCATCGGCCATCTTGCGGGCCTGGGTGTAGTTGATGACGCTCCACATCGTGGCGCGGCCGGTGCTGCGGGTGATCTTGGCCGGGTCGGCCCACACGGTCACCACGCCATCACCGCGCAACCGCTCCCAGGCTGCTGACGCCTGACCAGCTGCGCCGACCAACAACGCACCCATGACGCAGATGATCCAGCGCCGACTAGGCTTCCACTCCGATCGAAGAACCACGCCTCAACCCCTCCTCAAGCCATCGTCGCTGGCGTCAGCAGGCGATCCAGCGTGCTGCTGAGGCTGTTCACCGTGCGTTCGCGGTGGTGCAGCTTGTCGAGACCGAACAAGCCGATGCGGAACGACCGGAAGTCCGGCCCTTCGTCGCATTGCAGCGGCACGCCAGCGGCGATCTGCAGACCCAGACCCAGCCACTTCTTGCCGGACTGCATGTCGGCGTCGTCGGTGTAGCAGACCACCACGCCGGGCGCCTGGAAGCCGGGCGCCGCGACACTCTTGAACCCTCGCTGCGTGAGCATCTCGCGCACGGCATCGCCGAGTTGCTGCTGTTCGTCACGCACCCTGTCGAAGCCATAGGCGCGGGTTTCGAGCATCACGTCACGCACGCGGGCCAAAGCGTCAGTCGGCATCGTCGCGTGGTAGGCGTGGGCGCCACCTTCATAGGTTTCCATGATCTGCAGCCACTTGCGCAGATCACAGGCGTAGCTGGTGCTTTGCGTGCTGTCGATGCGCTGGCGCGCCAGTTCACTCAGCATCACCAGGGCGCAGCACGGCGAGCCGCTCCAGCCCTTCTGCGGCGCGCTGACGAGCACGTCGACGCCAGTCGCTGCCATGTCAACCCAGATCGTGCCGGAGGCGATGCAGTCGAGCACGAACAGCCCGCCCACATCGTGCACCGCATCGGCCACCGCACGCAGGTAGTCGTTTGGCAGGATCATGCCGGCCGATGTTTCGACGTGCGGGGCGAAGACGACCTCGGGGCGCTGTTCCTTGATCGCGGCCACCACCTCGTCGATCGGTGCAGGCGCAAACGGCGCCTGCGGCCCGGTGTCGATTCGCCGCGCTTTCAGCACCGTTGCGTGCGAAGGAATGTTGCCCATCTCGAAGATCTGCGTCCAGCGGTAGCTGAACCATCCGTTGCGGATCACCAGAACCTTGCGGCCGGTGGCGAACTGTCGAGCCACCGCCTCCATGCCGAAGGTGCCGCTGCCCGGCACGATGACCGCCGACTTGGCGTGGTAGACCTCTTTCAGCGTGGCGGAGATGTCCTTCATCACCTGCTGGAAGCGCTTGGACATGTGGTTGATCGCGCGGTCGGTGTAGACGACCGAGTACTCGAGAAGGCCGTCGGGATCGACGTCGGGCAACAAACCGGGCATGGCGGACTCCAGCGCAAGGACTGCGTTTCACGAACCTGCCGATTTTGACCGCTACTCGATGGGGCTGTCAGCCCGGGGTCAACTCACCGACCGCCGCCTGTCCCTGGCAACGCCTCGCGCCGTGGCGTGAAGGGCTGCTGGTACAGCCATACCTGGCGCCCGTCAGGGCAGGCGTGACAGGCGTCGGGTTCCAGCTGCATCGCCTCGAATTCCAGGCTCGCGAGCCAGGCACCGGGGGCCAGTTCGCGTGCGGCCTTGTCGACCGCCCGGGGCATGCTTTCGGGCCGCTGAAACAGATACACCAACTGATAGGCGGACCAGCTGGTCTTCCACAGATCGCCGCGCGTGATGCGCGCAAAGCCACAGCGCCACTGGCAGACAGTACGCAGCGGCCAACTCCATTCAACACCGTCGAGGCGCGCTCGCGGGTACTCGGCATGCAGTTCCCGAAGGCCGTCACCGAGGCCACAGCCCGCTTCGAGCACGCGAGCGGAATCCGGCAGCCGGACCAGCCGCTGCAGGCCCTGCAGTGCGTCCCGCGGCGTCGGGAAGAAAGGCGCATCGCGCCAGGCGTTGAGTGGATACAGCAGCACCAGCGCACCCAGCGGCACCAGCCAGGCCCAGGCCGCCAAGCCGGCCGCAGCCCCGGAGGCCGCCAGCGACAGCGGGAAGCCCAGCGCGATGAAACAGCGGCGCCAGCCACTCAGCGGCCAGGGCGACCAGAGAGCCGGCAGCGCGCCAATGACGACGCCGCACAGCAAGGCGATGACCGCGGGCGCATCGAGAGCCCGCAGGCCAAGGTAGACGGCCCAGGCGATGGCCCAGGTCAGCAGCGCAGGCAGCGGCCAGGGCATGATCACCGCGGGCGACAGCTGCCGCCGCGGGGTTTCAGTATTCCCTGAGCTTGACACGCAGCCGTGCGATCGACTGGCTATGCAGCTGGCACACGCGCGACTCGGTGACCTTGAGCACGGTGGCGATCTCCTTCAGGTTCATGTCGTGCTCGTAGTACATGCTCATCACGTACTGCTCGCGTTCGGGGAGCATCTTGATGCCAGCGACCAGGGCTTCGCGCATCCGGTGATCCTGCAGCTGCGCCAGTGGGTTGAATGACTCGTCGGCAACGTGGCGGTCCAGGTAATCGTGGTCGCCGTCATCGCCGGACATGTCTTCGAGATAGACCAGCTGCGTGCCGCGCACCTTGCCCAGCAGTTCCTGGTACTCGGCCAGCGTGATGCCCATCTCGCGGGCGATCTCGCTCTCGGCCGGGGCGCGGCCCATGCGCTGCTCCAGTTTGTGCACCGCTGCCTCGATGGTGCGCTGCTGCTTGCGTGTGCCACGCGACAGGTAGTCGTTGCCGCGCAGCTCATCAAGCATCGCGCCGCGAATGCGCTGCGTGGCGAAGGTTTCGAATTGCACCCCTTGCGCGATGTCGAAACGAGTCAACGCGTCAGCCAGCCCGATCATGCCGACCTGGATCAGGTCGTCGAGTTCGACGTTGGCGGGCAACTTGGCGATCATCTGGTGCGCAAGACGTCGCACCAGCGGGCTGTACTGCTTGAGCATCGACGTGTTGTCGAGCTGTCCTTTGGCGGTGTACGTGGACATGGTTTGGCTCCAGAGATTCAGTTCAGCGCGTGAAGAGCGGGCGCGGCCATGGCGAGACGAGGCGCGGCCAGTTCGGCAACCGCAGGTTGAAGGGTGTCTCGGACCCAACGGCGCAGTGCGGGTATCGATGCGGCACGGGGGTCGCTGGCCGGATCGACTTGCATCCAGTCGCGCAGCACGGCCCCCAGGAAATCGTCGGCGCAGGTTGCGATCTGCATCGCGATGCGCTCGGCGCGTGGCGAGCTTGGCGCGGCGCTCAGCAGCAGGTCGTGCACCAGCAGACCGCCGCGCTGTGTCAGCAGCTTCATCGCCGCATAGGCATGGGTGACGCTGACAGGGCGATCGTCAGCGAGCAGCAGCGGCCGCGGTCGGGTCAGGGACTCACCGCGCATGAACAGGCGACACAGGTCGGTGGCACTGGCGTGTACCAGCACCACATCGGCGCCGGGCGCCGCACGGGCCACGGCATCCAGGAAGCTGGCGGTGGACCCCTGCGCGTCGACATATCGCAGCGGCAGGCCGTGCGCGGCGAGGTAGGACACCTCGTGCGACAGCGTCTCGATCGATTCGGCCAGATCGACCTGAGCCATCTCATGGGGCTCCGGCGCGTTCTCGCCAGCGTCGATCACCAGCGTGTGGCAACCCTGCTCTGCGAACCCGCTGCAAAGCCGTTCGAGCATCACGCCACCAAAAGCCATGTGGGGATTCGACACCACAGGCACGAAGCGGACCTGCGAATGGGCAAACAGGCGGCGCAGGCCATCGGCCTGGTCGAGCGGCATGGAGGGGGGAAGCGTGGTCGTCATCGCAGGAAACGGCTGGTTGGACGGGAATGGGGCGGGCATCAGGCGTGAGCCATCAGCGCGGCGTGTGGTGGCACGGCGTGAGACTGATGCTGCGGCGCCGCGAAGATCAGGTTCACTTCGCTCGAATCCATCCGGTAGGCGGTGGCGATGGTCGGACGCAAGGCGCGGTGCATCAGTGCGCTCGACGACAACCGGTGCCAGTCTTCAGGAACGCGCTGGCCGTTGGCCACGCCCAGCACAGTGAGCTTGTGGCGGATCAACGCATCGAGCGCCGGCCCCAGCTTCACCGCCTCGTCCATCTTCGACAGCACCACGCCGCGGCAGGTGTTGGCCCGGTAGGAAATCAGCACGTCCTCGATCGTCTCGCCCTGCGCGGCCGAGTTGACCACCAGCAGCTTGTGAATCGAGCGGTGACCCAGCATGTCCAGCAGTTCACGGGTTCGCGTGTCACGCTGAGCCATGCCGGCCGTGTCGATCAACACCATCTTCTTCGCCGACAACAGATCAAGCAGGTCTTCCAGCGACGCCCGGTCATGCGCGGTGTGCACCGGCACGCCGAGGATGCGGCCATAGGCCCGCAACTGCTCGTGGGCGCCGACGCGATAGGCGTCGAGCGTGATCAGTCCCAGGTGCGATGCACCGTAGCGGGTCGCAAACGCAGCGGCCAGCTTGGCGGTGGTGGTGGTCTTGCCAACGCCGGTGGCGCCGACCAGGGCATAGACACCCCCCTGGTCTTCCAATGGCGGTTCACGATCGGCGCTGAGCAGATTGCGCTCGAGCACGCTGGCCGCCCAGGCCATTTCGTCGGTGACGTCGGGGCCCATGCCTTCGGCCAGCTTGCGAATCAGCGCTGGCGAGAAGCCGCAGTCGATCAGCTTCTGCGTGAGCCTTGCCTGCGCGGGCTGGCGTTGCAGCTTTTCCATGAAGGCCAGGGCGCCGAAGCGCTCTTCAATCATGCCCTTCATGCTGCGCAGCTCGTTCATCATGTCCTGCTGGTCGCGGCGGCTCACACTGTCTTCGGCGGCGGCCGCAGCAGGGGCCAGCGGCTGACGCACGATCACTTCTTCGCGCAGCACGGGGGGCTCGTGCAGCGACAGCGTGGTGTCGATGCCCATCGACGCGGAAGCGCCGCGCAGCGCGCCCAGCACTGGGGCATGTCCGGGCGACACGGTGGCGGGGGCGGCGACCTGCGAACGCTTCATCGCGACAGCAGGGCGTGCCACCGGCGCATCGGCCATTCGCGTCGCGAGCGGGCCAGCCGGCACGTCGGCGACCGGAGCCGCAGCACGTGCAGCAGCCGACTCGGCCTGCAGCGCGACCTGGCGACGCTTGAGCATGCGGTCACGCACGTAGTCCTGGAACGACAGCGTGCTCATCGACAGACGCTCGATGTCGTCGTCGACCGATTCGGTTGCAGCCGTGGCGACAGCATCGGCCCTGGCGGGCTGCGTTCTCGCCACGCCGGGTCGACCCGGGCCTGGCTTCGCGGCGGTCGAGCGGGGGGCAGGCACCGTGGCGGGGGCGGCTGTGATCGCCATGCGCTCGATCTGGGCCATGCTTTCCGGGGCCATCGCGACCACCTCCACCCCTTCGCCGCACGGCTTGGTGGACAACACAACCGCGTCCTCGCCCAGTGCCTGGCGCACCAGGGCCAGGGCGTCGCGCGATGTGCGCGCGGTGAAGCGTTTGACGTTCATGCGGTGCCTCCGATGACTGACCCGATGCGGATCGAATGGGTTTCAGGAATTTCGCTGTGGGCCAACACACGCATACGCGGCGCGGCGCGCTTGAGCAGACGGGCCATGGGTGCGCGGATCGCGT
The DNA here is from genome assembly GCA_027490215.1 of Rubrivivax sp. GTDB lineage: Bacteria > Pseudomonadota > Gammaproteobacteria > Burkholderiales > Burkholderiaceae_C > PBB1. Next base: position 60,442 of record JAIXYO010000025.1, read on the forward strand.
CTGGCACCAACAGGCAGGCGGGCAGCCCCAGGTCTTCCTGGCGCTTGGCCGAATCGGCGGCGTGGCGGGTCAAGGCATCGGCCACGCCGGGGTCCAGTGCTGCACCGTGCGGCGAGGTGAGAGCCTGCGCGACCATGCGCTCCAGATCAGGCTCCAGGGCAATGACGTCGAGCTCCTTGCTCGGGCCATAGATCTGCTGGACGATGGACGGCGCCAGGTGCACGCGGATGCGGCGGGCCAGTTCGGCCGGGTCGGTGACAGTGGAGGCGTTCTCGGCCAGGCTCTCGACGATGGAGCGCATGTCGCGGATGTGCACGCCTTCTTCCAGCAGCAGCTGGAGAACTTTTTGCAGAGCCGGTATCGCGACCATTTTGGGCACCACGTCCTCGATCATCTTGGGGGCCAGCTTGGTCACGTGTTCGACCAGTTGCTGGACCTCCACGCGACCCAACAACTTGGCAGCGTGGAGTTGCATCAAGTGTGAAAGATGGGTCGCCACGACAGTCGAGCAATCAACCACCGTAAACCCACTCATTTGGGCTGACTCGCGCTGGCGATCCTCAATCCACACCGCAGGCAGTCCGAAGGCCGGGTCGGTGGTGCGAGTTCCGATCAGTGGCGTGGTGGCGCCGCCCGGGTTGATGGCCAGCCACATGCCCGGGAAGGCCTCGCCCTCGCCCACCACCGCGCCGCGCAGCGTCAGCCGGTACATGCTGGGCTTGAGCTCGAGGTTGTCACGGATGTGCACCGGCGGCGGCAGGAATCCGACGTCCTGCGCAAACTTGCGCCGCACACCCTTGATGCGCGCCAGCAGGTCGCCTTCGCGCGCCTTGTCCACCAGCGAAATCAGACGGTAGCCAACTTCCAGGCCCAGCGTGTCGATCGGCAACAGGTCGTCCCAGCTCGCCTCGGCATTGGGTTCCGGCATCACGGCAGCGGACGGCGGCGGTGCCTCGCGGGCGATGCGATCTCGCTCACGCATCCAGTAGGCCGCATAGCCCAGACCGGAGGCAATCAGCAGGAACACCACATGTGGCATGCCAGGGATCAGCCCCAGCGTGCCGATGACGCCGGCGGTGATGGCGAGCGCGCGCGGCGAGTTGAACATCTGCGCGGCAATCTGGGTGCCGACGTCATTGCCCTTGCCGACACGCGAGACCACCATCGCGGCCGCCACCGAGATCAACAGACCCGGAATCTGCGCGACCAGCGCATCGCCAACGGCCAGAACGATGTAGCTGTCGGCTGCCTGCCCAGCCGACAGGCCGTGCTGCGCAACACCGATGATGAAGCCGCCAATGATGTTGATGAACAGGATCATCAGGCCGGCGATCGCGTCCCCACGGACGAACTTGCTGGCACCGTCCATCGAACCGAAGAACTCCGCCTCGTCGCCGACTTCGGCGCGGCGGCGCTTGGCTTCCTTTTCGTCGATCAGTCCGGCGTTCAGATCGGCATCGATCGCCATCTGCTTGCCGGGCATCGCGTCAAGGGTGAAGCGCGCGCCAACTTCGGCGATGCGCTCGGCACCCTTGGTCACCACGATGAAGTTGATCACCACCAGGATCGCGAAAACGATCAGACCGACCGCGAAATTGCCGCCGATCAGGAAGTGGCCGAACGATTCGATCACCGCGCCAGCCGCCCCCGGACCCGTGTGGCCTTCGAGCAGCACAACGCGCGTCGAAGCCACGTTCAGCGACAGGCGAAGCAAGGTGGTCAGCAGGATCACCGTGGGAAACGCAGCGAAGTCCAGCGGCTTGACCATGTAGGCCGCGACCATCATCACCATCAGCGCCATCGCGATGTTGAAGGTGAACAGCAGGTCGAGTGCGAATGGCGGCAGCGGCAGCACCATCATCGCAAGCACCATCACGATGAACAGCGGCGCCATCAGCGCCCGGATCGCGGTGGCGTTCGGGCCCAGCCAGGCTTTGACTTGCTCAAACGGATTCATTGTGAAATCACCTGGACGGTGGCCGTCAGCGGCTGTAGGGAGAGGAAATGGGCGGACATGGAAAGCGCTGTCTGATGCTTTCCATTGTTCCGAGGCACCGACAAAACTTGAGCCGGATTAAGGGGGCGAATGGTGGGCAGTTCTGGCCTCTGGTGTCGCTGCGTGAGCGCTGCGGCGGGCCGCTGTGTTGCGCTCGTGTCCCCCGGGCCTGAAAAGACAGGCCCTCCTCCTTTACCTCGCTCCACACAGCAGCCCACCGCAACGCCCCTGCCACCACCGAAGAGTCCGTTGGTTGCATGCCTTGGTGGGCAACACTGGTGTCGGCTGTCGAGGGCGGGGGGTGACCGGCGCAGCGAGGTTAAGGAGGAGGGCCGGATCGCCTCGACTCGAAGCCCCTGGGCAGTGAACCGGCCCGGGGGACACGAGCGGAGCCGGTCACCCCGCGCCCTCGGCAGCTGTTCGCACGTCACGCCAAATTGACGTCTTGATCTTTTGGCGCGTTGTGCGGATCTAGTTCCGGTGGCACCGACAGTTCGGGCAGGTCGTCTGGCATCGCGCCACGGCCGCTCATCGCGGCACGCAGCTGGTAGACATAGGCCAGCACCTGCGCCACGGCGGCGAAAAGCGCGGTCGGGATTTCTCGGTCGAGTTCGGCGTGGGCGTACAGCGCACGCGCCAGCACGGGCGCCTGCAGCACCGGCACCTGGGCAGTGCGAGCGGTGTCGCGGATGGTCATTGCCAGCAGGTCCGCGCCCTTCGCAACGACACGGGGCGCGCCCATCAGCGCTTCGTCGTACTTCAGCGCGACCGCATAGTGGGTCGGGTTCATCACCACCAGGTCGGCGGTCGGTACCGCGGCCAGCATGCGGCGGCGCGACATCTCTCGCATCAGCTGGCGGCGACGTCCCTTGATCTCATCGCTGCCCTCGGATTCCTTGTGCTCCTGCTTCACTTCCTGCGCGCTCATCTTCAGCTTGTTCGCATTCAGGTAGCGCTGCAACGGCGCGTCGACCGCCGCAAAAACTGCCAGGACGCCGAGCAGCAGCCACAAGCCACCTTGCATCGCCGAGCCAGCCTGGGCGAAACCGGCCTGCAGCGGCATGCCCATCAGACCGCGGAATTCGTCGATGTGGAAGTAGAGATACAGGCCGCCGACGGTGCCGAGCACCAGAGCCAGCAGCGTGGCCTTCAGTGCGTCGATCACCTGCTGCTTGGCAAAGAGGCGACTGATGCCTGCGGGCAGATTGAACGGGGTGGCCTTCGGTATCAGCGGCTTCAGGGTCCAGTTCCAGCCCCCGATCGCGAGCGCGCTGGCAATGCCGACGCTGACCATCCACAGCCCCATCGGAACGATCACCCACAGCAGCAGCACCGTGAGGTCGGCGAGCCGCTCGAACATCGCCGACGGTCCCAGGCGTGCGCTGGCATCGAAGCTCAGGCTGCGAATCAGGCCACCTTGGGTCCAGCTGATCAGCGTGGGGGCCATCACGACCAGGCCGAAACCGCCTGCGGCCAGCGCCGCGAAGTGGCCGAGGTCGCGTGAGCGGGGCACATTGCCGTCCTCGCGCGCCTTTTTCAGCCGCAGGGCCGAGGCGGGCAGGTTGCGATCTTGGGTGTCGGACTGGGCCATCAGCGGGTGCGGTGAGCATGGTCACGCGGGAGGCGTGCCCGTCGATTGTTTCAATCACCCCTTCACACTTGAGCGAGAGAAGCAGGGCTTTCGCCCCCCTCATCGGAACAGGCCGGACCGGTCGAATGTGCCCTCCGCGCGCGGCCATCGCCAAGGTCGACCGGGCGTAACTACCTAGTCGCAGCCGTCGGCAGCGTCGGCCCCGTGTCAGCATCGGGTCGATAATTTCGGGTGCGACGGCTGCATGCCGAGCCATCGAACAGCAGTTCAACCACACCAGTCAGGAGACAAATCATGACCACCGCCGACAAGAAAGCTGCCCCCCGCCGCCGATTCCTGAAACGGGCCGCCACCGGTGCGGTCGCCACCGGTGCGCTGGCAGCACCGATGGTGTCGCGCGCGCAGACCACCAGCTTCCGTTTCCAGAGCACCTGGCCCGCGAAAGACATCTTTCACGAGTACGCCATGGACTTTGCCAAGAAGGTCAATGACATGGCAAGCGGCCGCCTGAAGATCGAGGTGCTGCCGGCTGGCTCGGTCGTGCCGGCCTTCCAGTTGCTCGATGCAGTGAGCAAAGGCACGCTCGATGGCGGCCACGGCGTCATCGCCTACTGGTACGGCAAGAACTCGGCACTGGCACTGTGGGGGTCGGGCCCGGGCTTCGGCATGGATGCCAACACCGTGCTCGCCTGGCACAACTACGGCGGCGGCAAGGAGCTGGTTGCCGAGATCTACAAGAGCCTGAACCTCGATGTGGCCTCGTACATGTACGGCCCGATGCCGGTGCAACCGCTGGGCTGGTTCAAGAAGCCGATCGCGAAGGTCGAAGACCTGAAGGGTCTGAAATACCGCACCGTCGGCCTTGCCGTCGACATTTACACCGAGATGGGCGCCGCCGTGAACCCGCTCCCAGGTGGCGAAATCGTGCCCGCACTGGACCGTGGCCTGATCGACGCGGCCGAGTTCAACAACGCTTCTTCAGACCGCCTGCTCGGCTTCCCGGATGTGGTGAAGAACTGCATGTTGCAGAGCTTCCATCAAAGCGGCGAGCAGTTCGAGGTTCTGTTCAACAAGTCGAAGCTCGATGCGCTGCCTGCCGAACTGAAATCGATCATCGAGTACGGCGTGCAAGCGTCCAGTGCGGACATGAGCTGGAAAGCGGCACAGCGCAATTCTCAGGACTACATCGAGATGAAGAAGGCCGGCGTCAAGTTCTACAAGACGCCCGATGCCGTGCTGAAAGCGCAGCTCGCCGCATGGGACAAGACCATCGCGAAAAAGGCGGAAGAGAACCCCTTGTTCAAGAAGGTCCTCGAATCGCAGCGCGCGTTCGCCGAGCGCGTCGGACAGTGGCAGAACGACTACACCGTCGACTTCAAGCTGGCGTACAACCACTACTTCAAGTCGGGCGCCAAGAAGGCTTGATCCGACCGAGGGTCGACAAGGGGCACCGTGCGGTGCCCCTTGTCGTTGACAGTGCTTCATCGACCGCAGGGCGCTGGCGGCGCCAGGAGTCTTCATGCAATCGTTCATGCTCGCCGTCGACAGGTTGTCGACTTTCATTGGCAAGTTTTTCGCCTGGACCGTCGTCGGCCTCACCGCGCTGATCTGCTGGGAAGTGTTCTCGCGCTACGCACTGAATCACCCGCACGCGTGGGTACTCGATGCCCAGATCATGCTCTACGGAACGTTGTTCATGACCGCCGGGGCCTACACGCTGTCGAAGAACGGCCATGTGCGCGGCGATGTGCTGTACGGATTCTTCAGGCCACGCACTCAGGCAACGCTGGACCTGATCCTGTACGTGCTGTTCTTCCTGCCGGGCATCGTGGCACTCACGTGGGCGGGTTGGACCTTCGCGCAGGAGTCGCTGGCGATCCGCGAGCAGACGTTTTCCGCCGACGCCCTGCCGCTCTACCCCTTCAAGTTCATCATCCCGATCGCCGGCGGCGCCCTGCTGTTGCAGGGTCTGGTCGAGATGCTGCGCTGCATGGTGTGCATTCGCGAGGGCGCGTGGCCCAAGCGGGGTGATGACGTCGAGGAGGTCGATGTCGAGAAACTGAAAGAGATGGTGAATGTGAAGGATGCGGACATCGCGGCCCTCGACAAGCTCGTCGTCAAGGACACAGGGAGCCGGGCATGAAGATCCGCAAGGAACTGTGGTTCGGCTTCGCGCTGATGGCGCTGATCGGCGCTGGCGCGCTGTACATGCTGCTGAGTGCCGACAAGATCACCAACGGCCACATCGGCCTGCTGATGCTGTCGCTGGTGGTGGTGGCCATCATGCTGGGCTTCCCCACCGCGTTCACGCTGATGGGCATGGGCATGGGCTTCACCTGGTGGGCCTACGACCAGAACATCCACAAGACGCTCGACCTGATGGTGCAGTCGGCCTACAAGGTGATGTCCAACGATGTGCTGATCAGCATCCCGCTGTTCGTCTTCATGGGCTACCTGGTCGAGCGGGCGAACCTGATCGAGAAGCTTTTTCAGAGCCTGCACCTGGCGCTGTCACGTCTGCCCGGCGCGCTGGCGGTCGCCACCCTGGTGACCTGCGCGGTGTTCGCCACCGCCACCGGCATCGTGGGCGCAGTGGTCACGCTGATGGGTCTGCTGGCACTGCCGGCGATGCTGCGCGGGGGCTACAGCATTCCGCTGTCGGCCGGCGCGATCACAGCCGGGGGCTGCCTGGGCATCCTGATTCCGCCATCGGTGATGCTGATCGTCTATGGCGCTACCGCCGGCGTATCGGTCGTGAAGCTCTACGCCGGCGCGTTCTTCCCCGGGATCATGCTGGCCGGCCTGTACATCCTCTACGTGATCATCGTCGCGAAGGTGCGCCCGGACCTGGCGCCACCGCTGTCGGCCGAGGCCCGCAAGGTGCCATTGCCGGCAATGACTCAAAGCTTCGCGCGCTCCGGTGACCAGCGAGCCCTGCCCGGTCTGATGACCGCACTGCGCGGACGCCGCAACGCCGACGTACCGATCGGCTACATCCTGAAGCAGCTGTTCATTGCGCTGCTGCCGGCGATCTTGTTCGCGGTTGTTGCGATCAGCAGCTACCGAGCTGCGACCGCACCGCTGCCGATCGAAGCGGAGTCCGGATTGCAGGTGATGGGCGATGGGTCGGCCGAATACGCCGAGCCGTCTGAAGGCGGACTGGCTGAGCCGCCATCGGAAGATGGCGGGTTGGCCGAGCCACCGATCGAAGGCGGACTCGCGGAGCCACCCATCGAAGGTGGGCTCGCGGAGCCGCCGAGCGATCTGGCAGAACCGCCCGTCGAGGCCACCTCTGCCCCGTCGGATGCCGCGCCGCAGGCCGCATCGCCTGCAGCGACCGACGGGCTGGCCGAACCTGCCGGCGCCGCGCCGACAGCCCCATCGCCTGCGGCGCTGGCTGGCGAACCGCGGGAAGCCTCGACCGGCTACTGGATCGGCCTCGGCGCCAGCGGCGCAGCACTGCTCGCTTTCTACGCCCTGCTCAGTTACGCGCGGCTCGAGATCTTCAAGATGCTGCTGGCGTCCTTTTTCCCATTGCTGGTGCTGATCCTGGCAGTGCTCGGCTCGATCGTGTTCGGCCTCACCACGCCGACCGAGGCAGCGGCCGTGGGCGCGTTCGGTGGGCTCGCGCTGGCCGCGGCCTACAAGCAGCTGAACATGCGGGTGGTCAAGGAGTCGGTCTACCTGACAGCCAAGACCTCGGCGATGGTGTGCTGGCTGTTCGTCGGCTCGTCCATCTTCTCGGCGGCGTTTGCACTGTTGGGTGGGCAGGAATTGGTCGAGAGCTGGGTGCTCGGCATGAACCTGACGAAGACCGAATTCCTGGTGCTGAGCCAGGTGATCATCTTCATTCTCGGCTGGCCGCTCGAGTGGACCGAGATCATCGTGATCTTCATGCCGATCTTCATTCCGCTGCTCGACAACTTCGGTGTCGACCCGCTGTTCTTCGGCCTCCTGGTCGCGCTGAACCTGCAGACGGCCTTCCTCAGCCCACCGGTCGCGATGGCAGCGTTCTACCTGAAGGGCGTCAGCCCGCCGCACGTGACGCTCAACCAGATCTTCGCCGGCATGCTGCCATTCATGGGCATCCAGGTGATCGCGATCATCCTGCTGTACCAGTTCCCGGCCATCGGCCTGTGGCTGCCGTCGGTGCTTTACAAGTAGCGGCCGAGTAGCGGCGTTCACGCCAGCTGAAGTCGTCGACAGACCCGTGTCTGTCGACCTTCGGCTGGCCCGCTCTTGGCGCACCATTATTGGATGCAACCCAGGGCGAAATTGCACCAAATCCGTGTTTTCCAGCGCCAAATCTCCCCGATTTGGCGCCGAATCACTGCACCAATTAGGCACTTAAATTGCTAACACGGTGCGTCTCGGAATGAGTCTGGTGCGTTGTGCCCCGACACGGAAGACAAGGGGTGGTCAATGGATCAGGTCAAGCAGGGCACCGATGCCCTGTTCATTCTTTTGGGCGCCATCATGGTGCTCGCCATGCATGCGGGGTTCGCCTTCCTGGAACTGGGCACGGTTCGCAAGAAGAACCAGGTCAATGCGCTCGTCAAGATCCTGGTGGATTTCGCGGTCTCGACGCTGGCTTACTTCTTTGTGGGCTACACCGTGGCCTACGGCGTCCATTTCTTCTCCGGCGCGCAGACGCTCGCCGATCGGAATGGCTACGAGCTGGTCAAGTTCTTCTTCCTGCTGACGTTTGCAGCCGCGATCCCGGCCATCGTGTCGGGCGGCATTGCCGAGCGGGCGCGCTTCGGCCCGCAGCTGGCGGCCACCGCCGTGTTGGTAGGGCTGGTGTACCCGGTTTTCGAGGGTGTGACCTGGAACGGTCGATTTGGTGTGCAGGCCTGGATAGAGGCCACCACCGGGCACCCGTTCCACGACTTCGCCGGCAGCGTGGTGGTGCACGCGGTGGGTGGCTGGATCGGTCTGGCCGCGGTGCTGCTGCTGGGTGCACGCAGCAACCGCTATCGCAAGGACGGCGCGATCAGCGCCCATCCGCCATCGAGCATCCCTTTCCTCGCGCTCGGGGCCTGGGTGCTGACCGTGGGCTGGTTCGGCTTCAATGTGATGAGCGCCCAGACGGTCGACAAGATCTCGGGCCTGGTGGCGGTGAACTCATTGATGGCGATGGTGGGCGGCACACTGGTGGCCGCCCTGATGGGACGCAACGATCCCGGCTTTGTCTACAACGGCCCGCTGGCCGGACTGGTGGCGGTCTGTGCAGGCTCCGACGTGATGCACCCTGCCGGCGCTCTCGTCACTGGCTGCGTGGCCGGAGCGATCTTCGTCTCGCTGTTCACGCTGACGCAAAACCGCTGGAAGATCGACGACGTGCTGGGCGTCTGGCCGCTGCATGGCCTGTGTGGCGCCTGGGGCGGGATCGCGTGTGGCATCTTCGGCCTGCCGGCACTGGGCGGTCTGGGTGGAGTCAACCTGACGGCCCAGTTGCTGGGAACCGTGCTGGGCGTGGTCTGGGCGTTCGCAGGCGGCTTGCTGGTCTACGGTGCGGTGAAGGCTGCTGTGGGCCTGAGGCTGTCGGCCGAAGAGGAGTACGAGGGCGCGGACCTGTCGATTCACCGCATCGGCGCCACGCCGGAGCGCGAAGCCAGCTGGTGATCCGGCGCGATCACCGGAACATCGTCAGCATCCGCTCCAGCGCCGTGGTGAACGGCATCTGCATCAGCGGCAGGGTCAGCAGCACGCCGACCAGGCCGACCGTCATCGTGAGCGGGAATCCGATGGCGAAGATGTTCATCTGCTGGGCGACGCGGGCGATGATGCCCAGCACGAGGTTGGTGAAGAGCAGCATCGCGATCAAGGGCAAGGCAATCCACAGGCCGAGGCTGAAGATTTCGGCACCCCACATCTCGGGCCGCACGGCCTTGAGAAAAGCGAACGGCGCCTCGCCGACCGGAAACGCCACGAAGCTCTGCGACACCGCGACGATCAGCAGCAAGTGCCCATTGATGACGATGAACAGCCAGCTCACCATCGCGCTGAAGAAGGTGCTGAGTGCCGTGCTCTGACTGCGGGTGATCGGGTCGAAGAAGCCAGCGAAATTGAGGCCCATCTGCAGCCCGCCGATCTCGCCCGCGAACTCGACCGCTGCAAAGACGATGCGCACCGCGAAGGCAATCGACAGGCCGATCAGCACCTGCTGCACCACCAGCATCAGCGCCAGAGACGAGTCGAGTGCGACCACCGGCATGGCCGGCAGCGAGGGCTGCATGACGACGGCGATCAGAAACGCCAGCGCCACCTTCACCCGCATCGGCACGCTGCGCTGACCGATCACCGGCATCGTGCCCAGCATCGCCAGCACACGCAGGAAGGGCCACAGCACCGGACTGATCCACGCCCAGACCTGCGCCTCGTTGAAGGTCAGCATGGCCTCTGGAGCTTAGCCGACGACAGAGGGGATCGATTGAATCGTTCGTTGCAGGTATTCGACCAGCGTGGTCAGCATCCACGGCCCGACGAAGGTCAGCACGGCGACGGACGCGAGGATCTTGGGCACGAACGACAGGGTGGGTTCGTTGATCTGTGTGGCCGCCTGGAAGATGCTGACCAACAGGCCAACGCCCAGCACCGTCAACAGCACCGGCGCCGACACCATCAGCAGCATGTGCAACGCCTGCTGGCCGAAGGTGAATACTTGTTGTGAGTCCATTGGAACCTCAAGCGAAACTGGCGGCCAAAGAGCCGAGCAGAAGATTCCAGCCATCTGCCAGCACGAACAACATCAGCTTGAAGGGCAAGGCGATCAGCACCGGGCTCAACATCACCATGCCCAGGCTGGTCAACACGCTGGCCACGATGATGTCGATGACCAGGAAAGGCACGAAGATCAGGAAGCCGATCTGGAACGCGCTCTTCAACTCGCTGGTGACAAAGGCGGGCACCAGCACCTTGAAAGGCACGTCGGCAGACTTGACGGACGGGTCGATCTTGGCCAGCTTCGCGAACAGCATCACATCGGCCTGACGCGTCTGCTTCAGCATGAACTCGCGCATCGGCACTTCGCCGCGCTTGAGCGCCTCATCAAAGGCGATCTGATTGCTGTTGAACGGCTCATACGCTTCCGTGTAGACGCGATCGATGGTCGGCCCCATCACGAAGAAGGTCAGGAACAGGCTCAATCCGACGATCACCTGGTTCGGTGGCGCCGCTTGCGTGCCCAATGCCTGGCGCAACAGGCTGAGCACGATGACGATGCGGGTGAAGCCGGTCATCAGCAGCAGCACCGCGGGCAGAAAGCTCAAGGCGGTGAAGAACAGCAGCGTCTGGATCGGCACCGAGTAGCTGGCACCCTGCGCCCCCTGCCCGATCACCAGCGGCAGATTGGCGCCAGTGCTCTGCGCGAAAGCTGCACTGCTCGCGCCGGCCAGCGAAACGAATGCCACACCCGCGGCCGTCTGCATCACGGGGCGACGGATCCACGCGGACCGCGTCAGCTCAAGGCGCACGGTCAACTCCTGCGGCCGGGCCGCGAAGACGCCCCAGCACCTGGGCAAATGAACCCGTCACACCGCCGACGGGCGACATCGGCGCAGCAGCGTCCTCCGCGGGCTCCATCGTGTGCAGCGTCGTGATGCTGTGCGGCGTGACACCGAGCACCAGCCAGCGACGTTGATCGCCCTGCCCGACCTCGACGGTCAGGATGCGTTGCGAGGTCGACAGCGGCAGTGCCGCGACGCTGCGCATCATGCCGCCCGAGGCAGCGCCGCCCAGCGGCGTGCGCTTGAGCAGCCACAGTGCCATCGGGATCAACACGATGATCGCTGCAAACCACAGCAGCGAGGTCCAGGGCATGGTGTTCATCAGCAGGTCCGTGCGTAAGCGGACATCAGGCGCCGCGGCTCAGGCGCCGCATGCGTTCGCTGGGCGTGACGATGTCGGTCAAGCGGATGCCGAACTTGTCGTTGACAACCACCACTTCGCCCTGCGCGATCAGGTAGCCGTTGACGAGCACGTCCATCGGCTCGCCAGCCAGCGCCTCCAACTCGACCACCGAGCCCTGCGCCAACTGCAGGATGTGCTTGATCGGGATGCGGGTGCGACCCAGTTCCACGGTGAGCTGCACCGGGATGTCGAGGATCATGTTGATGTCGTTGCCGGCCATCGCGCTCGACTCGTTCGAGAAGTTGGTGAACTTGGCCGGCGCCACCGAATCGACGGTGTCCTGCGCAGCAGAGGCGATCGCACCGTCGGCCGACACCGCGGACCCTTCCGGTTTGGACTCCGCCAGCGCCGCGGCCCACTCGGCGGCCATCGCGTCTTCTTCGGCTTGCTTTTGTTCGGCGGCATCAGACATTGCTTGCTCCCAGCCAGCCCGCGTTCGAGCTGGACAACAGTTGATCGACCTTCAGCGCATAGCGCCCGTTCGAGATGCCGTAGTGGCATTCCAGCACTGGCACCCCGCAAACCTTGGCCTCGATGCCAGGCTGCAGGTCAAGCTCGATGAAGTCACCGACCTTGAACGACAGCAGTTGCTCGACCGTGGCAGGCGCGGTGGCGAGTTCGGCCACGAGTTCCACGTCAGCCGCCTTGATCTGCTCTTTCAGCAGGTTCACCCAGCGACGATCCGGCTCGACGCTGTCCCCTTGCATCGTCGAATACAGCACATCACGGATCGGCTCCAGCGTCGAATACGGGATGCAGAAGTGGATCGTGCCGGTCGAGTCGCCGATCTCCAGCGTGAACGAGGTCGCAACCATGATCTCGCTGGGGGTCGCAATGTTGGCGAACTGCGGCTGCATTTCCGAGCGCTGGTACTCGAGCTCCAGCGGATAGATGCCGTGCCACGCTTTCTTGTACTCCGCCGTGATCACCTCGACCAGGCGGGTGATGATGCGCGTCTCGGTCGGCGAAAAATCGCGACCCTCGATGCGCGTGTGGTACTTGCCCGCGCCGCCAAACAGCGAGTCGATCACCGCAAACACCAGCGTCGGGTCGCAGACGATCAGCCCACTGCCTCGCAACGGCTTGACGCTGACGATGTTGAAGTTGGTCGGCACGACGATCTCGCGCAGGAACGCGCTGTACTTCTGCACCTTGATGCCGCCGATCGACACCTCGGGGCTCTTGCGAATGAAGTTGAACAGGCCGATGCGGATGTTGCGGGCGAAGCGCTCGCTGATGATCTCCATCGTCGGCATGCGGCCGCGGACGATGCGTTCCTGGCTGGCGATGTCGTAGGTGCGGATGCCCCCGGTGGGCGCCTCTTCGGCTTCGAGCTTCTGGCTCTCGCCGGTGATGCCTTGCAACAGGGCATCGACTTCATCTTGCGACAGGATCTGCTGATTCATGAGTGCCGCGCGCTCACTGAATGATGAAGCTGGAGAAATTGACGCTGGTGATGGGGTTGTGCTCGACGGGCTTCTTCTTTTTCTTCTTCGGCTTGTCGGTGGCCTCCGCGTCGGAGCTCGGTTCGTCGACCGGGATGATGATGCCCATCGGGCGGACAGACTCGCGCATGATCTCGGCGGCGAGTTGTTCCTTGCCGCTGCGCTCCAGAAGCTCCGCGGAAGTCTTGTGGGCCAGCACCATCAGGATGCCATTGCGAACCGCCGGCAAGTACAGCTTCAACTCCTCGGCAAACTTCGGGTCGTCGACCTGCAGCGTGACGCCGATCTGGGCGAAACGCTCTGCATCCCGGTCGGCCAGATTGACAACGAACGG
>JAIXYO010000054.1 GCA_027490215.1 Rubrivivax sp.
CGCCCAACCCGAACTACTTCGGTCCGGCATCTTTCAGCTACGGCATCAGCGACGGCCAGGGCGGTACCGCCACCGGCACCGTCAACATCGACGTCACGCCGGTCAACGATGCGCCGGTCGCACTTCCCGACGAAAGCAGCGTGATGGCGGCTCAGACACTCATCGTCAGCGCAGCCGAAGGCGTGATCCAGTCGATCTCGGCCCCTGCTGGCCGCGACACCGATGTCGAGGGTGATGCGCTGACAGTCACGAAGGTTTCAGCCGGCGCAGGTGCCCCCACGACACTCGTACCGACCGGCGGCGTGACGATCGCCGGCACTTTCGGCGATCTGCTGCTGCGCAGTGACGGCAGCTACAGCTACACCGCGAGCCGGGCCGACGCGGTGGCCACGGGCACGCAGGTCAACGATGTGTTCGCGTATGAGGTGTCCGACGGCAACGGTGGCTTTGCCACGGCTTTGCTGACCGTGCGTGTCGGCGGGGCCGCCGATACGCTGACCGCGGCGCCGCCCACGACGACCGCCCTGACCTCAACGCTCGGCCTCAACGGCGAGTACTACGGCTACAACGACTTCAATCCCGGTCCGACCAGCCCGAACCGGCGGCACGCCGATGACGGTCTGTACGGAAACCTTGATCGCGCCGCCGATGTCACCGCGATCGTCAATGGACGGAACGCTGCCTTCACACCCCCTGGTACGGCTGGCATCGTCGGCAGTTCAACGGCCGCAGCTGCCGACACTGCCGATGCGCGATTTACCTCGAGGGCCATCGACTATGGCACCTCGCCCACGGTCACGGGCACGTTGGGCACCAACCCGAACATCGCTGCCGGCGGCTCGACCGCAGGCCTGACCAACAACAACAGCCAGTTGTTCAAGTTCCTCAATCGCAGCGGTGGAGGCGATGCGAGCACGATCACTGTCGGACGGGGCACGGGCGACAACGACCAGATCGGCGGCGGGCCGACCAGCGGGCTCGGCCGCACCAGCGATGCGGCGATACGCCTGTCCGGCCAGGCGTATCTCGCCGCCGGCCTTTACGACATCCGCGTCTATGCCGACGACGGATTCCGGCTGCGACTGGACAACCAAACCGTGGCGGCGTTTGACAACATCCAGTCGCCAACCACGCGGGTCTACACGGGGGTGCCGATTGAAGGAGGCTTGACCCCACTGGAGTTGCTCTATTGGGAGCAAGGCGGCAATGCAGTGCTGCGCGTCGAGTTCAAGTTGAGCGGCACGGCCGACTCTGCTTACCAGGTGCTCGGGTCACAGAATCTGCCACTGTTCAGCGATGCGAATGCGCCGGCGCTGTCTGACCTGCAAGACCTCGTGGCCGGACCGACACCAGGCAGCTACCTGGTGCGCAGCGGTTCTCTGTTGGATGGTGGCGATGGCGACGACACGCTCACCGGCAGCGCTGGGCGCGACATCCTGATCGGAGGCCAGGGCAAGGACACGCTGAACGGCGGGGCGGGGGATGACCTGATCCGCGGCGGTGCGGGCTACGACCAGCTGACTGGGGGGGCGGGCCACGACGTGTTCCGCTGGTCCCTGGGCGACGCAGGGGGGGCTGGCAACCCGGCGCGCGACGTCATCACCGACTTCGACAACACGCCGCACGCTGGCGATGTGCTGGACCTGCGCGACCTGCTGGTGGGCGAGTCTCATGCGGCCAACACGGCGGCATTGCCCGCTTCCATCGGATTGAACAACGCGCTGACGATCACCGCGAACGAAGGCAACCTGGCCAACTATCTGCACTTCTCCGCGGTCGGCGGCAACACCGTCGTTGAAATCAGTTCAACCGGGGGCTTCGCGGGCAGTTACACGCCAACGGCGGTTGATCAGGTGATCACGCTGACCGGGCTGAACCTCGTGGGCAGTTTCAGCAACGACCAGCAGGTCATCAACGACCTGCTGCAACGCGGCAAGCTGGTCACAGACTGAGAACGCTGCGCCTCACGGCGCGACCTCAAGCGTGCTGATCCACGGCCCGGTGGCGCCGTCGATGCCGCAGTCCCACAGGCGGGCGGCGTCGATGGCGTCGGACACCCCCTCCGCGTAGACCTGGATGCCCAGGCCATGCAGCAGGCCCACCGTGCTGCGCACGAACAGTGCACGGTGCTCGTCACGACCCACCCCGGCGATCACCGCAGCATCGAGCTTCACGTAGTCCAGACCGGCCTCGAACAGCCGGGGAATCTGGCCCAGCCGCTCGCCGGCATGCTCGATGCCGAAGCGCGCGCCCGTCGGCCGCAGTTGCCGGCCCAGTTCGCGCAGCAGCTCGAAGTGCTCCACCGCCGCAATCTCGGTCACCTCAAGCGAGATCAACCGGGCGGCCTGCGGCATCACCCACAACAGGGCACGCACGCGGGAAATGAAGCCGCTGTCGAGCAATGAGGCTGGCGACAGGTTGACGCAGCGCGGGAGACCATCGTGTTCAGCGGCCTGCAGCGCCAGCGTCAACGCGCGCTCATCGATGGCACCGGTCAGCCGGCTGCGCACCGCCAGCGGCAGCCAGCGCGCGGCAGGCTCGAAATCACCCTGGGTTTCAAGTTGAAGTCGCAGTGGGCATTCCAGATGCAGCAGCTGGCGTTGGGCGTTGAGCACCGGAAACTCCATCAGTCGCACGCGCTCGCTCTGACCCAAGGCCTGCTCGATCCGCTGCCGCCAGGCGCCCTCGCCAAGAACAGCCAACGCACCTGGCGGATGCGGTCCGAACTCGACGGCAAATGGGCCGCAGCTCTCGGCACGTGCCAAGGCAGCATCGGCCGAGCTCATCACCTGGCTGGCCTGCATGCCACGGCGTACCTCAACGGCACCGATACAAACGGTAGCGCCACTGCCGAGCGTCGGTAACACCAATTGCAGCGCCTGGGCCAGCGTTTGAGCAGTCTCGTGGACCACACCGGGCGCCGGTAGGCACACCGCAAAGTCAGAGCCATTCAATCGGCCGAGGAAACATCCTTTGACCTCATCGGCATAGGGTTGCAGCGATTGCGCAATCGTCACCAGTATCCGGTCGGTCGCGGCATGGCCGAACTGCCTGTTCAGCGCGGCAAGTTCCATCACCCTCAGCAACACCAGCCCGCCTTCAGCCGGCCCGTCCTCACGCTGCAATGAAGCGGCGAGTTGGAACATGAAGTGGCTGCGGTTGGACAATCCCGTCAGCAGGTCGCCATTGACCTGGCGGTGCAGGGAATCGAGTTGCGCGGCCTGCGCCCTGGATGTCATGCGCAGCCTGTCGACCAGCGAATTCATCGCGCGTGCCAGGCGCTGCAACTCTGGCACCCGCGGTTCGGACGCCGTGATGAACTCACCCTGTTCGAGCGAGTGCGCCTGTGCCACGGCCACGTCCAACGGCCGGCTGATGCGGCGTACCACGACCCAACCGAGGCCAGCGGCCATGAGCCCGACCAGCGCCATCGCGAGGGCCGTGCGCAGCGTGCTCGACCACAACGCATCGTGGGCATACGACACCTGGCTTTCCACCAGCACCTGTCCCAGCGCGCGCCAGCCATCGGACACCTGGGCAGTGCCCGGCTGTGAGGAGATCGGCACCATCTGCACGAACCACGCGGGCGCCGCGCCCGACGGCAAGCCCGAATCCCGGCTGAAAGTCAACTTGCCATCCGCCGATCGCAGTTGCACACGGCGGTAATAGCCAGTGTCAAACTGTGCGGTCATCAGCAGGGCCATCAGTTCCCCATCGCCCTTCTGCTGAGACAGCGCCAGCGCCAACGACGCAGCGTTGTCGCTGTTCTTCTGCCTCAACTGCGTTTGCAGCAGGTCACGTGCCGACGTGGTGGCCACACCGATGCTGCCGATGAAGGCCAGCAACACGGTGGCCAGCAGCAGCAGCCAGACTTGACGGATCAGCGACATGGTCGTTCCTTGTAATCGATGAATTGGCGATACCGTGTCATGGCTGGAACCCTTCGGCGCGGGCCCTGGCCAGTGCGTCGCGCCAGCGCGACAGCCTCGCCAGCGGGTCGCCGGCGGACTGCGCACCGGTGCCTTGCCACAGGCCTTCGGCATTGAAGCTGAACACGGGGGCCAGATCGGGCCGCCGCGACGCCGGGCGCAGCTCGGAAATCAGGTTGTCCAGGATCAGTGGCTCGGCTTCAGGGAGCGCGTAGTACGCCAGTACCATGTGTGCCTGCAGCAGCCCTCCGGAGCCACCCAACAGGGCCCGGACATAGACGAGCCGCAGCTTGCTCGCCGCGACACCCACCGCGCGCAGGCTGAAGTACTTGGCGAGGGCGTAATCCTCGCAATCGCCCACGCCCTTGCCAAGCATCTCGAACGGGCTGGCCCAGTAATCCATCTGGCCCCAGACCTCGACATCGTCGCGAAACACGACGCGACGGTTGAAGAAGTCGTTGATCGATTGCAGCCGCGCGATCTCATCCTGATCAATCGCAGCCGTCAGCACAGGCCGCAGCGCCTGCCAGCCCGCGACCGCTTTCGGGCCCTGCGCTTGGGCTGCCGATGCCATGCGGTCGGCATCCCAGGCCGGACTTGCCCAGGCCCCCCCCTGAAGGCCGAACACCAGCACACCACGCACGATCCAGCGCTGCCAGCGGCGGGCGACTGCGGTGATGGCAGGGCTGCGATTCACGGGCGTGGGCAGTGCGCTCGTGCGGCACGGGCGTCAGGTTGTGGATACGGCGTGCCTTCACGGAACATGAAGGCGCAGGAGTGATCCCTCGTTGTCGTCCGCCAACGCCCCAACTTGAGAGACCACCCGACGGCACCGTCTACGCCCCAGATGCCGGGCCCGTGTCGAGTGACGTCGCAGCCGGGGCTTGTTGCAATTGGGTCACTCTGAGGTTCGAGTCTGAGCCGTCGGGACATAGACTCTCAAGGCCTTCATGATCCTGCCGAATTGCGTTGTTTTCAATAGCAGACATCACTGCAAACCGTCACGCTGCCACGACATCATCCCATGCGCCCTACACGCTCCCTTATCGCAGTCGCCGTTGTCGTGCTGTGCCAGAGTCAGCCATTGCAAGCACAAGGGACGGGTGTCGCCGCTGACCCCTTGCGTCATGCCGTCGAAAAAGCGCTGAAGACGAGCCCGGACGTGACCGCGCGCTTCAACGCATATCGTGCCGCCAACGATGCCGTCGACGCAGCACGCGGCGGATTGCTGCCTCGACTGGACCTGAACGCCAATGTCGGTGTCGACCGCGACCGGATCACTTCGCGACTGCCGCAGAACGAGACGCTGAATCGCCGTGGCGCAGCCCTGACGCTGACACAACTGCTGTGGGACGGGCTGGGCACGCAACGCGAGATCGATCGATTCAGCCACGACCGACTGGCCCGCTATTTCGATCTGCTGGAAGCGACAGAGCAGACGACGCTGGAAGCGGTGCGCGCGCTCTACGACGTCCAGCGTTTCCAACGTCTGGTCGCTCTGGCGGAAGACAACTACGTGCAGCACCGCTATGCCTCGCAACAGATCCAGTCCCGCTTTCGCGCCGGCGTTGGACGCGGAGTGGATCTTGAGCAGGCCAACGCACGGCTGGCATTGGCCGAATCGAACCTGACCACCGAAACGGCCAATCTGCATGATGTGATGGCGCGCTACGCGCGCATCGTGGGCGAACTCCCCCCCCAGCGCACCGACGTCACCCCGCCGCTGACCGTGCTCTCTGCAGAGCTGCCATCCAGCAGCACAGAGGTGATCAACCGGGCGGTGGTCCAAAGCCCTGCGGTCAGCGCAGGCATCGAGGCCGTGCGCGCGGCACGCGTCTCGGTCCAGGCACGCGAATCTGCCTTCCAGCCACGCCTCGAGGCCCGGGTGCGCAGCGGGATCGGCAACAACCTTGACGGCGTGCGCGACCAGAAGCGCGACAGCTCGGCTGAGCTGGTGCTGAACTGGAACCTGTTCAACGGCGGTTCCGATCAGGCCCGGGTGCGCCAGCAGGTCAACCTCCTCAGCCAGACCGAGGACCTGCGCGACAAAGCCTGCCAGGACGTGCGTCAGACCGCTGCCATCGCCTTCAATGACACCCGAAAGCTGACCGAGCAACTGTTGCTGCTGGACCGCAATACGCTGGCCATCGAGAAGGCGCGTGACGCTTATCGCCAGCAGTTCGACATCGGTCAGCGCAGTCTGCTGGATTTGTTGAATGCCGAGAATGAGCTGTACACCGCTCGCCGCGCCTATGCCAATGCCGAGTACGACCGCGCACTGGCATTTGCACGCACGCACGCCGGCATGAGCCAGCTCGCTGCAAAGCTCGGCTTTGCCCGTCCCGCCAGTCTCAACGACGAAGCGAATGGCTGGAGTTCCGGTGAAGACGGCCCCGCCCGCTGCCCGCAAGCGGCCATCGTGCTGCCTCAGATTGACATCGAGGCGCTGGCACGTCGAGTGCCAGCCCTGGCCGAGCCCGGCAAACCCTCACGCTGAAGCACAAGCGCGGTGTCCAGCGCAGTCTCTGCCGCGTCGCCTGATCCATTTGGACTCCCCCTCATTCGCGGGGGTTGGCACGGTACTTTCGCACGTCGCATGTGCCCAGACCTGTGACTGTCCGGGTTGAGGGCAGCTGCATCGCTACGATCCCGGAAATTCCGCCTGGCATTCGAATGAATCGCAAGTTCACGACCTTGTTCCTGTCACTGCTGCTGGCAGCCGTCCCGCTGACCCATGCGGCAGGTGACACCAAAGCGGCGCGCTATTACGAAGATGCATTGAGCCGGTACGACAAGAAGGATGTCGCCGGGGCCATCATCCAGCTGAAGAACGCCCTTCAGATCGACAAGAACATGCTGCCCGTGCATGTGCTGCTGGGCAAGTCGCTGCTGGCGACCAGCGAGGTGATCGGCGCTGAAGTGGCCTTCAATGAGGCATTGCGGCTGGGCGTGAACCGCGCTGAGGTGGTGATTCCGCTGGCGCGGTCCGTGATCGCTCAGGGCCGGCTGCAAGAGTTGCTCGACAAGCCTGTGTTCTCGCCAGCTGGGCTGCCGACATCCACGCAGGCTCAGCTGTTGCTGCTGCGCGCATCGGCTGCAGCCGATATCGGTGGCGCGCCGGCAGCGATGCGGTCCATCGAAGAGGCACGTGCCATCGAGCCGGGCAGCCCGGATTCATGGCTGGCAGAGGTGCCTCTCCGGATCCGTGCCGGTCAGTACCGAGAAGCAGAGGCCGCGGCCGACCGCGCCCTGTTGCTCAGCCCGACATCGGCGGAGGCAATGTATCTGCGCGGCAGCATTGCCCACGTCCAGGGGAACGCGGCCAGCGCGCTGGCGACCTACGCCAAGGCATTGAAGATCAATCCTGCGCACACCGAAGCGCTCGTGTCACGCGCTGGATTGCTGATGGATCAGAAGCGCGTGCCTGAGGCCAGTGCTGACATCGCGGAGCTGCTGCGCTCGTCGCCCAACGACCCCCGCGGTTTCTACCTCAGCGCGCTGATCTCCGAGCAAGCGGGAAATACAGCTGCTACGAAGGCCGCGCTGAACAAGATCACCTCACTGCTCGACCCCGTGCCGATCGATGCGCTGCGCTACCGACCGCAGGCGCTGATGCTCGGGGGGCTGGCGCACTATGGCCTGAACCAACTCGAGAAGGCCAAGGCCTATCTTGAAGCGGTGCAGCGCGCGCAGCCGGGGAGCAGCGTCGCCAAACTGCTGGCGCAGATCTATTTTCTCGACAAGAACGCCGACCGCGCCATCGCTGCGCTCGAGCCCTATCTGAAGGCACACCCGAACGACTCGCAGGCACTGCTGCTGCTGTCATCGGCGCAGATGGCACAAGGTCGATACGCGCGCGCCAGCCAGTTGATGCAAGACGCGCTGCGTGGCGAAGATCGCCCGGAATATCAAACCATGCTCGGCATGAGCCTGGTGGGCAGCGGCAAGTTAGCCGACGCCGTGGGTGCACTCGAGGCCGCCTATCAGAAAGACCCACGCCAGCTTCAGGCCGGTGTAGCGCTGGCCAACCTCTACATCAAGGGCGGCCAGGCAGCGCGTGGCGTCAAGATTGCCGAGAGCCTGGCCAAACTGAACCCCGCCAATCCGGGCGTGCAGAACCTTCTCGGCCAGGCGCGCGCAGGGACAGGCAACCGCGCTGGCGCTCGACTGGCCTATGAAGCCGCGATCAAGCTCGATGGCAGTTTTGCGCAGCCGCAAGTGAACCTGGCTGAACTGGACATCGACGACGGGGCCTATGACGCAGCGGCAAACCGTCTGACGCCCTTGCTCGCAAGAGACACCAAGAACCTCGAAGCGATGGATGCCCTCGGCCGTCTTCATGAACGGCGCGGCCAGCTTCCCGAGGCGCAGCGCTGGCTGACGAAAGCAGTAGAGACCAGTGGCCCCGACAACGTGCAACCAGCCCTGAAGCTGGTCGAATTTCATCTCAGGAACAACCAGCCCTCAGCGGCCAAGGAGTCCACCAAATTCCTGACCTCCAAGGCGCCTGATGCCCTGCCCGTCCTCTTCATGCTGGCCCGCGTCAACCTCGCTAACAGCGAGCTCGTGTCTGCGCGCGCCAACCTGAGCCGCGCGGCCACATTGGCGAATCAGAATCCGACGCTGTTGCTGAACATCGCCATGTTGCAGTCGGCGGCAGGTCACTTTCCCGGCGCGGCCTACAGCCTGGGCAAGGCCCTGGCGGAACGCCCCGACTTTCTGGCAGCGCAGGCGCTCATGGCCGAAGTCGAGATGCGCCAGGGCGAACTCGACAAGGCAGATCAGCGGATACGGCAGATCATCGCCAGCCATCCGAAGGAAGGTGTCGGCTACGGCCTGCAAGGCGACTTGGCGAGGGCGCGTGGTCAACGCAGTGGCGCAATAGACGCCTATCGCCGTGCCCATCAGCTTGAGCAGTCGACCGCGAGCCTGTTGCGGCTGTACGTGGCACTGGCACCCAGTGAGCCCTCGGCCGCCCTGCAACTGGCTGACCAGTGGGTCAAGACAAGACCGCAAGACACTGCGGTACGTCGCGCACTGGCTGCCGCCCACGCCCGAGCCGGCAATCTGAAAGCCGCCAGATCGGCGTATGAGGCTCTGCTGAAGGTGACGCCCGACGATGCCGATTCTCTGAACAACTTGGCCAACGTGTTGCTGCTGACCCAGGAACCGGGCGCGCTCAAGGTCGCAGAACAGGCCATGGCACTGAAGCCTACTGCGCCGCACATCCTCGGCACGGTCGGCTGGGCAGCTTTCAAGGCTGGCCAGACAGACCGCGCCCTCCAGTTGCTTCGCGATGCCCTGCTGCGTGATCCGGCCAATCGCGATGCACGCTACTTCCTGGGTGCAGTGCTGGCGAGCACCGGCCGATCGAACGAGGCGCGCGCCGAATTGGAAGCCGCGCTCGGCGGCGATCAGCTTTTCGCCAATGCCAAGGATGCCCAGCAGCTTCTCGGTACCCTTAAGTGAGGGGTTCAACTCAGTGTCGCAAATCTTTACACTTCCCCGTATCAGGATCTCAGAAATTTGATAAGTGGTTGATTAATAAGAGATAAATCATCTGGTCCGCAACTTGCATTTGATCCTCAAAGCCCGCGCTTACGCCAGCGGTCGACTTTCTGAAGAACAGGGGACACCATGAAACGACTCCGTATCACCATCCTTTCGGCGGTGGCCGCTCTGGCGGGATTGACAATCTCCGGCGGCGCGATGGCGCAGGCGACTTGGAATCTTTACAACGGTTCCGGCAACGGGTGCTCCCAGAGCGCTACCAATTCGGGCAGCTACGGCAACTCCTGGAACTGCACCGGCTCGTCAGGCGGCACAGCGACGGTATCTGCATGGTCTGCAGACCGGGGTGTAACGGTAACGCCCGCCAACCAATCAATCATCAGTGCCAACGACTTCCTCCCCGCACCCAGCGGCAGCTACTACGCTAGCGCTTACCTGTCGGACCAAGGGAGTTCTGGCTTTGGGGCAGCGAGCCGCAGTGAAGGTCGTGGTGCCACGTCACCCAATCACGCATTCGACTCAATAGCGCCAGGCACACAGGATCTGATGCTTCTTAACTTCACATCCGGGAGCGTTATCCTGGACAGCATCGGTATCGGCTGGAAGGGCACTGATTCAGACATCACACTCTTCCAATGGTTGGGCAGCACAGCTCCCGAAGTGAAAAACAGCGTTCCAGGATCAGTACTGACGGGCGATGGTCACCAAAATCTGACTTCGGTGGGCTGGTCTCTGGTGGGCAGCTATTCGAATCTCGCGGCGGACAATGTTCCAGCGTTCGGCGGTAACGCTGTGCAAACTGGCGCAACGAAGGCGTCTAGCTGGTGGCTGATCAGCACCTTCGATTCGGCAAATAGAGGCTCCTGCACGTCGTGTGATGCTGGCAACGATGCCTTCAAACTGAACTTCGTTTCTACCAAGCCCCCGACGCCGCCCGGCAACGTGCCAGAGCCGGGCTCGCTTGCCTTGGCTGGTCTCGCATTGGCAGGTCTGTTCGGCGTTCGACGAAGCGCGAAGAAGCAAGCCTGAACTGACAACTCAGTGGCCGTCCGTGAGGACGGCTTATCAGCAGAAATTCATCAGGGGCATGCGGTCACGCTGCCCCTTTTTTCATGGCTGGTCGCGTCGCCACTTTTGGACGGACGCCCGCGCTCGACTTTGTTTAGATCGAAATTGCATAGGCGTCGTCCAAAAATTTGGTTCTCCTATCTGAAGCGCATCGCTACAGTGGCCGACTGAACTTTTTGAGGCTTGTCTTGTTGCTGTGCAACCCATGGTTGCAGACATAGGCCACGCCACCTGGGGCCATGTGGCGTGGGAGCTGCTCAGCTCCTTGCCGATCGGCTCGCAATTCACCCGCAAGATGCCCGAGAAGCTGGTGCGCACGCTGCTTTACCGCTCACTGGTGACCGCAGGCCGCAAGGTCATCCACTGAACTTCATTTCCGACATCGAGACGCTCACCTCAAGATGTACACCTACACCGATTTCGACAAGCACTTCGTGCGGCAGCGTGCCGCGCAGTACCGCGATCAACTCGATCGCCACCTGGCCGGCCGCCTGCCCGATGACGAGTTCCGCGCGCTGCGGCTGCAAAACGGCTGGTACGTGCAACGCCACGCACCGATGCTGCGGGTGGCGGTGCCTTATGGCGAACTGAGCGCCACGCAGCTGCGCGGCTTGGCACGCATCGCCCGCGACTACGACCGCGGCTATGCCCACTTCACCACGCGTCAGAACCTGCAATACAACTGGATCCCGCTGGACAAGAGCGCCGAGGTGATGGACCAGTTGGCGGCCGTCGACATGCACGGCATCCAGACCAGCGGCAACTGCATCCGCAACATCACCAGCGATTGCTTTGCGGGCATTGCGCCCGATGAATCGGTCGACCCGCGTCCCTATGGCGAGATCATGCGGCAGTGGAGCACGCTGCACCCCGAGTTCGCCTTCCTCCCGCGCAAGTTCAAGATTGCCGTCACGGGCGCCAGCGAAGACCGCGCTGCGATCGGCTGGCATGACATCGGCTTGCACCTGGTCAGGAACGCCGCGGGCGAAGTCGGATTCAAGGTTCTGGTCGGCGGCGGCATGGGACGCACGCCGGTCATCGGGACGGTGTTCCGCGAATTCCTGCCCTGGCAGCAGATCCTCGTCTTCATCGAAGCGGTGGTGCGCGTCTACAACCGCTACGGCCGACGCGACAACATCTACAAGGCGCGCATCAAGATCCTGGTCAAGGCCGAGGGCCAGCGTTTTGTCGACGACGTGAACGCCGAGTTCAAGGACATCCTTGAGCGCGATGTCGACGGCACGGCGCACATCATTCCGCAGTCGGAGTTCGACCGCGTCAATGCCAGCTTCGTGATCCCCGCCGGCGTCACCGCGCGCCCCTCGACCGGCATCCCGATGCCTGCCGATCTGCCAGCCAGCTATGGCCGCTGGATTCAACGCAATGTGCACGCGCACAAGCTGAGCGGCTACCGCGCGGTCACGCTGTCGCTGAAGCGCACGGGCCAGGCCCCGGGTGACATCACCGACGCGCAGATGGAGCTGGCTGCTGACCTCGCCGATCGCTACAGCCACGGCGAGTTGCGCGTGTCGCACGACCAGAACCTGGTGCTGCCGTGGGTGCTCGAAAGTGATCTGCCGGCGCTGTGGGAGGCAGCACGCAGCGCCAGCTTCGCGACGCCGAACATCGGCCTGCTGACCGACATGATCGCCTGCCCCGGCGGCGATTTCTGCGCTCTCGCCAACGCGCGCTCGATCCCGCTGGCCGCCGAGATCACCGAGCGCTATCAGGATCTCGATGAACTCTGGGACATCGGCGACATCGACCTGCATATCAGCGGCTGCATCAACTCCTGCGGCCACCACCACAGCGGCCACATCGGCATCCTCGGCGTCGACAAGGACGGTGCCGAGTGGTATCAGCTCACGCTCGGCGGCTCCGACGGGTCGGCGATCAGCGGCGGCCCGTTGGCCGGCAAGGTGATCGGGCCGTCGTTCGCCGCCGACGAAGCCGCCGATGCGGTCGAGGCGCTGATCAACACCTACCTGTCACAGCGCCAGGGCAGCGAACGCTTCATCGACACCGTCAAGCGCATCGGGCTCGACCCGTTCAAGGCAGCAACCAATGCCGTGCGCCGCACCACAGCGCGTGAGCTGCCGGCCGACACCGCCAGCGCCGATTAAGAACCAGCACCATGCGATTCATCCACACCCCCCAAGACCCTTGGCGCACGGTCCATGGCGACGACGGCCCGATGGTCACCATCACCCCGAAGCCGAACCTGCTGCTGACCTGGCTGCAATGGCACAGCGTCTGCCACCACTGGCCCGCCGGCGTGCCGGTGGGTGTGATCCTCGAGAACGATCAGGATGTCCGCGACGTGGAGGCCGATCTGCCGCGGCTCGGTCTGATCGCTCTGCGCTTCCCGAAGTGGGTGGACGGTCGCGCCTACAGCCAGGCGCACCTGCTGCGCTCCCGCTACCGCTTTGTCGGCGAGATCCGCGCACTCGGTGAGGTGCTGGTCGATATGCTGCCGCTGCTGCAGCGCACCGGCTTCGACGCGGTGGTGCTGCGCGCCGACCAGTCGCGCGAAGCGGCAGAGCGCGCGCTGACCTTCTTCCCCGGCTTCTACCAGGGCGATGTTCAGGAGCACCGCCCGCGTTTCGCGCGTCCTGCGAATGATTCGTCAGACGGCGCCAACGGCTACCTGAATGCGGGAGCGTCGATATGAGCGCGATCGACCTGTACGCACGCAAGACAGACGGCTTTGAAGATCGACTGGCCCACACCGTCGAGGTACTGAAGGAAGCCGCCGCAGCCCACGGCGGCAGCGTCGTGCAATCGACCAGCCTTGGCGTCGAGGACATGGTGCTGACCGACCTGATCGCCCGTCACAGCCTGGGTGGCGACAAGGGCATCGCGATCGCGACATTGGACACCGGCATGCTGCACGCGGAAACGCTGGCGCTGATCCCGCGCATCGAACAGCGCTACGGCTTGTCCGTCGCGGTGTTCAAGCCGGTGAATGAATCGGCGGTTCACTTCGTGGCCCTCAACGGCAACGATGCGATGTACCAGAGCCTGGCGTTGCGCAAGGCCTGCTGCGGTATCCGCAAGATGGAGCCGCTGGGGCGAATGATGGCCGGCCGCAGCGCATGGGTCACCGGCCTGCGCCGTGAGCAGTCGAACAACCGCGCGGTGGTGCCTTTCAGCGAGGACGATGGCCAGGGCCGCATCAAGTTCAACCCGCTGGCCGACTGGAGCTGGAACGACGTCTGGCATCACGTCGCTGCCAACGACGTTCCCTACAACCCGCTGCACGACGAATTCATGCCCAGCATCGGCTGTGCCCCGTGCACCCGCGCCATCGCGGTGGGCGAGGATTTCCGCGCTGGCCGCTGGTGGTGGGAGGACGAGAAGGCCAAGGAATGCGGCCTGCACGTCAAGGAACACGCGCCGGAAGGCGCCGTATCGATGATCGGAGACAAACGATGAACGCCGCCACGACCGTGCAGCAACTGCTGCCCGAGCTGGATCAGACTCACCTCGACTGGCTGGAAGAAGAAGCCATCTTCATCCTGCGCGAAACCGTCGCCGCGTTCGAACGCCCCGCGCTGTTGTTCTCGGGCGGCAAGGATTCGTGCGTGGTGCTGCGCCTGGCCGAAAAGGCCTTCAAGACCAAGGTCAGCGCCGACAACCCCAATGAGTTCAAGGGCCGCCTGCCCTTCCCGCTGCTGCACGTCGACACCGGCCACAACTTCCCGGAAGTGATCGAGTTCCGCGACAAGCGCGTGGCCGAGATGGGCGAGCGGCTGGTGGTGGGGCACCTCGAAGATTCGATCAAGCGCGGCACGGTGCGCCTGGCGCACCCGCTCGAATCGCGCAACGGCCACCAGACCGTGGCGCTGCTCGAAGCCATCGAGGAACACCGCTTCGATGTGCTGATGGGCGGCGCCCGCCGCGACGAGGAAAAGGCGCGCGCGAAGGAGCGGATCTTCAGCCACCGCGACAGCTTCGGCCAGTGGCAGCCGAAGGAGCAGCGCCCAGAGCTGTGGACGCTGTTCAATACCCGCATCAAGCCCGGCGAGCACATGCGAGCCTTCCCGATCAGCAACTGGACCGAGCTCGATGTGTGGCTGTACCTGGCGCGCGAGAACATCCCGCTGCCGAGCCTGTACTTTGCGCACGACCGCCAGGTGATCCGTCGCAAGGGCCTGCTGGTGCCACTGACCGAGGTGACACCACCTGAGGCCGGCGAGACCATCGAGACCGCGCAGGTGCGCTTTCGTACCGTCGGCGACATGACCTGCACCTGCCCCGTCGAAAGCCCGGCGGCCAATGCCACCGAGATCGTCGCTGAAACACTGCAGGTGACCGTCAGCGAGCGCGGCGCGACCCGCATGGACGACCGCACCTCCGACGCCTCGATGGAGCGGCGCAAGAAAGAAGGCTATTTCTGATGAGCACCCCACCAATCCAAGACCACCGCGCCTTGCGCTTCCTCACCGCCGGCAGCGTCGATGATGGCAAGAGCACGCTGATCGGCCGCCTGCTGTTCGACAGCCGGGCGATCCTGGCCGACCAGCTCGACACGCTGGAAAAGAAGGCGGCCGGCGCACCGATCGATTTGTCGCTGTTGACCGATGGTCTCGAAGCCGAGCGTGAGCAGGGCATCACGATCGACGTGGCCTACCGCTACTTCGCGACCAAGCACCGCAAATTCATCATCGCCGACGCGCCAGGCCACGAGCAGTACACCCGCAACATGGTGACCGCCGCCGCTGGCAGCGATGCGGCCGTGGTGCTGGTGGACATCACCAAGCTCGATACCCATCAATCGCCACTGGTGCTGCTGCCCCAAACGCGACGCCACTCGCTGCTGGCCCACCTGCTGCGCGTGCCGAGCATCGTGTTCGCGGTCAACAAGCTCGATGCGGTGGCCGATCCGCAGCAGGCGTTCGATGCGGTCAGCGTCGCGTTGCGTTCATTTGCCGAGGCGGCTGGCATCACCGTGGCCGGTATCGTGCCGGTATCGGCCTTGCGCGGTGACAACGTCACGCAGACCGTCGTCACTCACGACACTGACTGGAGCACCTGGTACCACGGACCCACGCTGCTGCAGTTGCTCGAATCGCTGCCGGTTGCGCAGGAGCGCACCGAAGGGGACCTGCTGATCCCGGTGCAATACGTCGCCAGGGACGATGGCGATGGCAACACCGGCGTCGGCCACCAGCCGCGCAGTCTCTTTGGTCGAATTTCGCACGGCAGTGTCAAGGCCGGCGACGAGGTGCAGATCTTCCCGAGCGGTGAACGTGCTGTGGTTGCGGAAGTGCGGTTGGCAGGCAGTGTGGTGGCTCACGCCGAGGCCGGCTGGTCGGCCGGTGTCGTGCTCGACCGGCAGCTTGATGTGTCGCGTGGCGACTGGATCGCGACACCAAACAGCGTCACCGGGCGGCAGAGCTTCGCCGCCACGCTGGCCTGGCTGGACACCGAGCCCGCGGTGGTGGGCCGCAAGTACTGGGTGCGCCACGGCAACCGCTGGGTGCAGGCACGTATCGCCAGCATCGAGAACCGACTCGACATCCACACCCTGGATGTCGCCGAAGCGCATCATCTGGGCGTCAATGAAATCGGCCGAGTGATCGTCGAGACGCAGCAGCCGCTGCCGGTGGAAGCCTATGCCTCCAACCGCAGTGGTGGTTCGCTGATCGTGGTCGACCCCACCACCAACCGCACCAGTGGCGCACTGCTGGTGCAGGCCGCTACCGCCTGACGATGGCCGCCACGCCCACCTTCGCAGCAGCACCCGCTGCCCGCGTGGCGTTCGTCGGCGCAGGTCCAGGTCAGGCTGATCTGATCACGTTGCGCGGCGCACAGCGCCTGGCGCAGGCCGACGTGGTGCTCAGTGACGCATTGGCCGACCCTGCGCTGCGCGAGCTGGCACCGCAGGCGCGCTGGCTGCACGTGGGCAAGCGCGGCTTTGCCGACAGCACGGGGCAGGAAGCCATCAACGCGCTGCTGATCAAGTCCGCCCGTGAACTGGGCGCCGGTGGCCTGGTCGTCAGGCTCAAAGGTGGTGACCCCAGCGTGTTCGGCCGGCTGGAAGAAGAACTGCAGGGCATGGCCGCCGCAGGCATCGCCTGCGAGGTGGTGCCTGGCGTGACTGCCGCACTGGCCGCCGCCGCATCAGCGCAGCGCCCGCTGACGCGGCGCGGCGCAGGCCGCAGCGTCAGCTTCGCCACGGCGATGACCGCCACGGGCACAGATGCCTTTCACTCGAGTGGGCATGCCGACACCGAGGTGTTCTACATGGCCGGCAAGCAGCTCGGCGCCCTGTCACGCAAGCTGGTGCGCGCCGGCTGGTCGAGCGAGACCGAGGTCTGCGTCGTGTCGCGGGCTGGCTGGCCTGATGAACTCAGCAGCGATCACACGGTTGGCACCTTGGGTCGAGCCAGTCTGCTGCATGCAGGGCGGCCGGCCGTGGTCGTGGTCGGTGCCGGAGCTCGCCCACTGAACGATGTCAGAGCGTCTGCCAGTGACACGGCCTGGGCGCCTTTGGCAGCATCCCTGAACACGTAAAATCTTGAACGGATGCGTTGGCATCCGTCCATCTTTCAACCCTGCTCTCGCAGCTTCACCGAGTCACCGTCATGACCCACGTCGTCACCGAATCCTGCATCCGCTGCAAATACACCGACTGCGTGGATGTGTGTCCCGTCGACTGCTTCCGCGAAGGTCCGAACTTCCTGACGATCGATCCGGACGAATGCATCGACTGCGCTGTGTGCATTCCCGAGTGCCCGGTCAACGCGATCATGCCGGAGGAAGACGTGCCCGGCGACCAGCAGCACATGA
The DNA here is from genome assembly GCA_027490215.1 of Rubrivivax sp. Classification (GTDB taxonomy): domain Bacteria; phylum Pseudomonadota; class Gammaproteobacteria; order Burkholderiales; family Burkholderiaceae_C; genus PBB1. The sequence continues at coordinate 17,304 of JAIXYO010000054.1, forward strand.
TCAAGTTGAATGCCGAGCTCTCGCGCATCGGTTGGCCGAGCATCACCAAGCGCAAGATGCCCCTGCCCGATGCCGACGAGTGGAAAGACAAGACCGGCAAGCTGTCGGAACTGATCCGCTGAACTCCGACACTGCACCGATCCACACCGACGCACTGGTGATCGGTGCAGGTCCGGTCGGCCTGTTCCAGGTCTTCCAGCTCGGCCTGCTCGAAATCACCTGCCAGGTGGTCGACAGCCTGCCAGCCCCCGGTGGCCAGTGCCTGGCGCTGTATCCCGACAAGCCGATCTACGACATCCCCGCGGTGCCGGTGTGCACTGGCCGTGAGTTGGTCGATCGATTGCTCACGCAGATCGCACCGATGGCGCCGACGTTTCATCTGGCTCAGCAGGTCGGCAGCGTTACCCTCGCGTCGAACGGGCGCTTCGAGATCGAGACATCGTCGGGCAACTGCTTCAGCGCTCGCACGGTCTTCATCGCGGGCGGCGTCGGGTCCTTCGTGCCTCGGCACCTGAAGCTCGACGGCCTCGAGCGTTTCATGGGTCGCCAGGTATTTCACAGCGGGGATGCCATCCCGCTAACGACCGGTCAGCATGTGATCGTGCTCGGCGAAGACGATGCGGCGCTGGAAACGGCATTGGCGCTTGCCGGTGCGCAGGTCGATCGGCCTGCCAGCGTCACGCTGATGCACCGCCGCGACGCGTTCAAGGCGGAGCCCGCGCTGATCGACCAGATGCGCGCTGCCTGCGCCGCAGGACACATGCGGTTCGTCGCCGGTCAGGCGATCGGTTTCGAGGTGAAGGGCGACTCACTCACGCATCTGAAGGTCAGCGGCACGGACGGCGCCACCACCTCGCTACCCGCCGACCTGCTACTGGTACTGTGGGGCCTGAGCCCGAAGCTCGGGCCGATTGCCGATTGGGGCGTGCAGCTCGAACGCAAGCAAGTCGTGGTTGATACCGAGAAGTTCGAAACCACCGTGCGGGGAATCTTCGCAGTTGGTGACGTGAACACCTACCCGGGCAAGAAGAAGCTGATCGTCTGCGGATTCCATGAGGCGACGATGGCCGCCTATGCAGCAGCCGCCCTTGTCTTCCCCGATCGACCAGTGCAGGTGCAGTACACCACGACGAGCACACGGCTTCATCGCCTGCTGGGCGTGACGCTCAAGGAATGACGCGCGGGCGGCAGGCTCAGCGCCACTGCTTTTCGGCATCCACCCACATCCCGCCCGGCAAGCTGCCCGGCTTGATGAACGCATCGACGACGTTGGCGAGCACGGTGGATACGTTGTTGTCGAAGCCGTTGATCGGCAGCGCCTGCCCGAAGGCAATCGAGCCGCCGCTGAACACGGCGCCCTGGTTCGGCGCCGAGAAATACACCATGTCGCCGCGGATGCGGTAGTCCTGCGAACCACTGAGGCCTGGATACGGGTAGAGCACCTCCTCGATCGCGAGCAGGTAGTTGTCGCTGTGGCCACCCGACGACGCCAGAATGCGGGCATGTGGCGGCGTGCCCAGGCTCAGGTCATAGCGGTCGAGCTCGATGCCTGCCGCTCCGCCGTGCGCCAGGCCACCTTCGCCGATCATCTCGCCGGACACGCCCTTCATGATCCAGTCGACCGTGCGGTGGTAGCTGTCGGGCATACGCCGATACGGACGGCTGCTCTCGAAGCCTTCAGCGATGAAGCCGACACCGACCAGCTTCTGCGGCGCGCGGCCCAGGTTCTTCCACAGCCCGCTCTTCATGCCGGTGGTCGCGAGGTAGTGCTCGCCGGGCCGCGCATTCCAGGCGCGCATGCCCGAGTCGAGCTTGCGCACCTCCATGACCCATGGTTCATCGGGGCGGAACGCAACATTCCAGTAGTAGCCATTGCCGCCCATGTAGATGTAGCGCCCGCCGCCGGCGATGTAATCCTCGGTGGCATCGAGCATGACCTCCGAGTAGTACTCCGGATGCGTACCGGAGATGACGCAGCGGTAAGGATTCAGCGCTGCCAAGCCGTCGCGGTGGAGGTCCTCGTCGGTCAGCACCTCGTAGTCGTAGCCCTTGTGCTCCAGCCAGGCGACGATGGACAGGTCCGCCGGGAACTGCCAGGTGATGCCCATGCTGGAGATGCGGTGCTTCGGACGCATATTGACGATCGGCCGATGGTAGGAGCTGTAGCACACGCCGTTGCCGTCTTCCCAGGCGTCGTAGGTGGACAGGCCGAACTCCTTGCTCTTGACCATCTCGATGTCGATCTCGGTGACGATCGGCGGCTGGCCGGTCATCGGCTGGATGATCTGCGCATCGAAGCTCAGGTGCTCGTTCGCGTAGGCCAGGTAGCTCGCGGTCGGGAACAAGAAGGCGATCGGCGAGCGCGGCTTGGCGGCACGCACGAAGAACACCATGTATTCCTCGGCCAGGCCGCGCCCATCGCCTGCGCGCAGCCGCATCGCATAGGCGCCGCTCTTCAGGACCGCGGGCAGCGTGACGCTGCGTGTCACCGCCCAGTTCGACGAGATCATCACCTCGTAATGGAACTCGATGCCGCCGTACTCATGAGGCGCAAGGCGAAAGCAGTCGTTTCGACCGCTCCAGTTCCAGCCAGTCTGCGCGCGCACCGGGCGGTTATAGCCCTGCGCATGCAGGCCGTGCGGGCCAACGTCGACCACGGTGTCACCAATGCCCTGGTCCGTGTAGCCAGCCGTCGTGTCCCAGAAGGCGACGAGGCCATCGCGGCCAGGGGCGCCGCCCTTCATGATGGCGGCCAGTTCGTCCCATTCCAGCGCGCGGCTGAAGACGGCAGGCCGGTCGATCTTGCCGCAGAAGGTCTGCGAGACGAAGTGGCCGCGCGTCTCGTGCCAGTCGCGCGAACCCGCGATCAGGAACGGGGTGTCGGGCAAGTGTGTCTGCCTGAAGCGAAAGCGCTCGCTGACATGCGAACGGCAGTCGACCGGGCTCGCCGCGCCTAGCAGGCTGTTATAGCGGTTCGCCACGCTTTCCTGGTGAATAGTGGCGCGGCCCGAGGCCGCATCGAAACTGACCGCAACGAAGTACCAGTGCTCGGGCAGCAGCGGCACCTCGGCCTTGACGTAGTCGACCTCATCGCCCTGCCCGACCCAGAATTCGAGGTGCCCCTGCTGCGTGATCCCGAGGCCATAGCCGACGTTGCGCTGGTTGTGCCAGCGGCCGATCAGCGACTGCCGCAATCCCGCCAAGGGCAGGCTCGAAAACACATAGGCACAGATCGTCAGGCTGCCCGCGAGGGCAAGGCGCCCCTCAGGGTCCGCCACCTCGAGGAAGGAGCCGAGTTGGGTGTACTGCTTGCGCACCACCCATGCGCCATTGCCTTCGCAGTGGATTTCTTCCTCGATGAGGCCCGGGCCGTCGGGATGCTGGTCGCCGTGGATCAGCCGAACCAATTGCGCCTGCGCCTGAGAGGTTCCGTCGGCGTTGACGTGGAAATCGACGGTGTCTCCGGGCTTCACGGAGATCTTGCTGGCGTAGCCAAACAACTTGACCTGGGCCATGGTGATTGATGTGATTGAATCTAATGGAGTTCAGGACTCAAGCAGGTCCTGGACGCGCCGCATGAAGACGCCGTGGTAAGCCGCTTCAGGCGAGGCATAGGTCTTTTCCTCGACCAGCCGAGGCGCGACGCCGCGCTGGCCGGACAAGGCCACGATGCGGTAGGCCTTGAATGCCTCGACGGTGATGATCGCGTACTTGTCGGACATCGGCGCGCGGCGGAAGTACAGCAGGAGCCGCTCGAGTGCTTCGCTGTGCTGGCCGAGCGGGCTGCGGGCATGTTCCTCGATGACCTCGGGCGACACCAGCTTCTTCAGGTAGTCGCGCTGCATCTTGTCGTAGCGGCGCCAGTAGATCTGGTCCTTGTCGCGGGTCTCGGTGGCTTCTTCGGGCAGCATCTCGCCTCCTTTCTCGGAACGGGTCGAACGTCGTTCACTCTTCTTCTTGTCGCGCCACGCGCGGAACTGCGACTTGATGCCGAACAGCCCGCCGTTGAGCTGCAGCACCACGGCCAGCATGATCACGCCGATGATGATCAGCCGCACCGGCCCCAGCGATATCAGCACCTTGTCGAGGAAGATCACGATGGCTGCGCCTGCCACAGCACCCTCGGCCCGGCCGATGCCGCCGATCACCAGCATCGCCACACCCAGCAGCACGGTGTCGAAGCTGAAGATCGAGAACGACACGCCGCGGTAGTGGCTGCTGTAGAAGCCGCCGATGAAGCCGAGCGCGGCCGACGAGACGATGAACACGATCACGCGGGCCTGCCGGAAGTTGACGCCGGTCGCTTCGGCGAAGGCTTCACGCTTCTCGGGCGCCATGCGCAGGATGCGGCCGATGCGCTTGCCGTTGACGAAGCGGAACAACGCCAGCGCCAGCACCATCAGCAGCAGGCAGGCGAAGTACGACAGCAGCGACTGGCTGGCGTCGTCCCAGCTCTCGGGAATGTAAGAAGACGCGCCGTACAGCCCACCGGTCGACGAGCCGAACAGCTTCGACTGCAGCGCGTAAACCCGGCACAGTTCGTTGAGCCCCAGTGTCAGCAGTGCGTAGTAGAAGCCGTCGAGCCGCGTCGCCGGAATGGCGATGACCGCACCGAAGGCGAGCCCGATGAACGAGCCGACCACCGGCAGCAGGTACCAGGGCAGGCCATACTGGATCGACAGGTAGGCACTGCCGAAGGCGGAAGCGCCGACCACGGCATAGGTGGCCAGCGAATAGATACCAGCCGTTCCGATGATCAGCATCCAGCACAGGTTGATCGCCGCGTAGATCAGGAAGGTCGAGCCTGCGGTCAGCAGCGTGCTCTGGTAGTCCATCGGCATCAGCCAGGGCGCGATGAACAGGAAGCACAGCGCCATCACCCACCAGATCGGCCTCTTGTCGACGATGGTCTTCTCGCGGCGCAGCGTCTTCGGGTTGTACTCACCGCGGATGTCGAGCAGGCGCCGCCTGGTTGGCCAGTAGCGCAGGCGGCGCCACGTCCAGCCGCCGTGCCCGGGCCATTTGTAGTAGCGGCGAAAACGACCGACCGGCAGCAACGGCGTGCGCGATTCGCGTGTCTCGTCCCATGGCTCCTGCGGCGGCCGGTGCGGTGCGATCGGCACGGGCACTTCGGCGCCGGAAACGCCCCAGTCTGCCAAAGGGTTGCGCCACAGCCTGGTCATGCTCAGGCCTCCCGCGCACGGTCCAGGATGCCGGCAATGCCGCGCGGGCGCACCAGCAGGATCGCGATGATCAGGATGAACTGAGTGATCAGCACATACTGCCCACCGAGCACGACGCTGGTGATCGCCTCGTTCAATCCGAGGATGGCTGCCGCGATCACCGCACCCTGCACGCTGCCGAGGCCACCGCACAGCGCGATGCTGACCCCCTTGATCATCGGCGTCAGACCGCCGAAGGGCGAAATGTAATAGGTCTGCGACAGCAGTACCGCCGCCAGCCCGGCCATGCCGCCGGTGATCGCCATCACATAGAAGCCGGTACGCCGCACGCCGATGCCGACGATGGATGCGGCGTGCGGGTTCATCATCATCGCCCGTATCTCCAACCCGCGTCGGCTCGAGCGCATCCACAGCACGACAGCCGCGACGAAGACCAGCGATGTCAGCACGTTGCCGACCTTGTCGGCAGTCAGCGCGGTGTCACCGACCATCACGCTCCAGCTGCCGAAGATTTCCGGCAGGTTCTTCGAACGCGGGCCGAACCACCACATCAGTCCCTGCGTGCCGATCAGGCTGATCGCCAGCGTCGCGATCAGGCCCCGCACGGTGAAGTTGGGCTTGTCATGGATCGGGATGAACGCCAGCGCGCAGACCAGTACGCCGCCGAGTGCTCCCGACAGCACGCCAGCGGCCAGCACCACCGCACCGTTTTCCGACAGCACCTGCGCCGCATACCAGGCGCCATAGCCTGCAAAAGCAAAGATGAAGCCGTAGGACAGGTTGATCAGCCCGACGCTCGACCAGGTGATCGAAATGCCGATTGCCAGCGTGCCGTAGATGCAGGTCAACACCAGGGCGTTCGACAGGATGAAGAAGAGGTCCATGCGAGTCGCCCTTTCAGTCGTGACGTACGGCGTGGAACGACATCGCCGCAGCGGCCTCGCCCTTGAGCTTGCCCGCATGCATGCCGATCACCCGATCAACACGGCCTTCGAGCAGAGCCACGTTCTGCTCGGCGATCACCATCGCCGACTGCCCGAGATCGACCGCGATCAGTGCGTCCATCACGCCCTTGCCGATCTTGGGCGCGAGGCCGAGCGAGGGTTCATCGACGAGGAACAGCGCGGCTTCAGCCATCAGCCCGCGGCCGATCGACACCATGCGGCGCTCGCCGCCGGACAGTCGGCCAACCGGGATGCGCATCAGCTTGCGCAATGGCGGAAAGATGTCCAGGATCCGCTCCTTGCGCGATGCGCGCTCCTTCCACGCACGCGGCGTGAACGCTCCGGAATCAAGATGCTCCTCGACCGTCAGGCCATGGAAGATCTCGTCGCCCTGAGGAATCAGCGCCAAGCCCTGGCGCACCACCAAGTGCGTGTAGCGACCGGGCCCCTGGCTGCGGGTGCGCCCCACCTCGACGCCGTTGAGGCAGATCGAGCCCCGCTGCCAGCCTGTCAGGCCTGCAATGGCGTAGAACAGCGTCGACTTGCCATGGCCGTTCAGCCCGACCAGACCGACGCGCTCGCCGGCATGAACGATCAGGTCGAGGTCGTGAATCACCCGCAGCGGTCCGTAACCGGCCGACAGACCCTTTACGCGGAGCACAGGGGCACGCTCACTCATCGAGGCTGCCTTCGACGACGCTCTCGAAGTAGGCGGCATGCACCTTCGGATCGGACAACACATCGGCCAGCGTACCTTGCGAGATGGTCTCGCCGGCGTCCATGACCATCACCCGATCGGCAATGGTTTCCAGCAACTCGATGCGGTGCTCGACGATCACCACGGTGATGTTCATCTCCTTGGAAAGCAGGCGGATCAGATGGTCGATCTCGTCAACCTCCGAGTTGATCAGCCCGGCTGCCGGCTCGTCCATCAGCAGCAGCTTGGGGCGGCGCATCAGCAGACAGGCCAGCAGCAGTTTGCGACGGTTCAGTGTCTCGAGCTTGACGGTGGGGACGTCGGGTGACACCTTGAAGCCGATCAACTCGGCACCGTACTCCGCATCGAAGCGGGTGAGGAACGGCGCATAGGCCTGGCGGGCGGCCTTGAAGGTCTCGCCGACGGTCAGTTCGTCAGGCACGACTGGTGTCTGGTAGGTGCGGCCAATGCCCAGACGAGCACGGGCATACAGCGGCAGGCGGGTGATGTCTCGGCCGTCGAACAGCACACGGCCACGTTTGGGCTGCAAGCGACCGGAGAGCACCTCGAACAGGCTGGTCTTGCCTGCGCCATTCGGGCCGATGATGCCGAGCACCTCACCACGATCGACGGCGAGATCGATGCCGTGCAGGATCTCGCGCCCACCGAGATCAAGGTGGATATCCTGGCAAGCAAACAGCGTTGCCCCGCTCAACTCCACCATGGTGCCTTGATCAGCCCAGACTCCTTGATCTCGTACGGGTAGATGATCTTGTGCTCGCGGTTCTGCACCTGCACGTAGAGCTGGCTCATGCCTTTTTCGAGCTCCTTGGCGGTAACGTCGTAACCGTTGTCCGGGAAATGCGCGCCTTCCTGCCACGGGTTGCGCATGTCCATCAGGCCGCAGACACCGCGGTATGGATTTGCACGAATCCAGTCGCACACGGCCTTGAAGTTGTTCGGATCCCTGGTCGCCTCCCACGCCGCCTTCAGGTAGTAGGCGATGTCGTAGCCATTGCCGGTGTACACCAGCCCCATGATTCCCGGGAAGCGCTTCTTGTATTTCGCGCGGAAGGCATTCCCCCTGGCGTCGGCGTAGACCCCGAGCACCGTGCTCCAGCAGAAACCGTTGGCGGCTTCACCGGCCAGCGTCAGGAACTCGGGCTGCGACGGTCCGTACTGCAGATAGACGAGCGAGTCCTTCACCGGGTTGGCTCGGAACTGCTTGCAGAAGGCCGCGTACTCGGCGGCGACCCAGTGGTCGATCATGATCGCGCCGGCATCGACCTCCTTGAGCTTGCGGATGACCGGGCCCCAGTCCTGCACTGGAAACTGGATGTCGGTGACAGCAGCAAGTTCAAACCTGCTTTTCTTCAGCGCGGTCTGCGCAGCCTTCGAGATCGTCTGGCAGTAGGCAACCTGCTCCTGAACGATGTGCACCTTGCGGTTCTTGGGCTTCCACTTGCCGGAGTCTTCCATGGCCTGCAGCCACAACGGATAGGTGTAGCCGTAATGCACCTCCGACGGGTCGGTCTGGAACACGTGGCTGTACTTGGCCGGGTTGGCCTTGACGGCCTCGGTGGCGGCGCGCTGGGTGTTGCCTTGCAGGTAAGGTGCCTTGTACTTGGCCGAAGCGTCCATCGCCGGGATCGGCACGAACAGGAACGCATTGGAAATCGCATGCACCTTCGCATCGACGCAGGCCGCGATGGCTTGCTGGCAGCTTTCGGGCGAAAGCTTGTCGACGTCGGTGACGAACAGCTTCAACGGTCGGCCGAGGATGCCGCCAGCCGCGTTGATCTCCTCCATCGCGAGCGTGGTGCCGTTCAGATGATCGAGATCGTCGGCAACGCCAGCCGCCGCCGTCTGCGAGGTCGGCACGCCAAGCAGGATGGGCGAGCCTGCAGCATGCGCATTGCCAGTCAGGGTGAATGGCAGCGCGGCATTTGCCAGGCCGGTGGCGGCACCGCCCAAGAGCCGGCGTCGGCTGAAGGTTCCAGACATGCGTGCATCTCCTCGTACGTGATTCACCCGCAGGACAAGCGGTTTTCACCATGGCAGACTGATTCTGCTTGACATTGGCACGCTTGCAAGTAGTAGAGCGCCTGCTTGTCAAAAGGCGCTGGCCGTGAGCCAAGCGAAAACGCTGCGGCAGCCGGACAGTCGGTCTCGATCCTGGACATTGGGCCCGCTGCGCAACTGTGGTGCGGGAATTTGAGTTTTTTGTTACTTGTGCAAACCCAGAAACGAGGGGAAGCACCGATGCCGCTGGCTGCGAGCGCGATGACCATTGACGACGCAGATTCCTGCGCCGTTTCACATGACCGAGGGCCACGCCATGGACATGAACGAAACTGAGGCGGATCGTCGCGGCATCCGCGGGTCCGTGCTCTGCATCGAGGACGATCCAGTAAGCAGAGAACTGGTGGAAGCCTTGCTGACAGCATTCCCCATGGTCGAACTGCGCCTCGCCGCCGATGGCCGCTCGGGCGTCCGCGCGGCGCTCGATGACATGCCCGATGTGATCCTGGTGGATATGCAACTGCCCGATATGGGCGGCTTGGAGGTGGTTCGCGCCCTCAGCCGACACATCGCAGAGGGCGAATGTGGCGTGATTCTCCTCACTGCCGACAAGCTGACGATCGATATCGTCAAGGCAATGAGCCTGGGTGCGCGAGAGTACTGGTTGAAACCGCTCTCGCCCGATCGCCTGCAAGGCGACCTGCTCCGGGTGCTGGACACCCTGCGCGCGGAACGGCAAGACGCCGTGGCGAGCTCACTGAAGCCGGGTTCTCGCTGGATCTCGGCGACCGGCGCCCCTCACTGACCTTCTGCGGATGTCGGGGCCGGGCTCCTGGACCTGGAACCGCCTTTCGTCTTCGTCTCCCGTTTGGCCGCTCGCTCGGCCTCCTTCACTGCCGCCTCGGCTTGCCAGCGCTGCCAATCCTGCGGCGTCTCCAGCGTGATGCGCCCCAGGCTGCCTGATCGAAAATCGTGCAGCACGATCTCGGCGGCCTTCTGCAGGCTGATGCGCCCACCGGGCAGCACGGCACCGCGCTGGCGGCCGATGGCCGCGAGTCGCTCATCATCAGTGCGCGCAACGGCAGCGTCGAGCCGATAGCGCTGCTCGACTTGGCCGGGGTAGTCGCGGTGCAGTGATGAAAGCAGTTCCAGCGCCACCTCCTCATCATCAAACGCGTTGCGCCCCACCGCGCCGCTGGCGGCCAGGTGATAGCCGCTTTGCTCGACCACGATGCGTGGCCACAGCATGCCCGGGGTGTCGTAGAGGTAGAAATCGTTGGCGATGACGATCTTCTGCTCGAGCTTGGTGATGCCTGGCTCATCGCCAGTCTTCGCAGCGACGCGACCGGCCAGCGAATTGATCACCGTCGACTTGCCGACGTTGGGAATGCCGCAGATCAGCACTCGCAGGGGTTTGACCATGCCGCCTCGCAGGGGCGCCAGCTCGCGGCAGGCATCGACCACGCGGTGCACCGGCGCACCCGCTCGGCCATCGAGGGCCACCGCGTGGGTGGCTGATTGCGCATTGAAGTGCTCGATCCACAGCGCGGTGCGCTGCGGATCGGCCAGGTCCTGCTTGTTCAGCACCTTCAGTGCGGGCTTGCCACGCGTCAGCTCGGCCAGCAGCGGGTTCCCGCTCGAACCTGGCAACCGAGCATCAAGCATCTCGATGACGACGTCGATCGCCTTGACCCGCTCGATGATGGCCTTCTTGGTCGAGTTCATGTGACCCGGGAACCATTGAACAGGCATCGTCAGCTTTCCTTGGCCGGAAGCGGCCACCACCCGCATTTTGATCTGGCGGCCTGCACCGATCGTGCGAGGCGGCAGCGTTCGATCAAGAGAGTCAGCTGCGCCCGCGCAAGCGCTTGGGCTGAATGAACCAGGCCTCGTGCTCGATGGCGCCAGGTGCACTCACAGGCATGCGTTGGGAGAGCCAGCAGCGGGTGGGCAGCATCGAGTCGCCAGAGCTCATGCGCAGCGCGATGGCATCGGTGGGCAACTGGGCCAGCGCCGCACGGATGGCCTCGATGTGCGCCGGGTCGAGGTTTCGGGCAATGAAGACCAGCCGACTGCAGCCGTCGCGAAATGGTCCCTCTTTCGGCCACGCCGGCAACGTCACTGACGGATAGGCCACACCCTGCACGCACTGGATGATCTGCGGGCGCAGTGTTCCCGCCACATTGATCAGCCCCTTGACGCGCAGCAACTGCCTGCCGTGCTCCGACAGGATGTGGCCCAAGGTCACAGCGAACCCTAACCATGGCACTGGCCGATCGAACACGACCACGAAGCTGCTCACGCCCGCTGTGTGCGCCTCGGGCCGTCGATGGGCTTGCGCCGAACGAGTATCGCGACCTTCGCGCCAGCGCTGTGCCAGCGGACGTCCAGGCGCGTCTTCATCGTTCTCAGGCGCGGCATTCGATTCGGATCCAGGGAACCACCCTGACGCCGAACCCCCAGCCTGCTGCGCTGCTGCGTGCTGCAGCGCCTCCTCACCAAGCCATTGCGCCAGGCTCGGCAGCTTGTTTGTCGGGCTGTAGAGCCCGCACGAGAGGAGCGCCGAGGCATCGTCCTGCCCGTCACGAACCTGCCGCTGTGGCGCGCCAGGATTGAGCTGATGCAGGGCCTCTTGCAGCGCGCTTTGCATCGCGGATGTGGCCCGATCGCATTTGGTGACGAACAGAAGGTCGGCCGCAACGACCTGCCGGGTCGCCTCGGAAAACTCGCGCAATTGCGCCAGTCCATGCGTGGCCGACACCACGGTGGCGACACCGTCGCAGACAAAACGCGCTGCAACGAAGCTGTCTTCCATCAGGGTGTAGAGCACCGGCACCGGATCGGCGAGGCCAGTGGTTTCGATGATGACGCGGGTGACCGGTGCGATCTCCCGCCGCGAGGCGCGCAGCGCCAGATTCTTCAAGGCACCGATCAGGTCCCCCTGCATCGCGCAGCACAGGCAACCGGAATCGAGCAGCACCATCTGCTCGTCAACCGTGTCGACGAGGTGGTGGTCGATGCCGACCTCGCCGAATTCGTTGACCAGCACCGCCACGCCCGCCATTGCGGGCAGGTGGACCCAGTGGTTCAGCAGCGTGGTCTTGCCGGAGCCCAGAAAGCCGGTGAGCAGGTTGACCGGAATCCGGTCCACCGGCGCACGTGCCGAATCAGCCACCGCGCAACCGGGCCACGGTCTCGAGCACCGATTCCGGGCGCGAGCCCGGGTCGATCTCGGCGAAGTAGAACTGCCGGCCCTGCAAAGGCGCGACCGCCGCGCCGCTGGCAAATGCGGCGCTGATGTCGCGGCCCAGGGCCGCTGTGCCGACGGCTGTCAGGGCCGGCGAGATCACGGCATCGAAATCCGCCAGCGTCTCTGCCGCTGGCTGTGCGTCATTCGGCAAGCGCAGCGCCAGCGACCAGCGGTAGTGGCGCACGACATTGACGATGGAGGTGTAGCGCGTCAGGTCTTCGACGCTGAAGTCCGCGCCATCGCGCCCTTCTTCCAGCAACAGTCCCGAAATCGGAAATGCCGAGACGCTGCGGATCAAGTCGGTCAGGTACATCGACGCGTCTTCGGCGTCGTCGGCAGTCACCTCGATGTCGGTGCTGCCGGTCAGACGGTTGGCGTGATTCGTCCAGCGCCGCGGAGACGGCACCGACAACACCAGCGGTGTCTGGCCACGCAGGTTCGCAAGCACGGCTTCGACCACTTCAGCCAGCAGCTTGCGGGGCGCCTCGGCTTCGAGCAGCTTGCGCAGCGCGGTCACCGGCTTGCGCCGATTGCCAAGTGACGCCACCAGCGCGCCGCTGTGGGCCGCGTTCCAGGCGTCATACAGCTCACCAACTTCCAGCACCGCGACGTCGGGCTTGAGCAGCCCGTGGGCCTGAGAAAAATAGGCGAGGTAATGCGCACCCGAGACCCAGGGGTCACCGGCCTCACCCAGCAACAAGCGCCGGGTGTAGGCCGATGATTTCAGCCAGACACGTATCGATCCCTTGCCTGCGGCATCGGGCAAACGTTCAGCGAACGGTCCACTCACTGTTTCTCTTCCTTCAGGGCCCCCAGCGCCGCCAGCCGTGTTTCCAGTTCCTCGATGCGCACGTCTTTCGGATGGCGCATGTAGTTGGGCTTGGGTGAGTTGGCATCGCGGGTGATGTCTGGACTGCCCATGTAGAGCGTACCCACATCGTCGCCCCAGCACCCGAAGAACTGGAACAGTGATGGCGGCTTCGGCTTGTTCCAAGTCTTGACGAAGTCTTTGTAAGGCACGCCGCGTGCGATGCGGGCCTTGCGTTCGGCGGCGCGCAAGGCGTTGGTAGCCAAATGGTCGATGGCCAGCGTGACCGGATCGAACTGCACCTTGTACAAGCGCGCAGCCACGCCTTGCGACATCAGACCTTCCTCGATGTCGCGAACCACCGCTGTAGGGTCGCGTTCCAAGAGGTCACCATAGCCAGCGCCGGCGCCCTGCGAAATCATGAACAGCTCGCCACGCTTCGAAATCTCGAAACCCATGCCCATGTGGTGTGTGGTGTAGGCCGCGCTCTCGAACGGCCGCTCGTTCATGATCTCGGCGATAGAGTGCTTGAAACGATCAGGCTGATCCAGCAACACCTTGTAGACGTCGACGCCTTTCACCTTCGAGAGTGGATACGTCCCGCAGGCGTAGCCCCCGAACAGCCCTTGGATGGGCGGAATCTTGGCGCCTTGTGTCGTGGTCATGAAGCCCCACTGTTCGCTGTCCTTGGTCGCCACAATCATCGTGTAGCCCTGCCCGCCGCGGTATTTGCCCGGGGCAATGGCGTCCATCGTCATTTTCTTGGACACCAGTTGCAAGAAGGGCACGTCCTCTTCGTTCAGTTCTTGCTCGCCGATGTCAGCCATGTTGGCAAAGATCGGTGCCAGCGCGTGTTCGCCGTCCATATCGGAGCGCGCACCGCCACCCATGCCGTTCAGGTCAGCGCACAGGTTACCGAGAATTTCGCCGTGCTGGCTGACGCCGCCCCAGATGAAGGTGTTGATCATGTTGAAGGTGGGGGCGTGCACCTTCGTGTACTTCTCTGGGCAGCTGTAGAGGAACTTCGCTACCGCGTGCTGGCCAGCAGTGAAGCCGGTGAAGATCGACATCAAGCTTTGCGAGTTCGGTGCGTCGTACGAGCTGTTGACGATCGAATGCGGGTCGGTGACGACCTCGATCGGCGCAAAGGTAGCCTGGCTGCGTGGCAGATCCGGCCACACATAATTCAGGAACACCTGCGACAGCATGCCCTTGAGGCCGGCGAGGATGGTGTTGGTGGCGCGATTCGTGAATTCAGGGCTGGAGCCGCGGAAGTCGAAGATCAGCCGATCACCAGTCTTGGTGAGCTGGCAGTTGATCTTCACCACGCAGTTCTCGCGCAGCGTCGAGTCCTGAATGATGTAGGTGCGCACCGTCATGTCAGGCCACTCGCTAATGCGGCGCTTGACCTCGGTACGCACGTTTTCCATCGACAGCCGCAGCGTCGAGATCAGCGACTCGGGGCCGTCGGTGCGGATGGTTTCCTCGATGCGCTGCTTGATGCGCAGGCAGGCAAACAGCTTGACCTTCATGTCCTCGTACTGCAGCTTCGGTTCGCGCACCGAGTTCTGCAGGAAAGTCAGGATGTCGCGTTTGATCTGGTAGTTTTCGACGACCCGGAACGGGCACATCTTCAGGCCTTCGTCCGACGGGCTTTCCGCCATCGACGGCATGCCACCCGGCTCGATGGCGCCGTTCTCGCCCTCGTGCACCGTGCAGGCCACCCAGCAGATGATCTTGCCCTGGTGGAACATCGGCACGATCATGCTTTGATCGGTGTTGTGGATGTTGCCGTAGCGCGAGTCGTTGTGGATGAAACCATCGCCCTCGCGCACGCCCACCGTCGGGTCGTTGACCCAGTTCTTGATGATGAACTTGATCGGGTGGTGCACCAGCGCCGAGAACACCAGCACGCCGCCAGAGCTGGCGATAGCCAGATCACCCGCGGCCGAGTACACGCCGGTGATCAGGTCGCCCCATTTCGCACCAGGCGCTGCGCCCATCTGCTCGACCATCTCGAAGCCCTCGTCGCAACCGGCTTGGATGCGATCGCGAATCTTGGCGATGGTGCGCGCGTCGCTGACTTTCGCGATGGCGGCGTCTTCGGCCCCACTGCGCGGCATCAGGTCATGATTGGTCATGATCTCGGGGTCGGGCCCGAGGAACAGGGTGGTGTCGTTGAGGAATTTCTTGATCAGCGCAATCTCTTCCGCGCTGGGCACCTTGGGCGCATAGGACTTGACGGTTTCGCTCATTTCAACCTCTTCATTGGTGGTGGTCGTAACGTTCCGATGCGCGCTCAGGCGCGCAGGAACCATGACGCGCCTTGGCGCGCCGCCACGAAGGTCCATCCGGGATCGACCAGGAAGGTGGTCACTTCCGAGGCGATGATCGCCGGCCCGGAAATCTGAACGCCTGGGGCGATGGCAGCGCGGTTCCACACCGGCGTTTCGATGGCGCCTTCATGGCCCACGAAATGGCATTTGCGCACTGTCTCCGCTTTCGGAGGCGACTTGCGCAACTCGGCGGCCACCGGCTTGATGTCCTCGAAGGTCACCGTCTCATGCCGAACAAAGGCTGCCACGCGGATGGTGTTGATCCGGATGCCGGCTTCGGGCGCCTGACTGCCTTCGCCGAAGCGCTTGCCGTAGTCGTTCGAGAACTGCGAAATGATGGCCAGCACATCGGCAACGCCGTGCACCTCGTGTTGTGGAATCACTGCGGTGGTGGTCACCAGTTGGTTACCGTAGCGCATGTCCAGCTCCAGGCTGTACTGGATCTCGCTGCGTTCGATGCCTTGGCGCAGCAGGTCCTGCGTCCCGAGTTCCTTCAGTTCAGCCACGATGCTGTTGAAGCGCGGGTAGTCGTCGAAGACATGGCGCGTATTCGAGTCGTACAGCACCATGTACAGCGACTGCTCGTGGATGTGCAACTGGTGCATGTTGCCCGCACCGACGGCCGAGAACACCGAGCTCAGCGGCGGCGCCAGGATCTTGTCGATGCCGAGGTTGCGTGCGATCCCGCAACAGTGCAGCGGGCCGTTGCCGCCGTAAGCCAGCATCGTGAACGCCTTCGGGTCATAGCCACGGGCACGCAGTTCGGTGAACAGGCCATTGGCCATGTTGTCGTCGACCTTCTCGCGGATCGCCAACGCTGCTTCGATGACCGAGCAATCAAGGTCATCGCACAGCGTGTCTTCAATGGCTGCGATCGCACGACGTGGGTTCAGCGGGATCGAACCGCCGGCATAGTTCTTCGCATCGAGGTAGCCGAGAACAAGGTCGGCGTCGGTGACGGTCGGGTTCATGCCACCGCGGTCGTAGCAGGCCGGACCTGGATCGGAGCCTGCGCTTTGCGGTCCGCATTTCACGGTGTTGTACATCCGGTCGTAGGCCGCAATCGAGCCGCCGCCAGCGCCGAGTGTCACCAGATGCACCATCGGCACCGAGACCAGCCAACGGTCAATGACCGGATTGAAGTCGTAGTGCTTGACGCCCCCTTCAACGACGATGCCGATGTCGTAGCTGGTGCCACCCATGTCCGTGGCCACCACATTGCCCAGCCCGGCCTGCATCGCCAAGTGTTCGGACGCCGCGATGCCGGACACCGGGCCAGAGTGAATGGTCTGCAGCGCGTCGGTGGAGTTCAGCTGCGCCATGCCACCGGAGTTATGGATCACCAGCATTGGCTTGTCGTACTTGTGCGCCCGCAAGTTCTGCTCGAGTGCCGACAGCGCGTGGTACATCGTTGAGTGCAGGTAGCCATCAACGACTGCTGAGGTGGCGCGCACGTACTCGCCCTTGCGTCCCGCCACCTGGTGCGACAGGATGATTGGGATCGCGCCCAGAAGGTGCGATGGGTACTCTTCAAACAGAATTTCTTCGATGCGCTGCTCGTGCAAGGGGTTGACCACGCTGTTAACCAGCGCCACGACAATGATTTGCGCGCCGCGATTCACAAGCGAACGGATCTGCCGGCGCACATCCTCTTCGTCCAGCGGCATCACCAGCTTGCCCTGGAAATCCATCCGCTCGCGTACGCCGTAGATCATGTGAGCCGCCACCAGCGGCGCCGGGCGCTGCGCATTGGGCATGTCTTGCTGGGCCAGCGAGTCCAAGCCATCACCGTAACCGCGCGCACGGCTCAGCGGCACCGTGGCTTCGAAGCCTGCGGTGACCAGCATCCCGATCTTCGGTCCCTTGTGTTCGATCAGCGCGTTGGTGCCCAGCGTGGTGGCATAGCGCACCGAGTCGACTTGCGACAGGATCGTCTCAAGTTCGAGGCCGAGCACCTTGTTGGCTTTCTCCAGCGCCTCGTTGAAACCAAGCGCCAGGTTGTGGTGGGTGGTCAGCGCCTTGGCTTCGATGTATTGGCCGTCCCAGACAACAAAACAGTCTGTGAACGTGCCGCCGATGTCTACTGATATGCGTCGCATTATTTCTCCTTGCTTGTATGGCGGCTGGCGCTCGATCGGACCGCGAGAACAGGCGCCGGCAGCGCCCGCTCGCGATGGATCGATCAGTGGGAATGGCCGCCTGAGCCGGAGGTCACCGCCGGTCCGACCACGCCTTCTTTCACTTCTTCACGCCCGGCCCACTGCGCACGCAGCGCGGGGAGGTCGGGCTGCATGTCGTACAGCGGCGGGTGCCCCGGTATCGCGTACTCGGTCTCGACCTGCGTGCCGCAGCCCGGGCAGTAGTACTCCAGGATGCGCACCCATTCAGGGTCGGGACTGAACGTGAACTTGTAGCGCTCCGGATCAATGATCGGCGGGTGAATCTCGCGAGGGTCGCGGTCGTACACCAGCATGCCCTCCTTGTAGCTCTTGGTGGCCGTGCCGATCACGTGGTCGCAGACCCGGCATTCCCATTGCTCCGCATCGAGATCGAGGCGGAGGTATTCCGTCATCAGAACCTTCATGGTCTTCAAGCCTTTCTGTTCAACAGGATGTCGCCAGCGTCGCTGATCACGAAGGTCCAGCCTTCGAGCACGCGACAGGTGAAATAGTCTTCTTCGACAATCGCCGGGCCCGCCGCGTGATCGCCGGGTTTCAAGCCGGCGAGTTGGTAGACCGGCACGTCGATGCGGCCGCGGCCGCGGGCCAGGATGTTGCGAACACCAACCGCTGTTGCAGCCGAGCCCACGTTGACCCGTGCGGTAGCACCGGTACCGGCCCGCAAGCGCTTGATGGCAGCAAGTTCCAGTTCTATGGTGGCCGCACCAGCCATGCCGGCCGGGAAAACCGGCGTGGCGGTCAGCGAATGGCTGGTCTCCACACCCTTGGCATCGACTGCAACCAGTCGTGCTTCGACCTCGTAACTCCCTTTGTCAAATCCCTCCGCATACATGTCGCGAGCAGCCTTGGCATTGAGCACGGCGAGTGCGTCTTCCAGCCCGCTCTGGTCGTGTCGGGTCAGCAATTCGGTGTAGCGCTGCGAGATGTCGCAGGTCCCGATGCCGTAGGCGCTGAACACCGCCGCCATCTGCGGAACGGCCACCTGGTTGATGCCCGCCACCTCGGCCACGCCGCAGGCATTGAGCGGCCCGGCACCACCGAACGCCAGAAGCACGCTGTCCTTGGAAATCTTGGTCGCACGGTGCAACTCGGCGGCCACCTTCGCTTCGAAGGCCAGCTCCATCTGTTGCAGCGCCTCTTCCAGCTTCAGGCCCAGTGGCTCGGCCACGTTGACCGCAATCGCGGTTGCGGCGCGATCCAGATCAAGGCCCATGCCACCGCCGAAAAACGACTTCGGATCGAACAAGCCCATGAGCAAGCTCGCGTCGGTGATGGTGGCGAACTGGCCGCCTCGCCCAAAGCAGGCTGGCCCAGGAACGGCTCCGACGCTTTCCGGGCCAATGACAATCTTTCCGCCGACGACCTTGATGATCGAACTGCCGCCGGCCCCGGCGCTGACGATCTCGCACAGCGGGAGCGAGACGCTGATGCCTTCGACGTGTCCCCGGCGATCCTCGGCCACACCGCCAGCGATGTATTGGCAGATGTCGGTGGTGGTCCCGCCGACGTCGATCGCCACCACGTCAGTGAAGCCGTAGATCTTCGAGAATGCCTTGACGCCTTCGACACCACCCCGTGGTCCGGAGCTGTAGGTCTTGATGGCGATGGTCTTGGCCACGCGGGAAGCATCGCCGTCGTTGCGGAAGATCAGCAGCGGGTTTTTCGTGCGGTACTGACGCAGCCGGTTCTCGGCGTTGTACAGAAACGCCTCCATTCCGGGGTGGAGGAACGAGTTGATCAACGCGGTCCAGGTCCGGCGCACCGGGTCCTTGTCGACGCTGAGGTCGCTGCCGTAGAGCATTGGCACGGCACCCAGCAGATGCCGGGGGTACTTGCGCAGCGCCACCTTCCGGAACGCACTTTCGACAGCGATGAAATCGGCGCCACCGAAGCTCACGACGATGCGGCTCGCGCCCGCAGCAGTCAGCCTGTTGATCGCGCCGACGACATGCGTTTGCGAGTCGTCGCCGAGCACCAGCGCCGAGTCGAGCAAGACCACCCGATCACCGACCAGCGCGGCGTAAACATCAGGATCGTGCGCGGCCAGTTCCTCGATCAGGCGCGCTCCCTTCGCATCGACGACCAGACCCAGCCGAGGGCCCTTGCGCTCACAGATGGCGTTGGTGCCCTGGGTGGTTGAGTAGCGGATCAGGTCGACCTCTTCGAGCAGTCGCCGCACGTCAGGCTTGCCGTAGACGACGCCAGAGGCTTTCTCCAGTCCCTCGAAGAAACACTTGCTGAGGTCATACGGTGTCGTCAGCACCTTGGTCTTGTCGACCCGCTGACCATCGATGATGCAGATGTCGGTCAGCGTTCCGCCGTTGTCGATGTTGATCTGTAGGCCCATGCTGTCGTCCTAGGTTTGTGATTGAGAGCCCATCGAATGCCTGTGCAACCTTGATGGGTGCAGACCTCGAGAGTCGTTGGCTTGCGCAGGTTTTACTCAGCGCGAGTGCGAATCAACTTGATCCAAATCAAGGATCGCCTGCGTGATGCCGAATGCTCGATGGGCACGGCGGCGGCAGAGTCAAGGCGACCAAACGGCACGCACCGTGCGCCATTGCGATGAGAGGGTTTACGCGCGATACACCGATCCCATAGCGCTTCGGACGGCACTTTCTCCGAGCGACGCGGATGTCATGCGCCGTGGCGATCCTGTGGCGGGACGTGCCACTGGACGAACATTCCCAAGTCGACAGGGGGTGGATGACGCCCTTGGAATCAGAAAAGACCTGGTCCGCACTGCTACTGCCCATACTGCTCTCCGAGATCTCTTTCAACTCAACAACTGGCTCAAATTCGAACTCAATAAAACTGAAATGGGAAGCGATGGAGTCGAACTGGCGGGCTGAAGTCACGAACAAATGAAACTCACAGCGGATCGGCTGCCAGAGGAGGTATCTCGGCTTTCGTCACGAGGACTGCAATGTATACATATGCAAAAAAATTGCATTCGGGAAACCACTCGGCTGCGATCGAGGAAACTGATGCGGTCGCTGCCGCTTCGTGACCTGCTGTCGAAGTGAACATGACCCGGACTTCTCCCGGCCAGAAAGCAAAAAACCGCTGCCAGCCGAACCTTGTGAGGGTTCGGCGGACAGCGGTTTCGTGAGCGCGGCGAGGGTTGCCGCGTCCGCGAATCAGAGCATGGTGATCAAGCGGCTTCGCCCACCACCACGACCTTGACTTCGACGACGACATCGGTGTGCGGGGAGACCGACACCAGATGTTCACCGACGGTCTTCAGGGGCCCATTCGGCAGGCGAACCTGCGACTTGACCACCTTGAAGTCGATGCGCGTCAGCGCTTCGGCGATGTCGTTGTTGGTGACCGAGCCGAACAGACGTCCGTCAACGCCAGACTTCTGGGTGATGTGAACGGTGCGACCGCTCATCTTCTCGCCCAGGGCTTGCGCCGCGGCCAGCTTGTCGGCAGCGGCCTTTTCGAGTTCAGCACGCTTGACCTCGAACTCCTTGATCGCAGCGGCGGTCGCACGACGTGCGGCACGGCTCGGGATCAGGAAGTTGCGGGCATAGCCGTCCTTGACCTTGACGACGTCGCCCAGGTCACCCAGATTCGCCACTTTTTCCAGCAGGATGATTTGCATGATGTGGGTGTCCTCAGACGCGGTGCTGGTCGCTGTACGGCAGCATCGCCAGGAAACGCGCCCGCTTGATGCAGGTGGTCAGTTGGCGCTGGAAGAAAGCGCGGGTTCCAGTCAGTCGAGCCGGCGTTATCTTGCCGTTCTCGCCGATGAAATCACGAAGTGTTTCGACGTCCTTGTAGTCGATCTCGGTCACACCAGTGACGGTGAACCGGCAGAAACGCTTGCGGCGGAACAGCAGCGATTGCTGGTTGCGCTTGGGCTTGCGATCCTTGGAAAACTTACCTTTACCGCGGGGTGGTGGCATATCAAACCTCTGTCAAATTCAATTCGAGAATCGAAACCGTTCGGACTTCAGTCCAGTTCGGTCACATGGAAAACGACGCCCTTGCCGTTGCGCTGAGATCCCAGGAAGCCGGCAAAGCCGTGAGTGCTTCCGAGTTCCAGACCATTCAGCGCATCCGTGATGTCGCCCACTGCGCGCGCCTTGATGTCCATCGACACCTGGCGCGGCGCGCCGTTTTGCGTTACCTGCGATTCATGCCTGAGGCCGAAATCGAGTGCTGGCAAGCCAGCAGGGGTGTAGCGCAACGCGTTTTTCTCAACCAGTTGCGCCGTCAGAACCAGTCTGTTCATCGGGAGCGCATGGCTTGGGCAACATCAAACGGCCGGATCAGGCAGCTGACTCCTGCGCAGCACGACGGTCTTCACGGTCAGATGACTTCATCATCACAGACGGGGTCGTCTCGGCCTTGCTCTTGAGCACCGTCAGGTGGCGCAGCACAGCGTCGTTGAACCGGAAGCCGGTTTCCAACTCGGCCAGCACTTCCTTGCTGCACTCGATGTTGATGCAAAGGTAGTGGGCCTTGGCCAGCTTCTGGATCAGGTAGGCCATCTGACGACGACCCCAGTCCTCGAGTCGGTGCACCTTGCCGCCACCGGCGGTGATCACACCCTTGTAGCGTTCCAGCATCGCTGGAACCTGTTCGCTCTGATCCGGATGGATCAGCAGCACGATTTCGTAGTGACGCATTGAATCTCCTTGTGAATTCCGACATGGAAGCCACCCCGAGCGTCGACCTGGGTGTGGCAAGGCAAGCCGGCGAGTATATCGCGCCGCAGCGCAGTTGCCTACCCAGGCGCGCACTGCCGAGTCAGTCGGCTCGCGGGATTCGAAGTTGCAGCGTGAAGCGGTCCGACTCCCTGCTCGGTGCCGGGGTCAACAGGCTGACGATGACGATCACGACCGCGCCAATCGTCATGCCGAAGACGCCCGCAGCAATCGGCGAAATGCCAAACCACAATGCCGGCGCCTGGGTGACGCCGAACAGGCTGCGCAACCAGGGCTCGTTCTGCACCATGTAGTACAGGGTGATGGCGAGTCCCGCAGCCATGCCCGCAACGACACCAGGCCGGTTCGCCCGCGTCCAGAACACGCCCGCCACCAGCGCAGGGAAGAATGCAGCAGCGGCCAGCGAAAACGCGGCCGAAACCAGAAACACAATGTCGGTCGGACGTTGCGCCGCTACCGCCGCAGCGCCCAGCGCCACGGCCAGCAGAGTCACCTTGGACAATGCGACGCGCCGTGCCGCCGATGCCTTCGGATTGATCATCTTGAAATAGCTGTCGTGCGACAGCGCATTGGCGATGGTCAACAACAGGCCATCAGCAGTAGACAGCGCCGCGGCCAGCCCGCCGGCGGCCACCATCCCGGACACCACATATGGCAGGCCGGCAATCTCCGGTGTCGCCAGCACCACGATATCGCCCCCAATGCGCATCTCGCCAAGCTGCAGGATGCCGTCCTTGTTGATGTCGACGACCGACAGCAGCGAGGAATCGACCTTCGACCACGTCGATATCCACGCCGGCAACTGATCAAATCGGGTGCCGACCAGCACGCTGAACACCTCGTACTTGACCATCACGGCCAGCGCTGGCGCGGTCATGTACAGCAAGAAGATAAAGAACAGCGCCCAGGTAACAGAGCGGCGCGCTTCCCTGACCGATGGGGTGGTGTAGCAACGCACAAGGATGTGGGGCAGCCCGGCGGTACCGACCATCAGGCACAGCACCAGCGCCAGAAAATTCAGCCGCGACAGATTGAACACATCGCGTTCCTGCGCAGTGCCCTGCGGGTCGCCCGCGAACTGCTGAGCGTGCGGTGGCATGCCGGCGAGAGGGCGCGCTCGTGCTTCGTTACGGGCCAGCTCCCGCGTCCATTCCTCACGAGCTTCCGCCTCGGTATTGGGGATGCGCAACAGTGCCTTCTCTGCCGCCTGGATGTCGGCCAGCGGCGCGTTGTCCGCCTTCAGCGCGTCCACCATGCGTCGGCCGGCTTGGCGTTCGGCGGCCAGTGACGCCTTCACATCGACCAAGCGTGCCGCGTACTCCTGCGCGCGCGCCTTGAATGCTGCAATGACCTCCTGCTCCTTCGGGTCGCGAAGCAACTGCTGCTCGCGTTCGGTGACCTTGGCGAGTTGGATGCCATAGGCCAGCTGCGGGATCGGCACGCCGGTTTGCTTGATGGACAGCCACATCACAGGCACCAGGAATGCAGCGATCAGGATGATGTACTGCGCCACCTGGGTCCAGGTCACTGCGCGCATGCCGCCGAGGAAAGAACACACCAGCACTCCGCCCAGACCGAGAAAGATGCCGATGACGAAATCGACGCCGGTCAGCCTGGCAGTGATCAGGCCAACGCCGTAAATCTGAGCAACCAGATAGACAAAGGAACAGAGCACTGCGGCGAATACGCCCACCGCCCGGGGCAAGTGACCGCCGTAACGCGCACCGAGAAAATCGGGGATCGTGAACTGGCCGAACTTACGCAGGTAGGGCGCCAGCAGCAAGGCCACCAGGCAATAGCCCCCGGTCCAGCCCAGCACAAACGCCAGCCCCCCATAGCCCTGCAAATAGAGCGTGCCGGCCAAACCGATGAATGACGCTGCCGACATCCAGTCTGCCGCGGTGGCCATGCCGTTGTAGAACGCTTGCACACGTCGGCCGGCCACGTAGTACTCGACGGGTTCAGTGGTGCGGCTGAGGATGCCGATGCCGGCGTAAAGCAGCACGGTCGACAGAAGAAAGATGACGCCGATCGAGCGCTTGGACAGCCCCATCTGCTCGAGTGCTGCCAGACCCATCACGAAGAGGATGAAGCCGGCGGTATAGATCAGGTAAATGCGATCGAGTCGTCGCCTGAAAGTCGCGTTGCTCGATGGCTGATCCACGCTGCTCTCAGCCCGCTTCGGCGGCGCCCCGGTTGGCCAGCGCGTCAGCACGCTCGTTGCCAGGGTCACCTGAATGGCCCTTGACCCAGCGCCAGTCCACCTCGTGCAGTGCTCTCAACGCATCGAGGCGCTGCCACAACTCGGCGTTCTTGACCGGCTTGCGGTCAGCGGTTTTCCAGCCACGCTGCTTCCAGCCGTGGATCCACTCGGTGATTCCCTTGCGCACGTACTCGCTGTCGGTGTAGATCACTACCGTGCAGGTACGCTTGAGTGAGGCCAGCGACTCGATCACCGCGGTCAACTCCATCCTGTTGTTGGTGGTGAGCAGTTCACCACCGAACAGTTCTTTCTCGTGGCCCTCGGTTGTGAGCCACGCCCCCCAACCACCGCGTCCTGGGTTGCCCTTGCAGGCACCATCGGTGTAGACCGTCACGCGCGGGCGTTGTATCGGCAAGGTGTCGCTCATGGGTTCCCGGTGGTGTTCAGATCAATCAAGCTCAGCCTTCTCGCGCGCCAGGTGGGCTGCTTCGCATTGACGCACCTGCTGCCTGACCACTGCCGGCGATGCGCCGACTTTGGCGCGCTGATCACGGACCAGCCCGACCAGACGCATGCCGCGCACTCGCTTCACGGCGGTCAGCGCATAGACCGCACCCAGCACGGGCCACCACCGCTCTCCAGCAGACTCCATCCAGCCGAATCGGGACAGCCATTGTTCGGAGTGCACCGGAGGCCGGTAGCAGCCAAACCGCCCGGTCTCCACTTCGAAACTGAGCAATCGCAGCCAGTCACGCAGCCGGCGGTAAGCGATGAAGTCGCCTTCGCGCGGCAGGTACAGCGAGGTGCCCGCACCGAGGCCGAGGCGGCGGCGGGCTCGGCCGGTCTGCCGGCGCATGGCCCAGAGGCTGGTCGGATTGAATCCGATGATGACCACCCGGCCTTCGGGCATCAACACCCGCTCAACCTCGCGCAAGGTCTGGTGCGGATCGCGTGCGAGTTCGAGTGCATGCGGCAAGACCACCAGATCGAGGCTCTGGCTATCGAAAGGCAGCGCATCGAAATCGCAGTTCAATGCGACCGCAGACGTCGATGGCGACACATCGGAGACAACGTCGCCCAGCCGGTGCGCAACGTCAACGGCCAGCCACCGGTGCGGCATTCGGTTGTTGCGCAGAGCATCCAATGACGGCAGACCGAGTTGCAGGGCGTGAAAGCCGAACACATCGGCGACAGCTGCATCGAGGTGCCGCTGTTCCCAGTCCAGCAAATAGGCGCCAGGCGGGGTCGCCAGCCACGCACCCAAACCTATACTCGGCACCGATTCCCCTGTCGCGGATTCCGTCATGAATTTGATCGCACTGCCCGCGTTTACCGACAACTACATCTGGGTGTTTCACAACGGCGTTGACGCCATCGTGATTGACCCGGGAGATGGCGAGCCAGTTCTGGCCGCACTCGATCGCCTGCAACTCAAGCTTGCGGCGATTCTATTGACGCACCACCATAACGATCACATCGGCGGTGTGCCGGCCCTGCTGCCGCGTCTGAACGGCCCCGTCTACGCTCCCGCCCTGGAGGTCATCCCCGATCCCTGCATCCGGGTTCGAGGAGGCGACTTGGTCCAGGTGCTGGGCATGGATTTCGAGGTCATCGACGTGCCCGGCCACACCTCGGGTCACATCGCGTACTTCCATCGACCGAAGGCCAGCGCCACGGCCGGTGCCGATACCGACGCGCCGGTGCTGTTCTGCGGAGACACGCTGTTCATTGGCGGCTGCGGCAGGCTGTTCGAAGGCACGCCAACGCAGATGCACCACTCGTTACAGGAACTGGCCGCACTTCCGGGCGACACTCGCGTTTGCTGCGCTCATGAGTACACGCTGTCCAACCTGAGATTCGCCCGTGCTGTCGAACCGAACAATGCAGAGTTGGCCCGCTACACCGTGCAGTGCGAGCAACAGCGTGCGGCCGGCATGGCAACGGTGCCCGGCCTCATCTCAAGCGAACTGGCGATCAACCCCTTTCTGCGCTGCGGCGTCCCCGAAGTGATCAACAGAGCCCGCGATCACGGCGCCCGGAGCGATCAGCCGGTTGACGTGTTCACCGCACTTCGACAATGGAAGAACGATTTCCGATGACCGATCAAGCGACACACCCGTTGCGCAGGACGGCGCTGATCGTCCTGCTGGTTTTGGCCACGGGCTGGGTCGGCAGCGGATGCGCCACCCGCGCAGACGCACCGGGTTCAATTGGAAGAGGCGCTACGCCGCCGAGCACATCGACTGATTCAGCCGGTGTCTACGGATCGGGCGGACGTGACGTGAACACCCTCGATGCACAGTCCGCCGCTGCCGCGCCGGTCGACCCGGTACGCCCCGGCGTGAGTGTCAACCTCAACGACGCTGCGGCGCAAGCCGACCTGTGGGCTCGCGTGCGCCGGGGCTTCAAGATGCCTGACCTCGACACCGACCTGGTCCGCGAGCGCGAGCGCTGGTACGCCAGCCGCCCAGACTACGTCGAGCGCATGACGGCGAGGGGAAGCCGCTACCTGTTCCACATCGTCGAGGAACTGGAGGCCCGGGGCATGCCCACCGAGCTGGCCCTGCTGCCATTCATTGAAAGCGCCTTCAACCCGCAGGCGATCTCGTCGGCCAAGGCCTCGGGCATGTGGCAATTCATGCCGGCCACTGGCCGCGACTTTGACTTGACGCAAAACATCTTTCGCGACGACCGACGCGACGTGCTGGCATCGACCCGTGCAGCGCTCGATTACCTGCAGCGTCTGTATAGGCAGTTCGGAGATTGGCACCTCGCGCTCGCGGCTTACAACTGGGGCGAGGGCAGCGTGCAGCGGGCCATCTCTCGCAACTTGAAAGCCGGGCTGGCGACGGACTATCTGAGCCTCAGGATGCCGGATGAAACTCGCCATTACGTGCCCAAGTTGCAGGCAGTGAAGAACATCGTCACCTCACCAGAGTCCTTCGCGCTCAGCCTGCCCCTGTTGGCCAACCACCCCTACTTCCTGGGTGTGCCGATCCAGCGCGACATCGATGTCGATCTGGCAGCACGGCTCGCTGGCGTGTCGCTCGACGAGTTCAAGACCTTGAACCCGCAGATGAACAAGCCAGTGATCCTGGCCGCCGGCACGCCCCAGGTGCTGCTGCCCTACGACAACGCCAGCGCTTTCATTCGCAACCTCGCTGAGCACCGCGCGCCGCTGGCCAGCTGGACCGCCTGGGTAGCGCCCAAGACGATGCGACCGGGCGACGCGGCACGCCAGGTTGGCATGAGCGAGACCGAGTTGCGCAGCGTCAATCGCATTCCGCCGCGCATGCTGGTCAAGGCAGGCTCGACACTGTTGGTACCTCGCAGTGAACAGCGCACGACCGATGTGGCGGAGCACTTGGCCGAGAACGCCACGATGCAGTTGGCGCCTGACCTGCCACCGAGGCGTCGCGTGGTGCTCAAGGCCGGCAAGGCGGACACGGTGGCGAGCATTGCGCGTCGGTATCGCGTTGGCAGCTCACAGGTGGCAGAGTGGAATGCCGTGGCGACCACTGCCCGCTTCAAGCCAGGCGCCACCATCGTGGTCTACACGCCCGCTCGTCAAGTGAAGAGCACACGCACGGCGAAAGCGCGCTCGAGTTCGTCAGTGCGCGTGGCAACGCAAAGCGCGGCCAAGACGGTCAAGGGCGCGCCAGCGAAACGGGTGACGAAGACGCTGTCTGCCAGCGCCCGCAAGACGGTGCAACTCGCGGCAAAGTGATTCGCTCAGCGGGTGTGAATGAAGCCGGGCTGATCTGCGCTGCGTGATCAGGCTGCTGAGAAGAGCAAGGCAATATTGACAGCCAGTGCTGTCACCCAGACGAGGCTGCGGACAGCAGCGAGATCCAGCACATAAAGCGCTACGTACACGCAACGCAGCAGGATGAAGCTGACCGCGAGCAGATCGACTCGGTGTTGGGTTGCGCCGTTGTGCAGCGCCCACAGCAGCGCACCGACAAAGAACGGCAGGGCCTCGAAGCAATTGGCCTGCGCCGCATTGGCACGCAGACGCCAACCCTGCTGACGCGCCAGCCACTCGCGCGGCTGGTTGTTGTCAAAGCTGCCTTCGGTTGTTGACTTCGAAAACGCACCCCATTTGGCGATGCCGGCACAGACGATCGGCATCAACGCCGCGATCAGGATGCACCAGGTGCTGATGTTCGTCATGGATGCCCTCGGTTCAACGGGATTCAGCGGCGATCGACGAGAGCATGCGCGATCGTGCCCAGGTCGACATATTCGAGTTCGCTGCCGACCGGCACCCCGCGCGAGAGCCGCGTCACCCGAAGTCCACGCGCCTTCAAGGCCTCGCTGACCGCATGCGCGGTGGCTTCGCCCTCGGCTGTGAAGTTGGTGGCAACGATGACCTCCTCGACACTGCCTTCGACGGCGCGGTTCAGCAGCGCTTGGAGGCCGATGTCATGCACGCCGATGCCGTCAAGCGGGCTCAGCCGACCCATCAGCACGAAGTAGTAGCCCGCGTAGCTGCCGGTGCGCTCCATCGCCGACTGGTCGGCCGGCGTTTCGACCACGCACAGCAGCCGCGCATCGCGCTGCCCATCGGCACAGATGCCGCAGACTTCGCTTTCGGTGAAGGTGTGGCATCGCGCGCAATGCCTCACGTTGGCCACCGCCGCTTGCAGTGACAGCGCCAGCCGCTGCGCTCCACTTCGGTCGTGCTGCAGCAGGTGCAAGGCCATGCGCCGGGCCGACTTCTCGCCGACACCGGGCAGCCGGCGCAGCGCATCGACGAGGGCGTCGAGAGCAGGTTCAGCCACGCAGAAAAGGCGCCAGAAACAGGTGGTTCAAAAAGGGAACTTCATGCCGGGCGGCAACGGCATGCCGGCAGTCAGCCGGCCCATCTTCTCCTGGGACACCTCTTCGGCACGGCGCAGGCCGTCGTTGAAGGCCGCAGCGACCAGGTCTTCGAGCATGTCCTTGTCTTCCGCGAGCAGGCTGGGGTCGATCGCGACTCGCTTCACATCGTGCTTGCAGGTCATCGTTACCTTGACGAGGCCGGCACCGGACTGGCCTTCGACCTCGATCGCGCCCAGCTCGTCCTGAGCCTTCTTCAGGTTGTCCTGCATCGCCTGGGCCTGCTTCATCAAGCCGGCCAACTGGTTCTTCATCATGGTGTCGTCTCCTTCATGGACATCGAGGGTGGTGCTTGTTTCGTGCGCTGCTCTTCTATTGATACTTGACCGAGCCCGGCACGATGCGCGCGCCGTTGTACTGCGCCATCAGCGTGCGAACGACCGGGTCGTCGGCGATGATCTGCTCTGCCTCGCGCTGGCGGCGCAGGCGCTCGGCACTGGCGCGAATCGCCGGGGTGTCATGCGCCGGGCCTGCCTGCACATCAAGCTTCAGCGGCGCGCCCAGGTGCAGGACCAGCGCTGCTTCAAGCTTGTCGCGCAACGCGGGGGAACGCAGCGTGTCGCGCTCGACCTGCAACACCCACAGCGACGGTGAAGCACCATCGTCGATGCACACGCACTGCGACTGGATCGCCAGTTCGCGCACCATGGCCGCGATGCTGCCGGCTTGCGACATGGCCTGCACGACGTTGTTCCAGCGGTCACCGAGCAGGGTGGCCGTCAGATCAGCGGTTTCGGAGGGTGCCGATGCCACGTCGAGAGCCGACGGCGCCAATGACTCGCCGGCCTCGCGCGCAGGGATCGGCGCAGGGACAGACGGGGCAGCGGCTGCTGCAGCCGGGGTCACCTCGTCGTCCCATGGCGCATTGACCCACGGTGGTGGCGTCGGTTCGGACACCTGGGGGGGTGTCGATGGGATCACGGGAGGCATTGCCGCGCGAGCGGGCGCCGGCGTCCGGGCCAGCGCTGCCGAGGTCATCGATTTCGACGGCGAGGCCAGCTTGACGGTCACCGGCTCGATGGTTCGCGAGCCGGCCGGCGGGCCGAACGCCAGCATGCGCAGCAGCACCATCACCAAGCCGCTGTGCTCGTCGGGCGCCAGCGTCAGTTCGGCACGGCCATGCAGCGCCATGCTGTAGAACAACTGCGTCTGGTCGGCCGCCAACAGGGACGCCAGGCGCGCGGCCGCTGCCGCGTCGGCATCACCGGCATCGAGCGCATCTGGCACGGCCTGCGCCACGGCCATCTGCTGCAGCAATTCGGCCATCTCCTCCAGCGTACCGCGCGCCGACAGGCCCAGCGCCCGCAGCGCATCGGCCTCAGCCAGCAGCGCGGCCCCGTCGCCAGCGGCCAAGGCTTCAATCAACCGGATGGCATGGCGTCGGTCGACCGCTCCGAGCATCTCGCGCACACCGGCTTCAAGCAAGGCGCCGCCGCCGAATGCCACCGCCTGATCGGTGATCGACAGCGCATCACGCATCGACCCCCGTGCCGCCCGTGCCAGCAGACGCAGCGCACCGGGTTCGGCGGCGATGCCCTCATCGGCCAGCACCTTCGCGAGGTGTTCCTGCAAGGTGTGCAGTCCCATGGGGCGCAGGTTGAATTGCAGGCAGCGCGACAGCACCGTCGGCAGCATCTTGTCTGGCTCCGTGGTGGCCAGCACGAACTTCAGATAGTCGGGCGGCTCTTCCAGCGTCTTGAGCAGCGCATTGAACGAGTCTCGCGTGAGCTGATGCGCCTCGTCGATCATGAAAACCTTGAATCGGCCCACGGTCGGCTTGTAGGCTGCGCGCTCGATCAGGTCGCGGATCTCGTCGATGCCCCGGTTGCTCGCGGCATCGAGCTCCATGTAGTCGATGAAGCGGTCAGCGTCGATGTCACGGCAGGCATTGCACACGCCACAGGGGTGAGCGGTAACGCCGCCCTGACCGTCAGCACCTGTGCAGTTCAGCGCCTTGGCCAGGATGCGCGACACCGTCGTCTTGCCAACCCCGCGCGTGCCGGTGAACAGGTAGGCATGGTGCAGTCGCCCCTGTGTCAGCGCATTCGACAGCGCCTGCACCACATGCTCCTGCCCGACCAGCGTGTCGAAATTGCGCGGTCGGTATTTGCGGGCCAGCACCAAGTAACTCATCGATCGATTCTAGAAGCCCGAGAGCCGGTTCCTCTGCCCGACTCAGGGGCTGCCGGATAATCCGGCGGCAACTTCTGCTGCGGCCTCAGGCCGCGGTCCTGCGCTCCCCGCGGCTCACCCGCCCTGCCCCATGACCATCACATCACCCTCTGCGCCAGACCACGGCACGCTCAGCTACGAGCAATCGGGCGTCAACTACGACCTGATCGATCCGCTGAAGGTCGCAGCCCAGCGCGCAGCCGCTGCCACCGGCACGCACCTCGGGTCGCATGGCTTCAGCGAGGTCACCGCGTCGCGTGGCGAATCGGCCTATGTGGTCGACGTCGGCCCGTTCTATCTGGCGAGCATCGTCGAGTGCCTGGGTTCGAAATCGCTGGTGGCCGACGAAATGCAGCGCCTCACGGGCCGCAGTTACTACGACGCGATTGCACAGGACACCATCGCGATGGCGATCAACGACCTCATCACCGTCGGCGCCACACCGCTGGTGGTGCAGGCCTACTGGGCGGCCGGCGGCTCCGAATGGTTCGGCGATGCCCAACGCGCGCAGGCACTGGTCACTGGCTGGAAGGCCGCCTGCGATCGATGCAACGTGGCCTGGGGCGGCGGCGAGACACCTGCGTTGGCGGGCATCGTCGAAGCAGGCCGCATCGACCTGGCTGCCTCTTGCACCGGGCTGATCAACCCGAAAGAGAGGCTGTCGGTCGGCGATCACTTGGCCACCGGCGACGCCATCGTCTTGCTGGCTTCGAGCGGCATCCACGCCAACGGCCTGAGCCTCGCGCGCAAGCTGGTCGAGCGCCTCCCCGAGGGCTACCTGACCCTGGTCGAGCCCGGCGTGTCCAGCCTGACCTACGGCGACGCGTTGCTGGCACCGACGGTGCTTTATTCGCCCGTCACGGAGGCTCTTTACCAGGCTGGCATCACGCCCCACTACTGCGCCAACATCACCGGCCATGGCTGGCGCAAGCTGCTGCGTCACCCTGCGGCGCACACCTACCGCATCCACACCGTGCCCGAGGTGCCGGCAGTACTTCAGTTCATCCAGCGCCATGCTCAGCAGGACGACCTCGAGGCTTACAGCACGCTGAACATGGGGGCAGGCTTTGCGCTGTTCGTGCCGGCCGACCAGGCCGAGCGCACGGTCGCCGTGGCCGAAGCGCAAGGCGTGCGCGCCTGCATAGCCGGACGCATCGAAGCCGGCCCCAAGCGCCTGCTGATCGAACCGCTGGGGCTCGAGTTCGGTGACGACGCGTTGCAACTGCGCTGACCTTCAGTCGGGCGCGGGCATCGCCGGCACCTACAATCGTCTTCGACGGGCCTCCCCGCATGGAAGCGCGGCCAACCGGGTCAGGTCGGGAACGAAGCAGCCCCAACCGTTGTGACCAGTGCCGGGGTCAGGCTCGTCACCCTCCAAGTTTGAAGCCTGACAGGTCCCGTGCAGGGTATCTGTCAGCTTCACGGCTGCCGACCCTAGACTGAACAGATGTGCACCCGCTACATCTCGCCAGATCAGGCCGCCATCGAGCGCTCATGGCAGGTCGGACGCAGCAACCCTTTCAGCTGGCCGCGCACGGAAGTGTTCCCAAGTCGTACCGGCGCATTCATTCGAGCGAACGGCGAGGGGAAGGCGCGCGAGTTGGTGATAGGCCACTGGGGATTGATCCCGTGGTTTGCGAAATCACCGAAGCTGCCCTACTCGACTTGCAACGCGCGGTCCGAAGAGATGACCCACAAGGCTTCATTCAAGCAAGCGTGGACACGGGGGCAGCGGTGCATCATCCCGGCGGAGTCCTTCGATGAACCCAACTGGGAAACGGGCCGCAATGTCTGGTGGCGCTTTCACCGGGCTGATGCACAGCCATGGGGACTCGCTGGCCTGTGGAACACCTGGATCGACAAGGAAACCGGCGAGATGATCGAGAGCTACACGATGCTCACGATCAATGCAGACTCACACGCGTTGATGCGGAGGATGCACAAGCCCGATCCGAAGTTGACGCCGGACCAGCAGGACAAGCGTTCGGTGATTCCCGTTGAATCGGATGAGATCGAACAGTGGCTGATGGGATCTCTGGCAGACGCACATGAACTTCTGAAGCTGGCTCCAGTGGAAGTTTTCGACGCAGGGCCCGCGCGGTGACGTCCATGCCGAGTCCAGTGGTCAGGGAGGCATCGATCGGCGTCTACGACTCTGGTGTCGGTGGCCTGTCGGTGCTGCGAGCACTGAAGGCGAAGCTTCCCGGGGAGTCCTTCATCTACGTAGCCGACTGTGGCCACGCGCCCTACGGTGATCGTTCGGCGGCCTTTGTCGAAAGCCGCGCCCGCCACATTGCCGGATTCCTGAACCGGCAAGGCGCCAAGGCGCTGGTGATCGCCTGCAACACCGCCAGCGTCGTCGCAGTTCAGAGCCTGCGCGAGAGGTACACGCTGCCCATCGTCGCGATGGAACCCGCCATCAAGCCGGCCACCCAGGTCAGCCGGTCCAAGGTCGTCCTGGTGCTGGCGACCAGCAACACGATCCGCAGCCCGTCCGTTGCACGCCTCTGCAGTACTTATGGCGCGGACACACGCGTCATCTTGCAGGCCTGCCCGGGTCTGGCTGATCAGGTGGAGCGGGGTCGATTCGATGACCCCGTGACGCAGCAATTGCTGGAGTCCTACCTGCGACCTGGCCTCGATGCGGGCGCCGACACCATCGTGCTGGGCTGCACGCACTATGCGTTTCTGGTTGAAGCGATTGCCACGATTGCGGGGCCCGCGGTCACGATCGTCGAACCCTCAGCAGCAGTCGCCAGCCAGCTTTCTCGTGTGCTCCCGGCGTCGCCCGGGAGCACTCAGAGCGCTCCGGCCGCGACGACATTCTTCACCTCTGGCCCGCCGCGAGAACTGGCCGGGTTCCTGGCGCTCATCGGCGAGCCTTCGGCGCAGGTGCATGCGCTTCCGCTGACCGAGACTTGAGCCGACGCTGAGCTGCAGCCAACGGCAGACATGAGCGCGCGCTCGCACTGTGCGCGACCGCGCCGCAGATTCAATTCGACTGCTTGAACGCCATCACGGCCTGATTGCGCAGGGTGCGCAGCAGAGACAGTTCCTTCTCATCCAGCTCAATGCCGCCCGCTTCGGCCTGATCGGCATAGATCATGGCAAACGGGGCACCCTTCATCAGCAAAGGCAGCAACAGGAACGACGGTGCGTTCAACGTCTTCCTGTACCAGGGCGGCAGGCGCGCTGCCATCGCGGGCGTGCCCGCATCGCGGATCAGCGTGTCTGCACCTTTGAGGCAAACCGCAGCGAACAGGTCGTTGCCGCCCTTCAACGGCACCTTGAACAACGCTGCGGCGGCGTCGGCACTGTCGCCCAGTCCGAAACGTCCTGTCAGCGTGTCTGTCCTCGGATCGCGCAGGCAGAACAGCACGCGGCGAAAGCCCAGGGCGCGGTACATGGTCTCGAGGATCATCCTCAGCACTTCGTTGAGCTTGAAGTCCTCGACCATCGAATTGGTGATGTCCTGAATGCCGGCAGCCAGGACGTCGGACGCCGGGTATGTGGCGGTCCGCGGGCTGACGACGGTCGCGTCGAAGGCCTCGGTCGGCATGGCGTGCATGGCCTGCAACTCATGCGGCGAGAGCGAATCGGTGCCGACGATCTGCAACTCACCCACGGCGAAGGTGCTGCCCTGGTTCGACGCCGGCGCCAGTAAGCGCGCGGCGCGCGAGGTGCTGCTGACCGAGAGGCTCATGGCGCGCGCAGAGTCGGCCAGCTTGACGCGAGCTTGGGCCGTGACTTCGGCAATGCGATTAGCGGTCAGACCGAGCACGCGCACATAGCGTTCGGCGGTGTGCGCCAGTGCCGCCGACGCCTGAGCGGGGTCTGTGCGAAGCAGGGTGTCGGTCAGTTCGTTGGCAGCCATCGCCAGCCAGCGCAGCCGCTCAGCGGAGACCTCAGGCGTGCGGGACGGCGGATCACCAGCGGGCTTGCGCATGCAACGCTGCAGGCTGTCAGGCAGACCCCAGGACTTCGCCACACCCACCCCGAGTGCTTCGTAGCTCAGTCCCAGCACCTGCACCGAGGCCGACTCTTCAGCGCCCGCCCGCGGCGCCTCGCCGGGCGCCAGACCACGATTCAGCAGGCTCCGAACTTGTCGCGCTTCGTCAGGAAAATAGAACTCGCTGAGCAGGCGGCCGAGGTTCTGAAACATGGAGCCGATGAAGGCCTCCTCGCTCTCGCGCCCCAAGGCGCACAGGTCGCTGGCCAGCGTGCCCGCCAGCAGCGCGCGCAGGAACTCTTCTTTCAGCAGGTTGGCATGGGCCTTGTCCTGCATGTGTTCCAGCAACACCAGACTGAGCGCCATGTTGCGGATGCCGGCAAAGCCGACCAGGGCCGCCGCACGTGAAATGGTGCTGATGCTGCCCCCACCGGCATGCCGGTAGCTGGCAGTGTTGACGACCCGCAGCAGCTTGTTGGTCAGCGCCACGTCTTTCAGGACTTCATTGGCCAGACTGTTGAGGCTTTCGGTCTCCGAGGTCGCCACGCGCTGGATGCGCGAAACGGCATCCGACAGCGCGGGGAAGTCGCTCTTGTGCCGCATGCGCCGCAGCAGGAAGTCGAGCGTGCCGTTGCCGGCAGCGGCCGATGTGGTTCCAGCGGCCACGGCAGGTTGTGCCCATGCCCGCAGGGCTTCGCTGAAGGCTGCGGCGCTTGCGTAGCGTCGTGAAGGGTCACGGGCCATCGCCCGCAGCACGATCGCACGCAGCTTGTCGTCAACCTCGGGGCCGGTGCACTCGGGCAGCGCCAGATCTTCGTTGATGGCACGGTGTACCGCGCGGTTCGCATCGCCCTCCACCATCACGCGCCGTCCAGCCAGCAGTTCGGCCACCAACAGACCCGCGGCAAACACATCCATCGCCGGCGTGGGCGACAGGCCCAGCGCTGCTTCGGGAGACAGATAGCCCGGCGTACCGACCACACGGTTGGAATGCGATGCATCATTGACCTTCACCGCGATGCCGAAGTCCATCACCCGTGCGCGGCCAGCCGGATCGATCAGCACGTTCGAAGGCTTCAGGTCACGATGTACCAGGCCCGCTTCATGGGCAGCCTGCAGCGCGCTGAGGATGTCCAGGCCGATTGCCACGGCCTTTTGCGGGTCGTAGGCGCCCTGGGCGCGCAACACCTCGGTCAGGGTGTGGCCGGCCACGTACTCGAAGACCAGGAATGGTTGGCCCTCGTGGACATCGGCTTCGAATACCGGAACGATGTTGGGATGGGTCAGCCGGCTGACGCTGCGCGCCTCGTGCAGCCACTGAACGTCATCGCCAGTGCCGTCGAGGCCGTTGCGCCGCATGATCTTCACGGCGACCTCGCGCTCCAGGTGCGGGTCGAACGCCAGCCAGACGCTGGCCTGTGCCCCCTGGCCCAGCACCCGGCGCAGTTCGAATCGGCTCAGTCGCTGGGGCGTGATCGCATCGCCCGTCATCACACCCATGTCAGCACCACACGACGAAGGCAAAGAGCGACGCCTCGGGCGATCGCGGACACGGTGAGCGTGGGAGCCGTCATGTCAGTTGGCAGCGACGGTCGGGCTTTCAGTCACAGGCGGCAACTCCTCGCGCGGCGCGGCTGTCTGGATCGGCTCACCGGTGCGCAGGGCATCGCGAGCCGCCGCCAGGGCCTCCTGCAGGAGCTTCGGTGTCAGGCTGAGACTGCGTGCGTAGCGCATCGCGACCGATTGGCGCGGGGCACCGCCGCGCAGAGCCTTGGTTTCGACAGCCGACGAGTCACCCGTCTCCGCAGACGGGCCCGAGACAGCGTCGACCGCCTCGTTGGCAGCACTCGCGGTGATGCGCAGCACCTCGATGTCGCTGTCCGGCCTGCGTACCGGCAGATCGGCCGGAAGGCGGCGGATCATGTGCAGCATCTCGTCGCCGAGGCCCCAATGGCGAGCGACCGCTGCGCCGAGCGCTTCGATGTCGATACCCAGCACGGCGAACGAGGCGTCCGCTTCGCTCCAACCCGGTGTGGGCGCAGTGCCCTTCGGCGCATCAGCCGGGGGCGGCAGGCTGCGCATCAACACACGGATTTGCTCGTACTCTTCGGGAAAGTGGTACTGCGCCAGAAGGCGCCCGAGGTTCTGCAGCACCGTCACCAGGTACACCACCTCGGCGTCGTAGCCTGCTGGCCGCAGGGCCTGCGCGGTATAGCCCGCCAGGCGGACACGATCCATCAAAGCACGCAAGGCCTGTGCGCCGGTTTCCGAGAGCGGGCCGGGCCACTGTCTCAGGCCATTGGCTGCCTGTCGAACGCCGTTCAAGCCAATCAGCGCAATCGCCCTGCGGATGGTCAGCACCGGCGCCGACCCCGACGCTTGCAGAGCTTGCACCTGCACCGAATTGACCTCGCGCAGCAGTTCGAAGGCCAATGCCATGTCGCGCAGGATGTGGCGTGAGATCTCCTCGGTGTGGTGGCCGTCCATGGCCGCCAGACGCTCAATGCGGCCGCTCATGCCAGCCAATGCCGGCAAGGCACCCACGGTGCGCAGGCGGTCCAGCATCAGCTCGAGCGGACCGTCCCGGCCGAGTGCCTCGGCCTCCAGCCATCCTTGCAGCGCGCGCAGGAAGGTACGAGCGCTGAGGTAGCGTTGCCTGGCCTGCCCTGCCGTGCTGCGGTTGGCAATGGCGCGCAGGGCCTCGGGAATCGGATGCACCGTGTTCCACGGCAGACGAGCCAGCTCGCGCCCGAAGGGCGGCAGACGGCGCAGGGCTTTCGAGATGTCGGGTTCATCGAGCACTGCAGCGCCGCTCAGCAACTGGTGCAGCAGCAGGCCACAGGCCAGCACATCGCGTTCGGCAGCCTCTCGTTGCGCGCGCAGGGCATCGGCTTCGACCAGCGTTGCGTGATCGGCACCGCGCTTGGCTGGGTCGCTCGTTGGCGTCCCTTGATTGCTCGCGGTGGCCAGGGCCATGACCTGGATGTGACCCGACTCACTGATCTGCAGGCTGTGCAGTTGCAGATCGTGGTGAGCCGCGCCGGCCTCGTGCGCAAACGCGAGGCCTTGCAGAACCTCGCAGACCCAGCGCACGACTTCGATCGGCGACGGGTTCGGGTGTTCAATGAGCCATTCGCCAAGCGTGACGCCACGGGCACGATCAGCGGCCAGATACGGCCACTGTTCCTGGGTGTCGACCTCGACACCCCGCACCAGATTCGGGTGGTCCAGCCGCGCGGTCTGTTTTGCCTGTGTCAGCCAGCGCTCAAGCGCGGCCGCGTCGACGGGCTGCACTCTGGGCAGCGTCAGCATCAGTTGCTGCTGGAGCTGAGGATCGAGGACCAGCCAAACCATGCTGCCGTCGCTCTTGCCCAGCAGCTTCAATAACTCGAAGCGACCGAAATTGCGGCCGAGAGAGCTCGGTCGTGTGTTGGCCGGGGAAGACGCCGCGTCGGTCATGTTCAGGGTTGTCGGATGTTCCCTATTGGAAACGCCCCCCCGTCTGCGCCAAGCCGTGAAATCGTGGACGTTTGTGGTGCATTTGCCCGCGAATGGCGCCACGAGGCGCCTGCAGCGCAGCTGGCAGGCCCTCAGTCCAGCTCGATCAACGCGCCGCCGCCGGTGATGAAACCGCACCGGACCACTGCGCCTGGCTGCAATCGCAGCACTGCACGCCGGTAACGCGCCAGCTGCTGGCGGTAGGCGTCGAGTTGATGGGGGACGTGGCTGAGCTTGTAGTCCAGCACCCACCAGGTCTCGGCCTCGCCATCAACCGCGCGGCGATGCACAAGGCGGTCGATGCGCAGCAACTCGCCAGCGTCGACCACGGAGACCTCATTGGCCGCCCAGATCAGCTCTCGCACATCGAAGAAGGGCTGGCATGCCGGGCTGCCAAAGATGGCTGTGACCACCCGCTGCACGGCGGCGGCATCGGCGCCAAATTCCCGGGCCGCAGCGATGCACAGCGCGTCCAAGGCGATGTGGCCCGGGGCGTCCTGACACGCAGCCCATTCGAGCGCGCGGTGCACCGCACGGCCGAGGAGGCTGGCCCCGCTGTCACCGTTCGAGCTGTCATGTTCGGCTCGCGCGGCAGCCGCGGTCGACGGCGGGGCGCGCCAGATCGGCAGCACCTGGACACGCGCCGGCGGGAGGTCCGCTGCGTGATCCTTGGGACTCGCCAACGCCGGAAACCTGGCGTTCGCATGCGGCTCCAGCCGATGCCACCAGGACGGCAGCGCCACCTTGCCGTGCGGCTCGGTGGCGCTGATCACCAGCTGGTGCTTGGCACGGGTCATCGCGACATACAGGCCGTTGAGTTCCTCGCGGCGCCGCGCCGCTTGCTCCTCCGCGAACAGCGCTGCCAGCAACGGCGGACACCTTGACTCAGCGTAGACAAAGGCACAGGTCAAGGGATGCTCGGAATGCACCGGCCAATGGACCAGCAGGGATGCACTTTCGGGTCTTGGTGGCTCGGGCTGTGTGTCCATCACGAACACGACCTCGGCCTCCAGCCCCTTGGCGCCGTGAATCGTCAGCAACTGCACCGCATCAGGCTGGGCGGGCGTGGTGATGGTCAGACGACGGCGCCGCAGCGCCCGCACAAAGCTGTACGGCGTGGCGCCACGCGCGCCATCCAGCGTCAGCGACTGCATCAGCAAGGCCTCGATCGCCGCCTGCGCTGCCACGCGACGCGCCGGCGGCACAGCAGCCAATGTGCGGGACATCACGTCGCCTTCGCCCACGATGCGGTCGAGCAGATCGTGGGGCGGCAGCCCCCCGGCGGCCTGGTGCCACGAGGCGAGCAGCTCTCGCGCACGGCGCAAGGCATCGCTCGGTGCGGGCAGGCTGTGCAGCGCGCGCCACCAGCCGAGTGGATCACCGCGGCGACGTGGCAACTCAGCGGGCGCCTGGGGTGGATCCTCCGGCTCGTCTTCCAGCCGCAGACCCACGGATGGGGCTCCGGTGTCGGAAGAGGTGGCAGCATCGGCCACCGCGCTCGCCAGTCGCACCAGGTCGTCGTCGCTGCAGCTGAAGATCGGACTCCTCAGGGCCTGCGCTAACGACAGTGCATGGCCGGGCGAGGCCAGTACATCGAGGACGGCGACCAGATCGCGCACCTCGGGCGATTCCAGCAGCAGTGCTTCCTCGACGGCCGCGCAGGGCACGCCACGTGCCGCCAGCGATGCCGCAAGCAGCCGCAGCGACTCGCGCTTGCGGCACAGCACCTGCACCTCGCCTGGCGGTACGCCGTCGGCCAGCACCTCCTGCACCGCCGCTGCAACCCCATCGGCTTCCTGCTGACGCAGCCGCTGCTCGGGCTCGACGCGGGGCACGGTCAGGGTGTCGCGCCAGGTGTCATCGACCTCGCCACCTTGACTCTCCTTGGGCTCACGCAGCACCAAGGGCAGACGGCTGACGCCTGCACCGGTGACCGATCCCAGTGAGGTTGAGTGCGCCCGAAAGCCGGCGAACTGACCTTCACCTTGGGCCTGCTCGAACACCGTGTTCAAGACCGCCAACACCTCGGGCGCATTGCGCCGCGTGTGGTCGCAGCTGAGCACGTTGCCTTCCAGACCTTGCTTGACGAAATCGCGCGCCGCCTCGAACACCTTGGGTTCAGCGCGACGGAAGCGGTAGATGCTCTGCTTCGGGTCACCCACGATGAACACGCTGGGTGGACGCTGACCACTGGCGCCGCCGCCCGCACCGGCATAGCCCGACAGCCAGGCCGCGAGCGCATGCCACTGCAGAGGGCTGGTGTCCTGGAACTCGTCGATCAGCAGGTGGCGAACCCGCGCATCGAGCCGCTCCTGCACCCAACCCGACAGCGCCGAGTCGCCGAGCAGCGCGACCGCACAGCGCTCGAGGTCGGCCATCTCGACCAAGCCGCGAGATCGCTTGTAGGCCGCCAGTTCAGCGAACAGCGCTCGCGAGAGTCTCACCATCCGCAGATGCTCGTCGCGCGCCTCGCGTTGCGCCACTGCCGCGCGCAGAGCGGACAGCACGTCGATCGCGGCCTGCTGTTCCGCGCTGTCGCCGAGGCCCTTGCGCGGTGTGTCGGTCTTGGTGAACAGCGCCGACCACAGTGCCTCGAACACGACTTCGACCGACGAGGCCTCCGCCGTCAGTGCCGCCTCGATGGCGCGTGCCGCATCAGCAGCCTTCTTGCCGCCGGCCACGCCCAGGGTGGAGGCGCAGCGTTGCAGCGTTCTACGAAAATCGGATGACTGCACCCACTGCGTCGGGTGAGCCGTGGGATCGACTGCGGGCGAGGGAGCTGCCGGCGGCGCGACGCTGGATTCGAGCGTACCCGCCGCATCGGCGAGTTCGATTTCGATGCGCTTGGCCCAGGCCGCATCCAGCCATTTGCGCAACTGCGAACGCCCGCGCTGCTGCACAAGGTGGTGGTAATCGGCCCGAAGCACCTCATCGACAACCACCGTGGCATGGAAGCGTCGGTACACCTCGCTTTCATGGTCTGCGATGTCCTCGATGATCTGCGCATCGCGCTGCAAGCCCAGTTCCATCAGCAGATCCAGCGGTGCTGCCTTCAACAACTGCGAAAACCAGGCGTGGAAGGTGCGGACCTCGACCGATCTGCCGGCTTGTTGCAGACGCTGTTGCAGCCCTGCCAGCCTGGGCACCAGTGCTTGCGCTGTGGTGGCATCGAGGCCACGCTGCTGCAAGGCCAGGGAGCGATCGGCATCAGTGCCCACATCAGCAGAAAAGGCCGTCAACCACTCGTTCAGGCGCTTGCGCATTTCGCCAGATGCCTTGCGGGTGAAGGTGATCGCGAGAACTTCCTGCGGTTCGGCGCCGTCAATCAGCGCGCGCAGGATGCGCGAGACCAGCATCCAGGTCTTGCCTGCGCCAGCGCAGGCTTCCACGACCGCATGGCGTCGCGGATCACAAGCGATGGCATAGAACGAATCGGCGTCAACCTGCGCGCCGTCAACGCGGTAGGCAGGCTGTCCCACGGCAGCCGGCGCGTTCAACGCGATGCGCCCACGGCCGGAACATCGGCCCACTGATCACGCCGACAAAGACCGCGCGCATCACAGTGTTCACAAGCGTCGCCCTCCCCCAGCGCGTGCAGTGCAGCACCACCGCGCAAGCGGACCAGGTCGTGGCCCAGGCCTTCAACCAGTGACATCGCGCTGTGTGCGACGTCGGGGTGACGCACCTCGACGATCTGCTTCGCATCATCGAGCGACAGGTAGATCGCATCCAGCGGGCCAATTTCGCCCGCCGACCGACCCTGCTCGATTGCCAGCGCCGCGTAGAACGGAAGTTGGGTGTCTTCCTGTGGCTGCTTCACCTTGTCACGCAGACTTTGGGTGGAACCAGTCTTGTAGTCGATCAACTGCGTCACCGGTCCGTCGCCGCCTGCCGTGTCATGCGCCGAAACGCTGTCGATGCGGTCGATCACGCCGTGCATCGCGGTGCCATGCCAGAGCGCGGGGTATACCGTCCAGTCGCGCTCGCCGTCGAGCCACTGCGCGCCTTCGCGGTCGCGCTGCTGCAGC
Source organism: Rubrivivax sp. (assembly GCA_027490215.1). GTDB lineage: Bacteria > Pseudomonadota > Gammaproteobacteria > Burkholderiales > Burkholderiaceae_C > PBB1. The sequence continues at coordinate 60,131 of JAIXYO010000054.1, forward strand.
CAATCGATGTAGCGAGGTACGAAGCGCTCGAATGTGGCGGAAAACGGCAGGAAGTCGGCATCGGACAAGCACAGGTCGGCCTGCGATTCGATCGCTGCAGCAGCCAGCGCACTGACGTCCACACTGGATTCGCGGGGCTGTGGGCGCGCGAGATGAAAGCGGTGCAACACGGCATGCAGCCAGGTGCCGTAGTCGCGTTTCTCCACATCGCCATCAAGTTCATCGGCGGCTTGCAAGCCCAGCATGCGCAGCGCAAAGAAGCGGTAAGGGCAGGCACGCAGGGCCTCGCAGGCGCTGGCACTCAGGCGAGCCGGCAGCAGCGTCGGCGCGCTCGGCAGCGGACGTGCGACCGGATGCGAAGGCACCAGCTGTTCGATGCGCGTGTCGGCTGCTTGCGCGGGAGCCTTCCGTCCGACTTGCCTCAGCGCCGACATCAGCCGTTCGAGCCAGGGACTGGCCGACAGCGGCTCGCCTTCGTCATCGGTGCGTCGCATCAAGGTTATCGGCGTGCCGCGCAGCACCTGCGCGAACGCGACGAGTTCCCGATCGTGGCGCTGCGCTGCAGTCAGCAAACCGAGGGTCTCGGCTTCAGCGTCGTTGAGCAGCAGGTGTGGCGACGGGGCAGCACCAAGTCGCTTCTCGTCGGCGCCGGGCCAGACAACGGCCGCGAAGGGCCGCAGCATCGCACGCGCCGCAGGTAGAACGATGACCGCTGGCGCCTCGGGCGAGGCCGGCACATAGCTTGAGTGCTCGAGCGCAGCATCGACCCAGCGCGCGTAATCGGCAAGCGCCAGGGTCTCCGGGTGGGCGGACGAGAGGTCGGTGCCGCTCAGGTGCAATGCCGACAAGACTGGCAGACCCGCCTCGTCGGCGGCCAACATCGCCGCCAGTCCGCTGGCTTCCAGTGCTGACCGCAAGCGGTAACTCCAGGTGGCGAGTGTTTGTGCGCCCGCGCCGCGCAGCGGCTCGGTGACCTGGGCCGCCAACTCCCAGAGCTTGGCAGCCGCAGCCGAGAGGCGTTGCGTGCTCACGGCCGCCGGTCGCGCCCAATGCTGGCGGCGTAGCGTCGCTTCGAGTTCCGCCATCGCATTGCAGTCGAATGATTCGGTCACGGTCGCCGGCCATGACTTCATTGCGTCGAGCACATCATCCACGGTGGCGGTCGGCGACGACGCTCGCAACATCGACATCACGGCTGCTGCCGAGCGGGTGGTCGACAGGGCCCAGCCGGTTTCGTCTCGCAATGGCACGCCCTGTCGGGCCAGCAGGGCCCGAACCCGTCGGGCCAGCAGACGGTCTTGCGCGATCAGCGCGACCGGCGCGCCATGGAGGGCCAGATCGGCCAGTACCTGCGCAGCGGCTCGCTGCGCCTCGTCCTCGAAGCCGCTGCACACCTGGATCTGCACCTGCGTCCTCGGTGCCGCGGCGAGGATGGGATCAACGCCGGGCGGGTCGGCATCGATCCACAAGACCGGGGCGGCCCCTTCCTCGACGAGCCGCTGGATCAGCGCATCGACACCACCGGCCTGCACAACGATCCAGGCCGAAGGCCGCCACGAAAACAGCACATCGGTCGCCACCACTGGCGTCGCGGCGGCCCACTCGAATGCGAGGCGCGCCATATGGCGCTCGCTACCACCGATGCCGCCGACAGCGCCCAGCGCGGCTCTGCCGGCAGCGCAATACCGCTCGCGCTGCGATGGCGACACATCAGCCAATGCGAGGGCGATGGTCTGCGCCGTTTGCGCCAGCGTCTGGGCCGCCTGATCGAAGGCACGGGGATCGCGGCGGAGCCAGGCAGCGAAAGCCGATTGGCTGCGCAGCAGCCGGCGAGCGGTCAGCGTGTCCAGCGCGGTATCGAGGCGAATGTCGTCACCCGACGGCAGCTCGGCGGGTGCAATGCTGCGAGCCAGGGTCTGCGTGGTTTCGACGCGTGGCATCCACCGGTCCGAAGCTGCCCAGGCTTTGCGCGCCAGCGGCAGGTGCTGCGCGAAGGGCACCAGGAACACAGCATCACGTAGCGCGACCCCGTGATCGTCAGCCCAGCGTACGGCTGCCGATACAGCAGCAGGCCAGGGGTCGCCGGGCTGATCCCAAAGAAAGATTTTCATCATCGCGGCGATAGGAAAACAGTCGTGGCGCTGAGCCTTGCGCCTCGGGGCGAGGATCCCAATGTGCCAAAATCATTGTGCCTTGTCGCCCACCTCCGGGCCCGCTCGTACCGAGGATCCATCATGAGCAGCGAACTGATCACACACACATCTGATGCGTCTTTTGACAGTGACGTCATCAAATCCAGCAAGCCCGTTTTGGTTGACTACTGGGCCGAATGGTGCGGGCCCTGCAAGGCGATCGCGCCAATCCTCGACGAGGTGTCAAAGGCTTACGACGGCCGGCTGCAGATCACCAAGATGAACGTGGATGAAAACCGTGATGTGCCTGCCAAATATGGCATTCGCGGCATCCCGACGCTGATGTTGTTCAAGGACGGGGCCCTGGCGGCAACCAAGGTGGGGGCCCTGACGAAGGCCCAGTTGACAGCCTTCATAGACGGCAACCTATAATGATTTTGTTCGGGTAAGGCTCCCCGCTTCACCCATTCAGTCGCCACAGATCTCACTCTCGGGTTGCGGCGCACCAGCGATACCGCCAAACGACAAACCGGCGGCCCACCCCCGCCCTTCGGCCGTACAGCGTACTCACTCAGATTGCGCTCGGCTCAGGCCCCTTGGCAGAGGTCGGCATATCACCTGCCCGTACGTCCGCTCACCTTTCCGGTTATGCCCCCATGCACCTGTCTGAACTGAAAGCGCTCCACGTTTCCGAACTCATCACGATGGGCGAGGCGCTGGAAATCGAAAACGTCACCCGACTGCGCAAGCAGGAGTTGATGTTCGCGATCATGAAGAAGCGTGCCAAGGGCGGAGAGCAGGTGTTCGGCGACGGTGTGCTGGAGGTGCTGCCTGACGGCTTCGGTTTTCTGCGCGCACCTGACGCCAGCTACATGGCATCAACCGACGACATCTACCTGAGCCCCAGCCAGATTCGTCGCTTCAATCTGCACACGGGTGACGATGTCGAAGGAGAGGTGCGGGTGCCCAAGGACGGCGAGCGTTACTTCGCGCTGGTCAAGGTGGACAAGGTCAACGGCCTGACGCCGGAGGAGAGCAAGAACAAGATCATGTTCGAGAACTTGACGCCGCTCTTCCCCAAAGAGCAGTTCAAGCTGGAACGTGACATCAAGTCGGACGAAAACATCACTGCCCGCATCGTTGATCTGATCGCACCGATCGGCAAGGGCCAACGCGCGCTGCTGGTGTCGGCACCGAAGAGCGGCAAAACGGTGATGATGCAGCAGCTCGCGCACGCCATCGTCGCGAACTACCCCGAAGCGCACCTGATCGTTCTGCTGGTCGACGAGCGCCCAGAGGAAGTGACCGAGATGCAGCGCACCGTGCGCGGCGAGGTGATCAGCTCGACATTCGACGAGCCAGCACAGCGCCACGTTCAGGTGGCCGAAATGGTGATTGAACGCGCCAAGCGCCTGGTCGAGATGAAGAAGGACGTGGTGATCCTGCTCGACTCCATCACCCGCCTGGCCCGCGCCTACAACAATGTGCTGCCGTCCTCCGGCAAGGTTCTGACAGGTGGCGTCGACGCGAACGCTCTGCAGCGCCCAAAGCGCTTCTTCGGCGCAGCGCGCAATATCGAGGAAGGCGGGTCGCTCACCATCATCGGAACCGCGCTGGTGGATACCGGCAGCCGGATGGATGAGGTGATCTACGAAGAATTCAAGGGCACCGGCAACTGCGAAATCCATCTGGATCGCCGCATGGCCGAAAAGCGCGTCTACCCGTCCATCCTGCTCAACAAGTCTGGTACTCGTCGTGAAGAACTGCTGCTGAAGCCGGAAATCCTGCAGAAGACCTGGATCCTTCGCAAGTTGCTCTACCCGATGGACGAGATTGAGGCGATGGAGTTCATCCTCGACAAGATGAAGTCCACCAAGACCAATCATGACTTCTTTGACATGATGCGTCGAGGTGGTTGAGTCCAAGCGTCAAACAACCCCTGCGGGTTGAATTGACGCCTGGCGAATGCCGATGAGCTTGCAAGCCCACCGGTAGGACAGATCTTCGCAAGCTATAATTTTCGGATTTCCTCCACCGGCAAGTGCGTCGAGTTGTTCGACGTGGCTCCCGCAACACAGCTCAGAGGCTCCAATGAAAGACGGCATCCACCCCAACTACCGCGACGTCTGTTTCGTCGATCTGTCCAACGGTTTCAAGTTCGTCACGCGCTCTTGCGCCACGGCAAAGGAAACCATCAAGCTGGACGATGGCCGTGAAGTGCCTCTGTTCAAGCTCGAAACCACCAGCGAATCGCATCCGTTCTACACAGGTACGCAAAAGAGCGTCGACTCGCTCGGCGGCCGTGTTGAGAAGTTCCGCAACAAGTTTGCGCACTTGAAGAAGTAAGCTGGATCACACACCCACACGTTCAGAAAGGCAGCCTCGGCTGCCTTTTTTTACATGGTCCACTCCTCACTGAACCCCGCCCTGGTTTCGCAGCGTGCCGTGCAACGGCTGCCACGCTGGGCCTTGTTGCTGTTCTGCGCCGCCTACGTGCTGCCAGGACTTTTTGGGCGTGACCCGTGGCGCAACGCCGATGTGACCGCATTCGGCTACATGGTCAGCATGGCCGATGGCCGGTCGTCATGGTGGATGCCAAACGTGGGTGGTGTGACGGCCGACGCCGCGCCCGTGCCTTACTGGCTGGGCGCGATCTTCATCAGATTGCTCAACCCCTGGGTCGACCCGGCGCTGGCGGCACGGCTGCCTTTCGCGATGCTTCTGATCGCGGTCCTGGCTCTGACCTGGTACGCCGCCTACCACTTGGCACGCACCGAAGCAGCCCAACCGCTGCCCTTTGCCTTTGGCGGTGAGGCCGACCCGGTCGATTACGCCAGAGCGATGGCCGATGGCGCGTTACTGGCATTGATCGCAACCCTGGGACTGCTGCAACTCGGACACGAGACGACACCCGAGCTGGCCCAGCTCGCCTGCGTGGCGCTCTACACCTATGCGATGGCGGCCAGTCCATCGCGCGACTGGAGCCCGAAGCTCGCCGTGTTGATCGGTCTGCCGGCATTGGCTGGCAGCGGCGCGCCAAGCATCGCGCTCGCGCTCGGTCTGGCGGGCAGCTTGGTGTGCGGCCGATCGGCCTATCCCAACGTGCGACGCTTCATGCCATGGGTTGTAAGCGCGACGGTACTGACAGCGGCACTGGCCACTGCCTCCGGCCTGTGGACCTGGCAGGCGGGAAGTTATCGCACGCTCGACAGCGTGACGGCAGTTGCACGGCAGTGGCTCTGGTTCTTGTGGCCGGTGTGGCCCATGGCGCTGTGGACGCTGTGGCAGTGGCGCCGCCACATACTGAACCGCCACATCGCGGTGCCACTGAGCTGCGCGACGGTGACGGCCGTGGCCAGTGTCGTGATGGGGGGGCAAGACCGTGCCCTGATGCTTTCGCTCCCGGCGTTTGCACTGCTGGCTGCCTTTGCGTTGCCAACACTCAAACGCAGCACAGCTGCGGCAGTCGACTGGTTCTCGGTGTTCTTCTTCAGCGTGTGCGCCATCGCGTTCTGGGTCATCTACGCCTCACTGCAGATCGGCTTCCCGGTGCGCCCTGCGCAGAACGTTGTGAAGCTGGCGCCTGGCTTCGTCTCTGAGTTCTCGATCATTGCGCTGGCCCTGGCAGCTGCCGGGAGCTTGGCCTGGCTGTGGCTGGTGCGTTGGCGAACCGGACGCAACCAGCATGCCCTCTGGAAGAGTCTGGTGCTGCCGGCCAGCGGTGTCGCGCTGTGCTGGCTGTTGTTGATGACCTTGATGCTTCCGGTGCTGGACTACGCGCGCAGTTTGCGCCCGCTCGTCAAGCGCGTGGCCCAACACGTGCCGCCCGACGCCTGCATCGCGGCGTCTCGTCTGCCTCGCAGCGTGTGGGCATCCCTGGAGTACTTCGGCGGCTATCGTGTCGATGGCCTGTCGGGCGAGGTTGACACCCGCTGCACCTACCTGCTGCAACCAGAACTGAAGTCTGGAAAGCACCCCGCGCCGCCCGGCTGGGCACTGGTCGCCCGAGTCACCCGACCCACCGATCGAACCGAGTGGGTAGCGATCTATAAGCGCACTGCGAGCCAAGCATCCCAGCCGCTGGCGCGTTGAACAGGGACTTGCTGGCCGGATCAGCCAGCCATGCCGAGCGCAGTATCTTCACCCGGCTGCGATGCGGTCGACGCCAACTCGAGCGGTGAGTTCACGATCCGCACACGGGCCGCTGGAAACACCAGCTTGAAGCTCGAGCCATTTCCCGGTTCACTGCGAATTTCAAGCTCGCCCCCATGTCGCTGCACCACATGCTTGACGATTGACAAGCCCAGTCCAGTGCCACCGGTGTCTCGCGAGCGACTGCCGTCAACGCGGTAGAAGCGCTCAGTGAGCCGCGGTAGGTGCTCCTTGGCGATCCCGATGCCCGTGTCGCGAACCTCGAGTTCACCGACCCCATCTGCCCTGACGAGCCAGGAAACATGCACCGCGCCACCGCTTGGCGTGTAGCGGATCGCATTGTTGACGAGGTTCGCAACCGCACTGTGGAGTTCCTGCTCGGCGCCAGCGATCAGGTAGCCGCCCCTTTCAGGCTTCTTGGCGCTATCGCAGACCAAGGTATGCCGCCCGGCCGACAGGGCCTCGGCAGCAGCACGCACCTGCGTCAACAGCTGTTGCACTGGCACCCAGCGGTCCGCCGGCGGGCGCGGGCTGCCTTCAAGTTGGGCCAGCGTCAGGAGATCGCCGACCAGGTGCTGCATGCGCTGAGCCTGCTGGGCCATCAATTCAATGACGCGACGCCGCTCGACCTCGGTCAATTGGAGGCTGGACATCGTCTCGATGAATCCTGAAAGCACCGTCAACGGCGTGCGGATCTCATGCGACACATTGGCAACGAAACCGCGCCGCATGCTGTCGCTGCGCTCTCGCTCGGTGGTGTCTTGCGACAACACCAGCTTCATCGCATCGCCATAGGGCTTGATCAGCACCGAGATCGTGCCTCGGGAACCAGGCGCCGGAAAGCTGACCGCCTCATCGAATTGACCCGATTGCAGATGGGCGACGAAGATTGGCGCACGAACCAGATTGGTGATCGGCTGCAACCGATCGCGCTGCGGGTCGATGCCGAAATGGTCAGCCGCTACCGAATTGCACCACTCGATCTGGTCATTGACATCGAGCATCATGACGCCGTTCGGAGACGCTTCGATGGCAGACAGGAACTGGTCCAGGCGGGTCTGCTCGCGGTCTATCTTTTCTTCGAGGGTGCGCACCGAACGTTCGACGCGGTAGCCGGCTTCTCCCCAGAATCCATTGCCCCGCGGCGGAGCAACCTCATCCCGAGTTTGCAACCACTTCAGGAAATGCTGGCCGCGCAACGCATCCATGAGCGAATACGTTTGCGCTCCGAGCACGGCACCGACCACGGCTCCGAGCAGCGGAAATTGCCACGCACCACCGATCAGCCAGCCGCCCCAACAGGCTACTGCAACACTCAGCGTAACGGCCAGCAAGCGGGGTAGAAGCCAGCCCATTCAGTGACGCTCGTTCAAATCAGTTCGACAGTGTCTGCACCTGTTGCGTGAAGCGATAGCCCGCGCCGCGAACAGTCTCGATCATTCGCGAGCAGCCCACCGGCTCCAGCGCTTCACGCAAGCGCTTCACATGCACATCGACCGTTCGTTCCTCGATGAATACATGGTCGCCCCACACCCGGTCGAGCAACTGTGCGCGACTGTGCACACGCTCCGGATGCGTCATGAAGAAATGGAGCAGGCGGAATTCGGTTGGCCCGATGCGCACTTCGCGGTCGTCGCGGGCCACACGCCTCGTCGACGGATCGAGCTTCAGACCAGCCACGTCAACCAGGGTATCGAGCGCCTCTGGCGCCTTGCGTCGGAGCACGGCGCGGATGCGCGCCAGCAATTCGTTGGTCGAAAACGGCTTGGTCAGATAGTCATCGGCACCGGCATCGAGCCCGGAAATCATGTCGCCCTCTTCGGCACGGGCGGTCAGCATGATGATTGGCAATTCGCGGGTCCGCGCCTGGCCGCGCCAGCGCTTGGCCAGCACCAACCCCGACTGGCCAGGCAGCATCCAGTCCAGCACAACCAAGTCAGGCAGCACGCCGTCGATCTCGATCTGCGCCTGATCGGCATCCGATGCAATCGTCACGTCGTAGCCGGCGTGACGCAGATTGATGGAGATCAGTTCGGCAATCGCCGACTCGTCTTCCACGACCAGTACACGGCTCATCTTGGGCTCCTTGACGCGTTATTCATCGCACCAGGGTCTCGACTGCCTCGACGGAGTTGTGTCTCACATCCGTCCCCTTGACGATGTAGATGATCTGTTCCGCAAGGTTCTTCGCGTGGTCACCAACACGCTCGATGGCCTTGGCCACGAACACCAGGTCAATGCTGGATGAAATCGTGCGCGGGTCTTCCATCATGAAGGTGATGAGCTTGCGCATCAGGCCTTCAAACTCCTGGTCGATCTGGTCGTCCTGCTTGAGCACCTCCAATGCCTTGTCGACATCGAGACGAGCAAAAGCGTCAAGGGCTTTTCGCAACTGGGCAATGGCCAGTTCGGACTCAAACTTCAGGTCGGCCACCGGCAAGCGAAGGCGGCTCGACACGCCGGTGTTGATCAGCCGCTGAACGGTACGCGCGACGCGGGCAGCCTCGTCACCGACGCGCTCCAGGTTCGCGATGGTCTTGCTGATCGCGATCAGCAGGCGCAGGTCGCGCGCGGTCGGTTGGCGTCGGGCGATGATGCTCGACAGATCGCGGTCGATCTCCACTTCCATCGTATTGACGGTCTCCTCCAGCACGAGGACCTGCGAGGCGGTTTCGATGCTGAAATTTGTGAGCGCATAGACCGCTTGCGCGACTTGCGATTCGACCAGACCCCCCATCTCGAGCACGCGGGTGGAAATGCCGCTGAGCTCGGTGTCGAACTGCGTGGAGAGGTGTTTATCAGTCATGGGGACTCCCTGCGTGATCTGTGAGGTACATCAACCGAAACGTCCGGTGATGTAGTCCTCGGTGTCCTTCTTCTTCGGCTTCATGAAGAGTTCGGACGTAGGACCAAACTCGACGAGATCGCCCAAGTACATGTACGCTGTGTAGTCGGAACTGCGTGCAGCCTGCTGCATGTTGTGCGTGACGATCAACACGGTGTAGTCATCCTTGAGTTCGTGGATGAGCTCTTCGATCTTGCCGGTCGAGATCGGGTCGAGGGCCGAACACGGCTCGTCGAGCAGCAGCACCTCGGGCTTGATCGCGATGCCGCGCGCAATGCAAAGACGCTGCTGCTGGCCACCGGACAGGCCCGAACCACTCTGGCCGAGCTTGTCCTTCACCTCGTTCCACAGCGCAGCCTTCTTCAGGGCCCACTCGACACGTTCGTCCATCTCGACGCGAGGCAAGGTTTCAAACAGCTTCACCCCGAAGGCAATGTTGTCGTAGATCGACATCGGGAAAGGCGTTGGCTTCTGGAAGACCATACCGACCTTGGCGCGCATCAGCGACACGTCCTGCTTCGAATTGAGGATGTTCTCGCCGTCCAGAAGGATCTCACCTTCGGCCCGTTGCTCGGGGTAGAGCTCAAACATTCGGTTGAACGTTCGCAGCAGGGTCGACTTGCCGCATCCCGACGGCCCGATGAAGGCGGTGACCTTGCGCTCGGGCAACTCGAGGTTGATGTTCTTCAGCGCAAGGAACTTGCCGTAGTAGAAGTTGAGGTTCTTGACCGAGATCTTGATTTTCTCTTGTGTCATTTCGAGTGTTCCCGGCTTCAGCTCTTGTTTCGGAAGAGAACGCGCGCAAGGATGTTCAGGAAGAGAACCCCTAGCGTGATGAGGAAGACGCCTGCCCAAGCCAGCTTTTGCCAGTTCTCATAGGGGCTGAGGGCGAACTTGAAGATGGTGACCGGCAAGCTCGCCACGGGGCCGCTCAGGTTCGACGCCCAGAACTGATTGGACAGCGCAGTGAAGAGCAACGGCGCTGTTTCCCCAGCGATTCGTGCCACCGCCAGCAAGATGCCCGTGATGACGCCGGCACGGGCCGACTTCAGCGTGATGCTGAGAATCACTTTCCATTTGGGCGTCCCGAGCGCGTAGGCTGCTTCACGCAAGGCGCTCGGGATCAGGGACAGCATGTTTTCTGTCGTGCGAATGACGACGGGAATGACGATGAGCGCCAGCGCCAGCACACCGGCATAGCCGGAATAAGTCTTCATCGGCGCAACCACCACCGTGTAGATGAACAGACCGATCACGATTGAAGGCGCCGACAAGAGAATGTCGTTGATGAATCGCGTGACGTTTCCGAGCATCGTCTTCTGCCCGAACTCTGCAAGGTAGACCCCCGCCAGAATGCCGATCGGGGTGCCGACGAACGTGGCCAGCGCCACCATCACCAGCGAACCAGCGATGGCATTCAACAAGCCCCCAGTCTCGGCCTGCGGCGGCGGGGTCATCTCGGTGAAGAGCGACAGCGAGAGACCATCAATGCCCAGGCGCACCACTTCAAACAGGATCCAGGAAAGCCAGAACAGGCCGAACACCATGGCCGACATCGACAACACCAGCGCAATGACATTGACCCGTTTGCGGCTGTTGTGCTTGGCGATCTTCGACGCCTGAAGAGCATCAACGGTGGTCATGAACGGCTCCCTTCATTGCGGGCAAGGCGTGAGAGCAGCACCTTGGACAGCGACAACACGCAGAACGTGATGAAGAACAGGACGAGCCCCAGATAGATGAGCGAGGCCTGATGCAGGCCCGGACCCGCCTCGGCAAACTCGTTGGCGAGGGCCGAGGTGATGCTGTTGGCAGCCTCGAACAGCGACAGGCTGTTGAGTTGATTGAAGTTGCCGATGACGAACGTCACAGCCATGGTCTCGCCGATCGCACGACCCAGGCCCAGCATGATTCCGCCGATCACACCAGTCTTGGTGTACGGAAGCACGACCTTGAACACAACCTCCCACGTGGTGGACCCGAGCGCATACGCAGATTCCTTCAACATTGGCGGCGTGATCTCGAATACATCTCGCATCACTGATGCGATGAACGGGATGATCATGATCGCCAGGATGATCCCGGCAGACAGGAGGCCGATGCCCACGGGGGCCCCCGACACAAATTCTTCGAGGAAAGGAACACCAGCGAAAAGCTTTTGCAGCGGTTGCTGCACGTAGGTCGACAACACCGGGCTGAAGACCAGCAACCCCCACATGCCGTAGACGATCGACGGCACCGCTGCCAGGAGTTCGATTGCAACACCCAGTGGTCGACGCAACCAACTCGGCGACAACTCGGTGAGGAACAACGCAATGCCGAAGCTCACGGGCACGGCGATCACGAGAGCGATGAACGAGGTCATCAGCGTCCCGTAGATCATCACGAGACCGCCGTAGCTGTCTTGCACCGGGTCCCACTCGCTGCGCCACAGGAAGCTGGGACCGTATTTGGCGATGGCTGGCCACGCTCCGATGACGAGCGAAACGATGATCGCGAACAGGAGGACCAGGGTGAGGATGGCCGCCCCATGCGCCAGCGCCGAGAACAGCTTGTCTATCCAGGGTGAGGAGCCCTTTCGCTGAGGAGGAATGCCCTGCTGCTCTGACCGCATCATGGTGTTCTTGTCGTTTGAGGATGCTGGAAGTGTTGCGGCCACGGGTCCTCCGTCGGGCTCCCTCGGAGCAAGCCGCCCTGCCTGCGGCGCCCTCCGAGAGGTGAGATGGCAGGCACTTCAGTTACTTGTACGCGACGGCCTTGCCAGACGCGTCCTTGATCTGGTCCCACTGCTTGCGCACCAGCGCCTTGACCGCCTCGGGCAGGGGAACGTACTCAAGGGCAGCTGCCTCCTTGTCGCCGTTCGCGTAGGCCCACTGGAAGAACTTCAGCGCTTCCGAGCCTTGAGCGGGCTTGTCCTGCACCTTGTGCATCATGATGAACGTGGCGCCGGACAATGGCCACGAAGCCTTGCCAGGCTGGTCCGTCAACACCTGATAGAAGGTCTTCGACCAGTCGGCACCGGCAGCGGCAGCCTTGAAGGCCTCGTCATCGGGTGCGTGGAACTCACCGTCCTTGTTCTTCAGCAACGCGTAGGTCAACTTCGCTTGCTTGACGTACGCGTACTCGACATAGCCGATCGAATTGGGCAGACGCGCCACGAAGGCCGATACACCCTCATTGCCCTTGCCGCCCGCGCCGGTCGGCCAGTTCACTGCAGTGCCTTCACCGACTTTGGCTTTCCACTCCGCATTCACCTTCGACAAGTAGTTGGTGAAGATGAAGCTCGTGCCCGACCCGTCGGCGCGGCGGACCACTGCGATCGTCGAATCGGGGAGAGGAACCCCCGGGTTCAGCGCTGTGAGAGCCGGATCGTTCCACTTGGTGATCTTTCCGAGGTAGATGTCGCCCAGAAGCTGGCCTGTCAGCTTGATCTGGCCTGGCTCGATACCCTTGATATTCACTACCGGAACCACCCCACCGATTACGGTAGGAAACTGCATCAATCCGTCCTTGGCGAGCGCCTCGTCCGTCAGCGGCATATCCGAAGCGCCGAAGTCCACGGTCTTGCCAGTGATCTGCTTGATGCCTGCGCCGGAGCCGACAGACTGGTAGTTCACCCGAACACCCGTCGCCTTGTTGTAAGAGTCCGCCCACTTGGAGTAGATCGGCGCAGGGAAGCTTGCGCCTGCACCTGTGACGCTCTGCGCGCTGGCGAGGCTGCTTGCAGCCAGCAGGCCAACGGCGATTGACGCAATTCGGTTCGTAACAACAGTCATTTCGAATCCTTTCTGTGTGCGCGGCGCGCGTAGACTAATCACCGCAAAGGTTAGAAGGGATATATGACACCTTGGTGACAGTTTGAAAGCGCTGACGTCATGTTTCAACGACCAATATCATTTGCGCAACGCGCACGGGTCGCGTCACCCGCAAGTCACCTATTTGTCATAAATTGACCATAACCTCTGCAGCGTGAACTCAGCAGCGCTGGGCGCCATGCAACACAGATACCCCAAACCAACCCGAATCGGAGGTCTATTATGTATTTCAGCAAGCTGGCAATGAGCTTGACCCTGACCACGGCAGTCATCCTGGGCGGTTGCGCCACTGCACCTGAGCCACAGTCGATCGTGGAAACTGCGGCCGCCACGCCTCAGTTGTCGACGCTGACGAAGTTGATCAACGACGCAGGATTGACGGAGACGCTCAAGGAGCCCGGGCCTTTCACGGTGTTCGCGCCGACTGACGATGCCTTCAAAGCCGTGCCAGCCAAGACGCTGGACGCGCTGTCCAAGGACAAGGCCCTGTTGATTTCGGTGCTGACGTACCACGTCCTGCCCGGCAAGAAGGTGACTTCGGCCGATGTCCAGAACGGCCCGGCCACGACGGTGCAGGGCGCTCCGGTATCGCTGTACCGTTCGGGCACCTTTGTGACGGTCGAAAGCGCGGTCGTTACCACTGCAGATATCGAAGCGTCGAACGGCGTGGTGCACATCATCGACACGGTACTGATTCCCCCGGTCAAGAAGTGAACTTGAAGCTGGCTCAGACCTCCAGCGTCTGAGCCAACCGTTGCGCACAGCGGGCGGCGACCTGATGGTCGCAGGCTTCGACCATGACGCGCAGCAAGGGCTCGGTGCCTGAGGGGCGGATCAGGATACGACCCGAAGCACCCAGTTCGGTCTCGAGCTCACGCTGCGTGCGGTGCAGCGCCTCGTGGCAGGTCCAGTCCAGACCTTCAGGCAAACGGACATTGATCATGACCTGCGGCAAAAGCGTGACCGAACTCAGCTGATCGGCCAGCGTTACGCCGCTGCGGCACACGGCCTGCAGGATCTGCAGCGCGCTGATGATCCCGTCGCCAGTGGTATGACGGTCGAGCGCCAGCAGATGGCCTGAGCTCTCACCGCCCAGGTTCCAGTTGCGAGCCAGCAGGCCCTCCAGTACATAACGGTCGCCAACGCGCGCGCGCACCAATTCGACTCCCCGCTGACGCAGCGCGGACTCCACCGCCAGGTTGGTCATCAAGGTACCCACCACACCGGGCACGGTCTGGCCTTGTGAAAGGCGATCGGCCACCATGACGTAGAGCAGTTCGTCCCCGTTGTAAAGACGGCCTGCCGCATCGACCAATTGCAAGCGGTCAGCATCGCCGTCGAGCGCGACACCGTAATCTGCGCGGTGCTCCTTGACCGCCTGAACCAGCGCCGCGGGCGCGGTGGCGCCGAAGCCGGCGTTGATGTTGGTCCCATCTGGGCTGCAGCCGATGGCCACGACTTCGGCGCCCAGTTCGTGGAACACCGCCGGCGCTACGTGATAAGCCGCACCATGCGCCGCATCGACAACGATCTTCATGCCCTTCAGCGACAGCTCGCTTCCAAAGGTACTCTTGCAGAATTCGATGTAACGGCCGCGCGCGTCCTCGAGCTTGCGCGCCTTGCCTAAGCCAGCCGAAGCGACCCACTGCGGAGGCTGGTCCAGTGAGGATTCGACGCGCGCCTCCCATTCATCAGGCAGCTTCTCCCCACGTGCGGAGAAAAACTTGATGCCGTTGTCGGGGAATGGGTTGTGCGAGGCACTGATCACCACCCCCAGATTCAACCGCAAGGCGCGCGTCAGGTAGGCGATGCCCGGCGTGGGCAGCGGCCCGGTGAGCAGCACATCAACCCCCGCCGAGGCAAAGCCTGCCTCCAGCGCCGACTCGATCATGTAGCCGGAAATGCGTGTGTCCTTGCCGATCAGCACCGTCGGCTTAGGATCGGACGCCTTGAGAACACGCCCGACCGAATGGCCAAGACGCAACATGAAGTCCGGCGTGATCGGGGATTGGCCCACAGTGCCACGGATGCCATCGGTGCCGAAATGAATTCTGGTCATGGTTGCTGGGTTCTCATTGCAATTGATCAAGGGTTGCCCTGGTTATCGGCAACCCAGCCGCGCGCCAAATCTTCAATGCATCGACCGTGGCAGCGACATCGTGCACGCGAACGATGCTTGCACCGTTAAGCACCGCCGCCAACGCCGCTGCGAGACTGGCGGCCAAACGACTACCAACTGCGCGCCCCGTCAGTGCGCCCAGAGTCGACTTGCGCGACCAGCCCACCAGCAAGGGCCGACCCAGCGAAAGCAATTCGCGCTGGCGGCGCAGCAATTCCATGTTGTGCTGGACCGTCTTGCAGAAGCCGATGCCAGGATCAAGCACGATGCGGTCGGTCGCAATGCCGCGAGCCATCAGTTCATCGACACGATCTCGGAGCATCGACGTGACATCTGCCACCACATCGACGTAGCAGGCTTGCGACTGCATGGACGGCGGATCGCCCTGCATGTGCATCAGGCAGATCCCGCAGGCCGGATGGGCAGCGACCGCCTCGAGCGCGCCTGGCGCCCTGAGCGCATTGATGTCGTTGACGATGTCGACACCCAAGGCCAAGGCCTCGGCCATCAAGGCAGGCTTGGTGGTGTCGATTGAAACCGGGTGTCCCATCGTCAGCACCGCTTCGAGAACCGGCAGCACCCGCCGACGCTCTTCGTCCAATGACACCGGCTCGGCACCCGGCCGGCTCGACTCGCCCCCGATGTCCAGGATATCGGCACCGGCGTCGATCAGACGCCGGCAGTGGTCGATGGCTTCGGCCAAGGTCGAGAACTGCCCACCGTCCGCGAAGGAATCAGGCGTGGTGTTGACGATGCCCATGACCCTGGGCACGGAGAGATCAATCCGGTGGTGGGTGGTTTGCCAGTGCATGACATGCCGAGATCGACACCTTCGGGGATCTGAAAAAGTCAGCGCCCGTGAAAACGGGGCCGAAGCCCCGTGAAATGAAAATCAAATGTCGTCAGGCCGCGGCTGGTGCGCTGTCCGAGGACAAAGGGGCTTGAGGGCCACCGCTGGAGCGGCTCGACGAGGAGGTCCAGTCCTTGGGCGCGCGCGGCGGCTTGCCATTCATGATGTCGTCGATCTGGTCGCTGTCGATGGTCTCCCACTCCAGCAGCGCCTTCGCCATCACGTGCATCTTGTCCTTGTTGTCCTCGATATGCTTTCGCGCAATCAGGTACTGCTCATCAATGATGCGGCGAATCACACCATCCACCTTGCGCATCGTTTCCTCGGACATCGTCGTTGTCTTGGTCACTGAACGGCCCAGGAAAACCTCGCCCTCGTTCTCTGCGTAGACCATCGGACCCAGTTCATCGGTCATGCCGTAGCGGGTGACCATATCGCGGGCGATCTGTGTGGCGCGCTCGAAGTCGTTGCTGGCGCCTGTGGTCATCTGGTTCATGAACACCTCCTCAGCAATCCGCCCGCCAAAAAGCACCGAGATCGTAGACAGCATCCGCTCCTTGTCGAGGCTGTAGCGGTCCCCTTCGGGCAGCTGCATCGTCACGCCCAGCGCACGGCCGCGAGGAATCACCGTCACCTTGTGCACCGGGTCGGTCTTCGGCATCAGGCGAGCCACCAACGCGTGACCGGACTCATGGTAGGCAGTGTTCTTGCGCTCTTCCTCCGGCATGATCATGGACTTGCGCTCAGGCCCCATCATGATCTTGTCCTTGGCCTTCTCGAAGTCCATCATCTCGACGACCCGACCCGCGCGCCTCGCGGCGAACAAAGCGGCTTCATTGACCAGATTAGCCAGATCCGCGCCCGAGAACCCCGGGGTACCACGTGCCAGGATGTCGGCACGGATGTCCTGCCCCACCGGCACCTTGCGCATGTGCACGTTCAGAATCTGCTCGCGACCACGGACGTCCGGCAGGGTTACATAGACTTGGCGGTCGAAGCGGCCTGGGCGAAGCAGCGCAGGATCCAGGATGTCCGGGCGGTTGGTCGCCGCCATCACGATCACGCCCAGATTGGTCTCGAAACCGTCCATTTCGACCAGCATCTGATTCAGCGTTTGCTCGCGCTCGTCGTTGCCCCCGCCGAGGCCCGCGCCACGGTGGCGACCGACAGCATCGATTTCGTCCACAAAGATGATGCAAGGCGCACTCTTCTTGGCCTGCTCGAACATGTCGCGCACTCGCGCTGCGCCCACGCCGACAAACATCTCGACGAAGTCAGAACCCGAGATACTGAAGAACGGCACCTTGGCTTCACCGGCAATGGCCTTGGCGAGCAACGTTTTGCCGGTTCCCGGTGGGCCAACCAGAAGCACACCACGCGGTATGCGCCCGCCCAGTTTCTGGAACCGCTGTGGGTCTTTCAGGAAATCGACCAGTTCCTTGACCTCTTCCTTCGCCTCGTCGCAACCCGCGACATCGGCAAACGTGGTCGTGTTGTTGGCTTCGTCGAGCATGCGGGCCTTGGATTTCCCGAAACTGAACGCACCACCCTTGCCGCCGCCCTGCATCTGCCGCATGAAATAGATCCACACGCCGATCAGCAGCAGCATCGGCCCCCAGGAAACCAGGATGTTCATCAGCAGCGAGGGCTCTTCGCGCGGCTTGACATCAAACTTGACACCGCTGTTGATCAGGTCACCGACCAGACCGCGATCCAGATACGTCGCGGTGCTGCGCAGGCGCTTGTCATCGGTCGTCGTTGCGATGATCTCGGTGCCCGCAGGCCCTTCCTGCAGCGTGACCGCCTTGATGCGCTTGTTGCGAACCTCTTCCAGGAAATCGGAGTACCCGATCTGGCTGCCAGAGGTCGTGCCGCGATCGAACTGCTTGAACACGGTGAAAAGCACGAGGGCGATGACGAGCCACACGGCGATTTTCGAGAACCATTGATTGTTCACTGCCACTCCAATTCTTCAACTACGGGGTCGGCGTGCACAGCGGGCGCGACGTCTAGCATATGTAGTGCCGAGTTTATGCGACTCAAGTGCTGTGTGGTTTATCAGGTCACTGAACGTGATAGTTGCCCAAGTCACCCCGGCAAAGCGGTCTTCGCAGGGATTTCGACCATTTTGTAAGCCGTCTTGAGCCCGATGCCGACCAGAAAGGTCTCGGACGAACGATCTCGCGAAGCTTTTGGCTTGATCGATTTCACCGTCCGAAAGTTCGCCTTCAGCAAGGCGACCAGCTCGTTGTAGTTGCTGCCATGGAACACTTTGCAAACCAGCGCCCCCCCTGAAACAAGGTGCCGCGCGGCGAAATCAACCGCCAGTTCTACCAAGTGGGTGATGCGGGCATCGTCTGAACTGGTGATGCCCGTCAGGTTTGGCGCGAGGTCGGACACAACGACATCAACTGGCCGGCCGTCCACCGCGGCCTCAAGCTGCTCCAGCACCGGCTCGTCCCGAAAATCGCCCTGGATGAACACCACACCATCGATCGGCTCGAAATCCAGAATGTCCAGCGCGATGATGGTGCCATTGAGCGGGCCGAGCCCGGCACCAATGGCATCTGGCACCTTGTTCGACAGTTTGCGACGGACATACTGACTCCAGGCGCCCGGCGCCGCGCCGAGATCGACCACCACCTGACCCGGCTTCAGCAGACCGAGCGTCTCATCGATTTCCTTCAATTTGTAGGCAGCGCGGGCTCGGTAGCCCTCCTTCTTCGACAACTTGACATAGGTGTCGTTGAGGTGCGCCAGTAACCACGCTTTATCGATCTTCTTGCTTTTGGATTTGACCTTCATACGGCGTCGATAATAGGCTCATGACAGCTATCACACTCACCACCCATCAGCGCCGGGAAAAACGCGCCGACGCTCACCATCTGACCCCGGTGGTACTGATCGGCGGCGACGGTCTGACAGCAGCAGTCATCAAGGAGACCGACGCCGCGCTGACTGCACATGGGCTGATCAAGGTCCGCGTCTTCTCCGATGAGCGAGCGTCCCGCGAATCCATGTTCGCGACCCTGACCGATCAGCTCAATGCCGCGCCGGTCCAGCACATCGGCAAACTGCTGGTGCTGTGGCGTCCGATTCCGCCCAAGGAAAAGGAGGAGCGCGAAGACCGAATGCCGGGCCCCAAGGTGGTGAAGCTGCTGAAGTTCTCGAAGAGCGGCAACCATCGGCCGCAGGTGAAGAAGATCAAGGTATTGGGCAACGAGCGGGTGGCCGCGGGAGGCGAGATCAAGCGCGCTCGCAAACGCGTCACGAGTGTGAAGCGCAAGGCCGTCGACTGAATCGACGGGAATCGCGCCCTCTGCGTGGCGCAAACCGGTTCAGCGGGCTGTCAGTCGCCAGGCCAACGCCAGCACCAGCAGCCCCTTCAACGCAAACAATCCTGCTGAGAGCCCGTGCAGGGCCCCGAAGGACAGGCTGCCCTCTCCCGCTCGTGCGGCCGCCATCATCGGCTGGAGCACGAAATAACCGACGATCGTGCAGAACAATGTTCCGAGCACCAGCAGCAGGTTCGTGTTCAAGGCTGGTGTGGGCGGCTGATCGTGCTCGGCGAGCACCGTCTTGCGATTGAGCAACAGCAGAATCACCGCCACCGCCAGGCTGAGATGGGCTTCAATCGCAAACATGCGCCCGGCTGAGCGCCCGGCGATCTCAACCGTCGTGACCGCAAAACCGGCAGGCGCGCCGATGGCCCCGAGGCCCACCAGCAACCCAGCCCACAGTCCGGCCAACAACCTGGCGAGGCGTTGCAGCACGAAGCAGCCCTCGCTTACTCGTAGCGCACCGCCATCACTTCATAGCTCTTCACGCCTCCGGGCGCCTGCACCTCCGCAATGTCGCCGACCTCCTTGCCGATCAGCGCGCGGGCGATCGGCGAACTGATCGAGATCAGGCCCAACTTCAAATCCGCCTCATCGTCACCGACGATCTGGTAAGTCACTGCGGCCCCGCTGGCTTCGTCTTCAAGGTCGACTGTGGAGCCGAAGACGACCTTGCCTTCGGCGTCAAGCGACGCGGGATTGATGATCTTGGCTGCCGCGAGCTTGCCTTCGATGTCCAGGATGCGGCCTTCAATGAATCCCTGCTTGTCCTTGGCCGCTTCGTATTCGGCGTTCTCGGACAAGTCGCCCTGAGCCCTGGCTTCTGCGATCGCCTGGATCACCGCATGGCGCTCGACCGTCTTGAGGCGCTGCAACTCGTCCTTCAGCTTGTCAGCACCGCGTTGGGTGAGAGGAATGGTCTGCATGTCTGGAATCCCGGGCAAAAATGAAGCCGCCGCCAGAATATCCAGCGGCGGCTGAGAGCTAGGTTTGTCGTTGCGTTTTGAGTTTAGTGCAACTCGGTGTGCAGTTCCTGTAGGGAGAGCACCACCAGATCGTCGAGATGCTTCATGCCCTCGACCGCCGCTTCGCAGCCCGCCATGCTGGTGTAGTAGGTGACGCGGTTGGCGAGCGCTGCTTGCCGGATATGGCGCGAATCGGCAATGGCGGTACGGGTTTCATCGACGGTGGTGAAGACAAGTTGGATCTCGCCCGCCTTCACCATGTCAACGATGTGCGGCCGGCCATCCTTGACCTTGTTGACGACCTTGACCGGCACGCCACCGCCAGCAATCGCCGCAGCCGTGCCCTTGGTCGCGACGATGGAAAAGCCGAGCGCGACCAGATCCCGAGCGACCACGAGTGCGCGAGCCTTGTCGCCATCCTTCACCGTGATGCACACCGTCCCCTTGCTCGGGAGGCGAGAACCGGCACCGAGTTGACTCTTCAACATCGCCTCGCCGAAAGTGCGGCCCACGCCCATCACCTCCCCGGTGGATCGCATCTCCGGCCCGAGCACCGGATCGACGCCTGGGAACTTGTTGAACGGGAACACCGCTTCCTTCACACTGAAGTACGGCGGGATCACTTCGGCTGGCACCCTGCCGTTCTTCTGCTGCTGATCGGAGAGCTTCACACCGACCATGCAGCGCGCCGCGATCTTGGCCAGTTGCAAACCCGTCGCCTTCGAAACGAACGGCACGGTACGAGAAGCGCGCGGATTGACTTCGAGCACATAGACGACCGCGTCGTCACCCTCGCCTTGAATGGCGAACTGCACGTTCATCAGGCCCTTGACCTTCAGCGCGCGTGCCATGAGCGTGGTCTGCCGGCGCATCTCGTTCTGCAGCGCCAGCGGCAGTGAATACGGCGGCAGCGAACAAGCGGAGTCGCCAGAGTGGATGCCGGCTTGCTCGACGTGCTCCATGATGCCGCCGATCATCACGCCGGAGGCGGCGTCGCTACCGTCGGCAATGCAATCGACATCGACCTCGATCGCGTCGTCGAGGAAGCGGTCCAGCAGTACCGGCGACTTCTCGCTGACCTTGACCGCTTCACGCATGTAGCGCTCGAGATCCTTGTCGCCGTGCACGATCTCCATCGCACGACCGCCCAGCACATAGCTCGGGCGCACCACCAGCGGGTAGCCGATCTCTTGCGCCAGGGTCAATGCCTGCTCCTCGGTCCGCGCGGTCCGGTTCGGTGGCTGCTTCAGACCGAGTTCATGCAGCAGCTTCTGGAAGCGCTCGCGGTCTTCCGCCACGTCAATGCTGTCGGGCGAGGTGCCAACGATCGGCACGCCCGCACGCTCCAGGTCGAGCGCCAGCTTCAAAGGCGTCTGCCCGCCGTACTGCACGATCACGCCAACCGGCTTTTCCTTGGCGACGATCTCGAGCACGTCTTCCAGTGTCACTGGTTCGAAGTAGAGTCGATCGGAGGTGTCATAGTCGGTCGATACGGTTTCCGGGTTGCAGTTGACCATGATGGTCTCGTAGCCGTCTTCGCGCATCGCGAGTGCGGCATGCACGCAGCAGTAATCGAACTCGATGCCCTGCCCTATGCGGTTGGGTCCGCCGCCCAAGACCATGATCTTCTTGCGGTCGGTCGGGTCAGCCTCGCACTCTTCGTCGTAGGTCGAATACAGGTAAGCGGTCTGTGTCGCGAATTCCGCGGCGCAGGTATCGACTCGCTTGAACACCGGGCGTACGTTCGCCGCCCAGCGGGCCTCGCGGACCCGGTGCTGGTTCGTGCCCAGTAGCTTCGCAAGTCGGCGGTCCGAAAAGCCCTTTTGCTTCAAGTAACGCAGTTCGTCTTTCGACAGGCTGTCGAGCGCGCGGCCAGAAAGCGCCTGCTCGGTCTGGATCAGTTGCTCGATCTGGGCGAGGAACCACGGGTCGATCGCGGTTTCCTCGAAGACTTCCTGCAGGCTCATGCCGATGCGGAACGCATCGCCGACGTAGAGGATGCGCTCCGGTCCGGCCTCGCCGATCTCCTCGATGATCTCGTCGCGGTCGGTGCTGCGTTCACTCAGGCCATCGATACCCGTCTCGAGCCCGCGCAACGCCTTCTGGAAACTTTCCTGGAAGGTGCGGCCCATCGCCATCACCTCGCCGACCGACTTCATCTGCGTCGTCAGGTGCGAGTCGGCTGCGGGGAATTTCTCGAAGGCGAACCGTGGAATCTTCGTCACCACATAGTCGATGCTGGGTTCGAAGCTCGCCGGTGTCGCGCCGCCAGTGATGTCGTTGCGCAACTCATCGAGCGTGTAGCCGACAGCCAGCTTTGCCGCCACCTTGGCGATCGGGAAGCCAGTCGCCTTCGAGGCCAGCGCCGACGAGCGTGAAACGCGCGGATTCATCTCGATGACGACCATCCGGCCGTCCTTCGGGTTGATTGCGAACTGAACATTCGAACCGCCGGTATCCACGCCGATCTCTCGCAGGATCGCAATCGACGCATTGCGCAGCAGTTGATATTCCTTGTCGCTGAGCGTCTGCGCTGGCGCCACCGTGATGGAGTCGCCGGTATGGATGCCCATCGGATCCAGGTTCTCGATCGCGCAGACGATGATGCAGTTGTCCGCCCTGTCGCGCACCACCTCCATCTCGAACTCTTTCCAGCCAATCAGGCTTTCCTCGATCAGCAGTTCCTTGGTCGGCGAGAGGTCCAGACCGCGCTTGCAGATCTCTTCGAATTCGTCCGGGTTGTAGGCGATGCCACCACCGGTGCCGCCCAGCGTGAAGCTGGGGCGGATCACCATCGGGAAACCGCTGCTGCCGGTCAACAGCATGATCTCGTTCTGCACCGCCAGCGCTTCTTCCATCGAATGCGCTATGCCGCTGCGCGCCGAGCCCAGGCCGATGCCGGTCATCGCATCCTTGAACTTCAGGCGGTCTTCGGCCTTCTCGATCGCTTTCTCGTTCGCACCGATCATCTCGACGTTGTACTTCGCCAGCACACCATGCTTGTGCAGATCGAGCGCGCAATTCAACGCGGTCTGACCACCCATCGTCGGCAACAACGCATCGGGCCTCTCCTTGGCAATGATCTTCTCGACCACCTGCCAGGTGATGGGTTCGATGTAGGTCGCATCGGCCATCTCCGGGTCGGTCATGATCGTCGCCGGATTGCTGTTGACGAGGATGACACGGTAGCCCTCTTCACGCAGCGCCTTGCAGGCCTGGGCGCCGGAGTAGTCGAACTCACAGGCCTGCCCGATGATGATCGGGCCAGCGCCGATGATCAGGATCGATTTGAGGTCGGCGCGCTTAGGCATGCTGGCCTCCGACAGTGGCGGTGCGCGGCGCACAGGCTTGCATCAAGGCCGTGAAGCGATCGAACAGATAGTCGATGTCGTGCGGGCCGGGGGAGGCCTCGGGGTGGCCCTGAAAGCAGAAAGCCGGGCGGTCGGTGCGCGCCAAGCCTTGCAGCGTGCCATCGAACAGGCTCACGTGGGTCGGTCTCAGATTTTTCGGCAAGGTGGTCTCGTCGACGGCAAAGCCGTGGTTCTGGCTGGTGATGCTCACGCGCCCGCTGTCCAGGTCTTTCACCGGATGGTTGGCGCCGTGGTGGCCAAATTTCATCTTGAAGGTCTTGGCGCCAGAGGCCAGCGCAAGAATCTGGTGACCCAGACAGATGCCGAAGGTCGGGATGCCACTCTCGATCAGCGCCCGCGTGGCCTCGATCGCATAGTCACAAGGTTGCGGGTCGCCAGGACCGTTGCTCAGGAAAACACCATCAGGCTTCAAGGCCAGCACTTCAGCAGCCGCCGTTTTCGCCGGCACGACAGTGACCTTGCAGCCGCGGCTGGCGAGCATGCGCAGGATGTTGCGCTTGACGCCGAAGTCCAGCGCAACAACATGAAAGCGCGGTTCAGCGAGTTGCCCGTAACCATTACCCAGCGCCCATTCGGTCTGGTTCCAGATGCTGCGCTCGGTGCTGCTGACAACCTGGGCCAGATCCAGTCCAGCCATGCTGGGCGCAGCACGCGCCGCAGCCAGCGCCTGTGTGAAATGGTCCTCTGTCAGCGCAGTTCCGATTTCAAGGGTCAGGATGCAGCCGTTTTGCGCGCCCGTGCTCCGCAGCAGGCGTGTCAGGCGGCGGGTATCTATGTTGGCAATCGCCACCGTGCCCTCACGCTGCAGGTACTGCGGCAGGGTCTCGCTCATGCGGAAGTTCGACGGCAGGACAGGCAGATCCTTGATGATCAGGCCAGCGGCGTGAACGCGATCGGATTCAACGTCTTCGGTATTGACGCCGTAGCTGCCAATGTGCGGATAGGTCAGCGTGACGATCTGACGGCAGTAACTCGGGTCGGTCAGGATTTCCTGATAGCCAGTGAGCGCGGTGTTGAACACCACCTCACCGCAGGTCTGTCCAGGAGACCCGATGGAAATGCCGATGAAACGGGAGCCGTCTGCGAGAACAAGGATTGCGGGGGGCAGCACGGGCAGCAAGGAATTCTCCGTTGATGCACCCAGCTCTGCCCCGCAGCGCAAGCTGCGAGTCGGAATCCGGTGGGAAACTGTGAGGGTTTCGCTGGGGGCGGGTGTGTTCGGGTAAACCTCGGGATTGTAAGCGGTGGGAGACCGCCGAGACGTGAACCCGCCGGCAGCGGCTCAGGTCCCGAGCGCCGCCACACCCGCCTTGGCAATCTGCGCATCCTCGCTGCTCTTGACGCCGCTGACGCCCACCGCACCGAGACAATGCCCGTTGGCCATCAGCGGCACGCCACCTTCGAGCAGCCCGTCGATCTCGGGCGCGCTGAGAAACGACACCCGCCCGCCGTTGATCATTTCCTCGTAAACGCGGCTCTCGCGGCGACCAAGCGCCGCGGTTCTCGCCTTAGCCGGCGCAATGTGCGCCGAGATGGGTGCCGCGCCGTCCAGTCGCTGGAACGAAAGCAGGTGACCGCCGTCATCGACGATGGCGATGGACACGGCCCATTGATTCGCCAGCGCCTCCTGTTCGGCCGCCGCCGAGATGCGTTTCAGGTCGGTCAAGGTCAATGATGGTTTGGAAATCATGTCGTGCTGCCCAGTGGTGTCAAAGTCGCCAATGTACGGCGTCAACTCACAGCCAGGCGCTGGATCTCACTCATCTGGCGGCGATTGACTGACACAGCTTTGACGGTGGGGCGCGGAACTAGAATGAATCGCAACGGTCCTACCGGGGCTGTTTCATTTTCCGGAGGTTCCATGAGTCAAGTCCTATACAACGGCTATGCCCCAACCAGCACGTCAGTCGAGCAGCGCAACCGCGTGCTGCGTAACACCTACTGGCTGCTGGCGCTGTCGATGGTGCCCACCGTGCTGGGCGCCTGGATCGGCGTGGCCACCGGCATCTCGCGCGCCATGTCGCCAGGCATCAGCCTGGTCGTTTTCCTCGC
>JAIXYO010000004.1 GCA_027490215.1 Rubrivivax sp.
CGCCTCGCGCGTCTGTTCGAGCGAGGCAAACCAATCGAGCACGAGCGCATCTCGAAACGGGAAGGCCTGGGCCTGGGCCTGTACATCGTGCGCAAAGTGATGGAACTGCACGACGGCAGAGCCGAATTGGCGGCCAATGGGCCCTCAGGGGTGACGATGCGGCTCGTGGTCTGCGAGCCGCAGGAGCCCTGATCTGCCCGCTCTCAGATCGACTTGAGCGGTGAGCGAAACACGTAGCCCACGCCGGACTTCGCTTGCAGCGGCATAGCCGCTGACGTGGCCTTCTCGATGCGGCGTCGCAATCTGAAGATGGTTGAGTTCAGCGGGTCCGCTGCATCCCCTTCCACTGCAACGCCAAGTCTTGCTCGAAGTGTGTCCCGGGTCACGGGTTCACCGTCCGCTTCGGAAAAGCACTCCAGGATGGCAAGCTGGCTGTCGCTGAGATCGATGCGCGCGCCGTCGGGCGCAATCAGCTGCCGGCCGCGACGGTCGAGCTGCCAGGCTGCCTGAGCGGGGCTGGCCATCGTGGTCCGCCGAAAGACCGCTTCAACGGCCAGCGCGACCTGTTCGAAGTTGACTGGCTTGGCCAGGTACATGTCTGCGCCTGCGCCGATGGCCTGTTCAAACACGTCGGGCGCCATGCGACCTGACACGACAAGCACGCCGGCCGTGGTGCGCAGACGCAGAACCTTGATCAGGTTCAGGCCGTCGATGCTGGGCAGCATCAGGTCAACCACATAGAAGTCATAGCCGTAGACGTTGGTGTCAGCCAGAAACAGATGGCTGTCGCCAAACACCTTGACCTCGGTACCCCGCTTCTGCAGGTAATGCGACAGGAACTCGGTGTATTGGGGGTCGTCGTCGATCAGCGCCAGGGTCTTGGGAAGCATGTGATTGCTGTGAGGAACAGTGGGTGAGATTTGACCATTGAATTGCTTCGGCAAGCGCCGGAAATTGCCTGCGAAAGGCCTTCTTTGGCGGTGCGCAATTAGTTATCTAAAGAAAAATTTATTTCGACCGATATTCATGAGGTCGGAGCTTCGTTGCCGTCGTGCTTGTGCGACCGAGCAGGCCTCCGCGCTGTCCAACTCTTGGAGATAGGCATGACGGCCTCGGCTATGTCGGCGGGTTTTGAACGGTCACACACACGAGCTCTCGATCGCTTCCATTTGTTTCGCTATCACGGTGTCTGGGGGCCCGGCGTCATGCTCTTCCGTGCGCGGCAATTCCGCACCAAGGCGCTGCTCGTCTCCCTGGCATTCCTGGTGCCCTTGTTCGCCTTGCTGTATTTCTACGTCAACGCGCAGAACAGCCTGATCAACGCCACACAGCAGGAGAGCCAGGGGGCCGCCTATATCCAGCCCGTGCTCGAATGGGTCAATCTCGCCCAACAGCGCCGCCACGCCGCGCTCGTTGATCTGGGGGCACTCGACGAACTGCAGCAAAAAACAGCGGCAGCCATGGCCAGGATCGAGGCACAGCACGCCGCGCAAGGCGCCGCGTTCGGCGATCAGAAGGCCTACGAAGAATTCAGGCAACTCAGCCAAGCCGTGCAACTCAAGCCCGTGCAGGCCAGCCCGGATGAGACCTACAAGGCCCACAGCGAACTCATCACCGCGGCGCTGGCGCTGTCCACCAGCGTGGTCGACAGCTCGGGCCTGATCCTCGACCCCGAAGCGGAGTCGTATCACTTCATCAACATGTCGATGGTGTTCGGCCCGCAGCAGACCGAGAACACCAGCAAGCTGCGCAGCATCGGCACCCTCGCGCTCAAGGCCGGCCAGATCAACCCTGCGATGCACGATGAGCTCACCACGCTCGCGTCGATCCAGTACTTCGTGGACGGTTTTCACGAGAAGTCGTACCAGAACGGCGCGGCCAACCTGTCCGACGAGGTGAAGCTGCCGCTGGGCATGAAGGAGAACGACGACGCGTTTGACGCCTTCCACGAAGCGCTGCAGACCCAGATCCGCGGCGACAAGCTCCAAGGCACGCCCGAGGCCTACGCGGCACTGGGTGCGACGGCGCTGGAGCATCAGAACGTGATGAACACCAAGGTGTTCGACCGCGTCGAGCAACTGCTCGACGACCGCGTGGCTCGCATCCAGCGCGAGCTCGTCATCCAGTGCGGCCTGGTCCTGGGCTTCATCGGCCTGGCCGGCTACCTGTTCTATTCGTTCTACCTGGTCACCCAGGGCGGCATCCGCGAGACCCAGCGCCACCTCGAGGCCATGACCCGCGGTGACCTGACCACCAACCCCAGGCCCTGGGGCCGTGACGAACCCGCCGCACTGATGCTGTCGCTGATCGACATGCAGGCTTCGCTGCGCAAGATCGTCACCCAGGTGCGCGGCAGCTCCGACTCGATCGTGCACGCCAGCAGCGAGATCGCCTCCGCATCGATGGATCTGTCCAAGCGCACCGAGGACACGGCCGCCAGCCTGGAGGAAAGTGCCTCGTCGATGGAAGAGATCGCCTCCACCGTCAAGAACACCGCCGAGAATGTCACGGAGGCCGCCAAGGCAGCATCCGCCAACGCCCAGGCGGCCGCCCGCGGTGGCGAAGTCATCGGCGAGATGATCACCACCATGCAGGCGATCCACAGCTCCTCCAAGGAGATCGGCGAGATCATCAGCACCATCGATGGCATCGCCTTCCAGACCAACATCCTCGCCTTGAACGCCGCCGTCGAAGCCGCGCGTGCCGGCGAGCAGGGCCGGGGATTTGCGGTGGTGGCCTCTGAAGTGCGCAACCTGGCCAAGCGCAGTGCCGACGCGGCCAAGGAAATCAGCACCCTGATCAACACCAGCGTCGATCGCATCGAGTCCGGAACGCGGGTGGCGCAGGGGGCGGGCAACACGATGGCCGAGCTGGTGACCAATGCCCAGCGCATCAACGGGCTGCTGGCCGAAGTCTCACAGGCGGCCACCGAGCAAAGCGCGGGCGTGTCCTCGGTGGGCGCCTCGGTGCAGCAGCTCGATCAGATGACGCAGCAGAACGCAGCGCTGGTCGAGCAGACCGCCGCGGCGGCGTCCAGCCTGAGGGATCAGGCGATGGGTCTCGCCGACGAGGTCGCGGTATTCAAGTTGCCAGGCTGATTTCCTTTGATGAACACGCTGGCTCTTTGAAGAACCATGCGGATAGAACCAAGCCGAAAGGAAAGTGAATGAGGGCGCCGGGCTTACGCCATGACGAGGCACGAGCCTTGGCGGCTCTCCGGGCGCTCGAGGTGCTGGACACGGCTCCGGAGGCAGCGTTTGATGCGCTGGTTCGCACTGCCGGGCTGGTTTGCGGTGCACCCATCGCCCTGCTCAGCCTCATCGATGCCGAGCGCCAATGGTTCAAGGCCAAGGTAGGTCTGCCTGGTGTAGCTGAAACGCCGCGCAATATCGCTTTCTGCGCCCACGCCGTGCTCGGCAGGGAAGTGCTCGAAGTGCCAGACGCCACCCTCGATCCGCGCTTCGCTGAAAGCCCACTGGTGACTGGCGCGCCAGCGATCCGCTTCTACGCAGGCGCGCCTGTGCGAACCGATGGTGGACATTCGATAGGCACCATTTGCGTGATTGATCAAAAGCCACGTGAGCTTGATGGCACCCAGCGACAGGTGCTCGAATGCCTTGCCGTGGCCGCAGGCAGGGCACTGGAGGGCCGTCGTGCTTGCATTGCGCTGGATCGCTTGACGCGTGAAAACGAAGAGCAGATGCGCCGTTTGTACGAACGCACGCCGGCGATGTTGCACTCCATTGACGAGGACGGTCGAATCGTCACCGTCAGCGATCGCTGGCTCGAGCGCATGGGATACACCCGCG
Organism: Rubrivivax sp.; assembly: GCA_027490215.1. Classification (GTDB taxonomy): domain Bacteria; phylum Pseudomonadota; class Gammaproteobacteria; order Burkholderiales; family Burkholderiaceae_C; genus PBB1. The sequence goes on from JAIXYO010000004.1 coordinate 3,810, forward strand.
AGCAGGTCCTGGGGCGACCGTCCACCGACTTCCTGGCTGCACCTTCACGCCAGTACGCGAAAACCGTGGTCTTGCCCCGGCTCTTCAAAACGGGCGTCTGTGACGATGCCGAATTCCAGATGGTGACTCGGCACGGAGAGATCATTGACGCGGTCGTGTCTGCCTTTCTTGAGCGCGCCGGAAACGGAGCACCGATTCGCAGCTTGGCCGTAACGACCGATCTGACCCTCAGGCGCCAGGCCGAAAAGGCAGACCGGGAGGCCCAACATGAGTTGGCGGTTCAGTCTGTCACTCTGCGGTCGGTGGCTGAAGCCATCCCTGACATGGTGACCGTGTTGTCCGCCGACGGAAAGTACCGTTTCGCTAACGGCGCGTTCCAGGCCTGGTGCGGAAAATCCCTGAGTGACATCCTTGGTCACAAAGCCAGCGAAGTCCTTGGCGACGCAGAGTTTCAGCGCCGCTGCCACTGGGCGGCGCAGTCCGCCGCTGGAGAGCGGGTGGAGTTTGAACTGGACTACCCCTCGTGCGATGGGACGACGTACCTGGGGATTCGACACATACCGCTGCGCCTTCAAAGCGGCGAGGTCGACGGAATGGTCGTCGTCGCTCGCGACATCACGAAGCAGAAGCAGGAAGAGCGCCGGCTTGTTTCGCTCTCGCGCCGCGATCCGTTGACCGGAGTCTTGAATCGTGCGGGGATGGATCACTTCCTGGAGCAGCAGTGGCAGTCGGGTTCGCGGCTGTCCATGGGGCTGCTCTACATCGACCTGGATCACTTCAAGCCTGTCAACGATCGGTTCGGCCACGCAGCGGGCGACCACGTCCTGAGGGCATTCGCCAAGCGGCTCGTGCAACTGGTTCGCCCGACCGACGCGGTCGCCCGACACGGTGGTGACGAATTCGTGGTGGCGCTGCAGGGCATCTCCAGCCACGTCGATGTCCAGATGGTGGCCGAAAAGGTACTCGCCGCGGCCAGAGCACCATTCAATGTGGGAAACACGCTGATCCAGGTCGGGGCCAGCGTCGGTATCGCAACGGCTGCATTGGGTGACTTTGACTGGCACGAACTCGTCGATCGCGCAGATGCCAATCTCCTGCAAGCCAAGCGCGCTGGTCGAGGACAACACGCAGGGGCGCCGTCTGCAGGCGCATACCTGGCTGAGAAAAGTCCTTTTCGACGAACAGTTTCGTAGGGCTGTTTCGATACCGGGCGCCAAGCCTGTGGCCGATTGGCGTCCCTCCGGCGTGTCAGGGAAATGTGGAAAGTCAGTGCCTCCCCCACTACATTACTGCCCGGAACTGGGCAGGCCAGGTAGTACAGGAGGAGACCCCCTTGTCAACGATCACCACCGACCAGCTGCTGGCCGCTCGCATGGATGAGCTGCGTCACTGCACCTGGAATGACAGCCGCGAAATCTGCCAGCAGATCCGCGAAGACGCGCCCGGCAAGATGTGGCTGCTGCTGGACGATCACACCTACGCGACCGTCTATGACGGCAAGGCGGGCCCGGCGGTCCTGTCGTTCTTCCACGACGAGGAGGCGAGCCTCGTGTTCAGCGATCACGCCGAGGCGGTGCTCGATGGCTACGAGGTGCCTCTCGATGCGCTGCGCGACGCGGTGGGCTGAAGCCTTGAGCAGGTAGGTCAGTAGGTGCCAGGCAGCAGGATGCCTTTGTCCACCGCTCGCAAATCGGTGTGGCCACAGAACGCCATCGTCAGGTCGAGTTCGTTGCGGATGATCTCGAGGCAGCGCGTGACGCCGGCCTCGCCCATCGCGCCCAGGCCATAGAGGAAGCTGCGGCCGATCAGCGTGCCGCGCGCGCCCAGCGCCCAGGCTTTCAGCACGTCCTGTCCGCTGCGGATGCCGCCATCCATCCACACCTCGATGCGGTCCCCGACCGCCTCGGCGATCGCCGGCAGCGCAGCGATCGACGACGGCGCACCGTCAAGCTGGCGACCACCGTGATTCGACACGATCAGCGCATCGGCACCGCTGTCGGCCGCCAGGCGCGCGTCTTCGGCGTCCATGATGCCCTTGAGGATCAGCTTGCCGCCCCAGCGCTTCTTCACCCATTCGACATCGGCCCAGGTCAGTGCCGGGTCGAACTGCTCCGCCGTCCAGGAGCTCAGCGACGACAGATCGCCCACACCCTGCGCATGGCCGACGATGTTGCCGAAACTGCGCCGCTTCGTGCCCAGCATGCCCAGACACCAGCGTGGCTTGGTGGCGAGGTTGATCAGGTTGGCGATCGTGGGTTTGGGCGGTGCGCTCAGGCCGTTGCGGATGTCCTTGTGGCGCTGGCCCAGCACCTGCAGATCGAGCGTGAGCATCAGCGCGCTGCAATTCGCGGCGCGCGCGCGCTCGATCAGCCGCTCGATGAAGCCGCGGTCCTTCATCACATAGAGCTGGAACCAGAACGGCGCGCGGGTGTTTGCCGCGATGTCTTCGATCGAGCAGATGCTCATCGTGCTCAGCGTGAACGGGATGCCGAACCTTTCCGCAGCGCGTGCGGCGAGGATCTCGCCATCGGCATGCTGCATGCCGGTCATGCCAGTGGGCGCGATGGCCACGGGCATCGTGGCGTCGATGCCGATCATCTGAACCCGTGTGCTGCGCCTGGCGATGTCGATTGCGACGCGCTGGCGCAACTGGATGCGCTGAAAGTCGGCCTCGTTGGCGCGGTAGGTGCCTTCGGTCCACGAGCCTGAGTCGGCATAGTCGTAGAACATCCGCGGCACCCGCTTCTTCGCGAGGCGGCGCAGCTCTTCGATGTGGGTGATGGGGGGCATCGGCAGGAGCAGTGTGGGCGGTCAGCCCCGGATGCTAAGCGCGGTGAACCTCACTGGCTGGCATTCACCCGACTTGCTCAGACCGTCCCATCATCCGACGCGCTCAGGAAGGGCAGATCACCCTGCCATTTGTGCGTCATCGGTGCAGGGTGCTGCGCCGCACCGCGGGTGCGCGGGACCACGGTGCCCGCGGATGCTGAGGCGGACGCCTGCACCAGGCCGGTCGCCCGTACGCCGATCAACCGCAGACGCCGCGACAGGTCCACTCGTTTCAGGCACGAACCGGCGGCCTGGCGGATGGCCTGGGCGTCGGCGATGGGCGCGGGCAATGTCACATCCCGCGACACGCGCCTGAAATCGTCGAAACGCAGCTTGATGCCCAGCGTATGCGCCAGGTAGCCCTTGCGCTGCAGATCGCTGGCGAGTCGCTCGCAGAGCTGGGTGAACAGCGCGGACAGCGCACTGCGGTCGTGCACCGCGTGCAGGTCGCGCTCGAAGGTGGTTTCGCGGCTGATCGATTTCGGTTCGCTGTGGGTCACGATGGCCCGCTCGTCGCGCCCGTGCGCCGCGGCATGCAGCCAGGCGCCGAAGCTGCGGCCGAACTCGGTGATCAGAAACTGCGGGTCGGCAGCGGCGACATCGCCGATGGTGTGCAGGCCGAAGCCGGCCAGCTTCTCGGTTGCCTTCGGCCCGATGCCATTGACCTTGCGCGCGGCCAGCGGCCAGATGCGTGTGGTGAGGTCGGCCTCGGTGAGCAACGTGAGGCCGTCGGGCTTGTCCAGTTCGGAGCCGATCTTGGCCAGCAGCTTGTTCGGCGCCACGGCAATCGAGCAGCGCAGGCCGGTGGACTCGAACACCGCATCCTTCAACGCGCGGGCCACGGCAGCGCCGGCATCCTGCTGCGCGCCGGGCAGGTCCGTCAGGTCGATGTAGATCTCGTCGATGCCGCGGTCTTCGATCTGCGGCGCGATGCGCTGCACGGCGTCCTTGAAGCGGCGCGAATAGAGGCGGTATTCGTCGAAGTCGACCGGCAGCAGCACGGCATCGGGCGCCAGTCGCGCTGCCTTCATCATGCCCATGGCCGAATGCACGCCGAGTGCGCGGGCTTCGTAGGTGCAGGTGGTGACCACACCGCGGCCGGCGTAATGGCGCAGCGTGGCGTAGCGGCGAGTGCCATCGGGCTGCAGCACGGGCTGCCGGTCGCGTCCACCACCGATCACCACCGCTTGCCCGCGCAGATCGGGATAGCGCAGCAACTCGACCGACGCGTAGAAGGCATCCATGTCGAGGTGGGCGATCAGGCGACGCGGTGCGTTGGACATGCGAGCGATTTTGATTGGCGCGTGGGCGCATCGAGCCCGGGCAGAGCCATCGCATTGCCGGTAAGGTAGGGGTCTGAGATGCGACAGACCGACTTGCTCCCGGATTCGACGATGAACCCTGCACCCCTTGCGGCGCTGTCACGGCGCGCGCTGATCGTCGAGCTGTCGCGTGCCGGCTGCGCCGCGCTGGTGCTGGGCGGATCGCACAGCGCACGCTCTATCGAGCGGTCGGCGGCGACGAATGCACAGCCCGGCATCGAGACTTTGCGCATCCTGCGCTCGCGCATCGAACTGCAGTTTGCGCCCGGCTTCAGCCTGGGCTTGCAGGCGGTGGCGCGCAGCTGGGTGATCAGGTCAGCCGATGCGGTGGCGCGCTACTTCAGCCGCTTTCCGGTGCCGAAGGTCGAGTTGCTGCTGGTGCCGGAAGACGGCAGCGGTGTGCGCACCGGCGTGACCTATGCCGAGCCCTCGCTGCTGATCCGCATTCGCCTCGGACGCGACACCACCGAGGCGCAGTTCATCGGCGACTCGGTGCTGGTCCGCGAGATGGTGCATCTGGCCCTCCCACGCATTCCGCGCGCGCAGAACTGGTTGAGTGAAGGCGTGGCCACGTATGTTGAAAGCGTGGCCCGCGGGCGCGTCGGACTGGTCAGCGCCGAGACAGTGTGGCGCGAATGGGCCACAGCGATGCCGCAGGGCCAGCCTCGGGCCGGCGATGCAGGACTCGACCACACGCCGACATGGGGCCGCACCTACTGGGGCGGTGCGATGTTCTGCCTGCTGGCTGACGTGGAACTGCTCAAGCGCAGCCAGTTGCGCACCGGCCTGCAGCAGGCACTGCAAGGCGTCCTGGCTGCGGGCGGGCAGTACGGCGCGCCATGGACCGCGGAGCGCATCTTCGCTGCGGCTGACGCAGCGGTGGGCCAGAGCGTGCTGACCGAGCTGTATGGGCGGATGAAGGACTCGGCCGAGCCGGTCGACCTGGCGGGCCTGTGGCGCGAGCTCGGCACCACCGGTGGCACCCTCAACGACAAGGCGCCGCTGGCGCACGTTCGTCGCGCGATCCTGGCCTGAGGCCTCAACACAGACTGACTTCATCTTCAAAGGAGACACACCATGATCGATCTCTACTACTGGACCACACCCAACGGGCACAAGATCACCATGTGCCTGGAAGAACTGGCGCTGCCCTACCGCATCGTGCCGGTGGACATTGGACGTGGCGACCAATTCCAGCCCGAGTTCCTTCGGATTGCGCCGAACAACCGCATCCCGGCCATCGTCGATACCGCGCCAGCGGATGGCGGTGCACCGCTGTCGGTGTTCGAGTCGGGCGCGATCCTGCTCTACCTGGCCGACAAAACGCAGCGCTTCATCCCGCAGGACCTGCGAGGTCGACAGTTGGCGCTGCAGTGGCTGTTCTGGCAGATGGGCGGCCTGGGCCCGATGGCCGGACAGAACCACCATTTCAGTCAGTACGCGCCGGAGAAACTGCCCTACGCGATCAACCGCTACGTGAAGGAAACCTCGCGCCTGTATGCGGTGCTCAACAGGCACCTGGGTGACATGGCGCAAGCAGGGCACGACTTCATCGCTGGCGACTATTCGATCGCCGACATGGCCTGCTACCCGTGGGTGGTGCCGCATGAGCGGCAGCAGCAGAAGCTGCAAGACTTCCCGCACCTGGCGGCGTGGTTCGAGCGCATTCGCGCTCGGCCTGGCACCGAGCGAGCCTACGCTCGTGCGCAGGAGGTCAACGCCATGCCTGTGGTCGATGAAGCGTCGCGCAAGGTGCTCTTTGGTCAGGACGCGGCGACCATCCGGCCGGCACCCTGACGGCGATCAGCCCCCGGGTTTGGCGTCTGACTTGCGGATGCGCACGGCCGACGGTTTCTTCGGCGCAGGGGCGACCGGTTCGCCGGGAGTCTCCGAGACACCCAGCGCGGCCGTCAGTGCAGCCTCCGGTGTCAGGTCGGTCTCTTGTGCCAGCGGGGGCAGGGAACCTGGCGTGCCGGATGCGGGTTCAGCCTTGATCACCTTGGTGTATGGCGCCAAGGTCTGCACCAGCTGGCCATAGATCTTCGGGTTGCCGGCGACCACTTCGCGCTGGTAGAGGAAGTCGGCGTCACCGGTGAAGTTGCCGATCAGCCCGCCGGCCTCGGTGATCATCAGCGAGCCCGCAGCAATGTCCCAGGGGCTGAGACCCGTCTCGAAGAAGCCGTCGTAGTAGCCGGCGGCCACATAGCAGAGGTCGAGTGCCGCCGCGCCAGGGCGGCGCAAGCCAGCGCAGTTCTGCATCACGGCCTCGAACATCTTGACGTAGCGCTTGAAGTTGTCGCCCTTGCGGAAAGGGAAGCCGGTGCCGATCAGCGAATCGGACATGCGAATGCGCTTCGACACCCGCAGCCGCTTGTCGTTGAGAAACGCGCCGCGTCCCTTCGACGCATAGAACAGGTCGTTGCGTGAAGGGTCGTAGACCACTGCCTGCTGCACCTGACCCTTGAAGGCCAGTGCGATCGACACCGCGTAGACCGGAAAGCCGTGGATGAAGTTGGTGGTGCCATCGAGCGGATCGATGATCCAGAGGTAGTCGCTGTCCTTCGCGCCGTGCTCGCGGCCCGACTCCTCGGCCAGGATGCCGTGACCAGGGTAGGCGGTCAGCAGCACTTCGATGATCGCCCGCTCGGCCGCCTGATCGACCTCGGTGACGAAGTCGTTTGGCGCCTTGCTGCTGATGCGAAGCAGATCGAGGTCCATCGAGGCCCGGTTGATCAGCGCCCCCGCCGTTCGTGCCGCCTTGATGGCGATGTTGAGCATGGGATGGAGCGCTTGCGACATGGGGCAACCTTTGGGGCGGAGTTCGGACTGGCAGGGACAAAGAGCATGTCGACAGCGACCACAGGCGAGCGCTGCGCATCGACTTCCGATAATCGAGATTTTAGCGGGCCCCCATGCAAACCCTGGACTACCGGTCGGCCGCTGCCGCCGACGCGACCCGTTTCGTGCTGATCAACACCAGCCACCCCGGTAATGTCGGCTCGACCGCGCGTGCGATGAAGGTGATGGGCTTCTCGGACCTGGTGCTGGTGGCGCCGCGCTACTCCAATGTGAAGGGCAAGGCCGATGCGATTTCCCTGGCCAGTGGCGCGCTCGATGTGCTGGATGGCGCGCGGATCGTGGGCACCTTGGCCGAAGCACTCGACGGCGTCACGTATGCCTGCGCCACCGCGATGACGCCGCGCGACTTCGGCCCGCCTACTCATGCGCCGCGAGAACTGTTCGCCACCCTGGCAACGCAGCCGCAGCGCGTCGCCTTTGTGTTCGGGTCCGAACGCTATGGCATGAGCAACGACGATGTGTACCAATGTCATGCCTCCTTGAGCATCCCGACTGCGCCCGGCTACGGCTCGCTGAACCTGGCGCAGGCCGTGCAACTGATTGCCTACGACTGGCGTCAGGCGCTGGGCGGCTTCGAGGTTGTCTCGCGCAGTGCCGACCCGGTGCTGGCCGACGCGGTCGCAGTGCAGGGCGCGCTCGAGCATTGGCGTGAGGTGCTGATCGACATCGATTTCCTGAACCCGCAGTCGCCGCAGAAATTGATGCCGCGGCTGAACCAGGCCTTGAACCGGCTGCAGGTCACCGAAGAGGAGATCCATTTGCTGCGGGGCATTGCGAAAGCTGTGCAAAAGCGCACACGTCTGCCAAACGACAGCGTTTGAGCCCCGCAGTCGCGGGGTGTGCGGGATGAGCCCGGATGCCTAGGATGACTAGATGGGTCGAGCAAGCGTTGCTCGACTGACGCAGTCCGGAGTACCCATGGCATCACTCAAATCCCTTGCAGTGGCAGCAGCGATCCTCGCCGCCACTCAGGCTCATGCGATTTCTTTCACCGTGACCAGCGGCGCGTCTTCGCTGGTGGAAGGCGTCGCAACTGACACCTTCGACCCCGACGCAACGATTTCGCTGAACCCGACGGGTGGTGCATTCTTCTCGGCTTCTGCGAGCGGCATCACTGCCAAGCCCCCGGGCTCGACAGGCCAGTGGTGGTCGCTCGGCACCTCCGGCCGGCAAGGCGGTCCCGGCGTCGTGCAGTTGAACTTCAGCGCTACTTACTACGGCTTCTTGTGGGGCTCGCCAGACAGCTACAACTCCGTTGAGTTTTACAGCGGCGGCAATCTGTTGAAGAGGTTCGGTGGTTCTGACGTGTTCGCGCAGGCCAATGGGTTTCAAGGTGCATTCCGTGGAGGCCAGTACGTGAACTTCTGGGCGGGTGAGGGCGAGCAGTTCGATCAAGTGCGCTTCCTTTCGGGTGGCAATGCATTCGAGACCGACAACCATGCTGTGTTCGCGCCAATCAATGTGCAGATCGACAACTTCACGGCAGCTGTGCCTGAGCCTGAAACCTACGCGCTGATGCTGGCGGGTCTTTGCGCGATCGGCTTCATGTCCCGCAATCGCCTGCGATCTAGGTTGTGACCTCCCTGTAAAAGGCCCCTCTCGGGGCCTTTTTTGCATCTGTTGACCACAGCGCCTCGGCGGGCGTGCGGCTAGACTGGTTGCTGGCTATACCCAACAAACCATGTTCCAGCGCCTCCGCGAAGACATCACCTGCATTCTTGAACGCGACCCCGCGGCGCGCAGTTCCTGGGAAGTACTGACCTGCTATCCAGGCCTGCACGCGCTGGTGCTGCATCGTCGGGCGCACTGGTTCTGGCAAAACGGCTGGCTCTGGCTCGGCCGATTCATCTCGCATCTGGCGCGATTTGTGTCTGGCATCGAGATTCATCCCGGAGCCCGGATCGGGCGACGAGTCTTCATCGACCACGGCATGGGCGTGGTCATCGGCGAGACCGCCGAGATCGGTGATGACTGCACCATCTACCAGGGCGTCACGCTCGGTGGTACCTCGCTCAGCAAAGGTGCCAAACGCCACCCGACGCTGGGCCGTGGGGTGATCGTCGGGGCCAATTCGCAGGTGCTCGGTGGCTTCACCGTCGGCGATAACGCCCGAGTGGGCTCGAATGCGGTGGTGCTGAAGCCAGTGCCGGCCGGCGCCACAGCGGTTGGCAACCCGGCCCGGATCATCGATGCGCAGGCCGATGCCGTGCGCGAGGCCACAGCCGCCAAGATGGGGTTCTCGGCGTATGGCATCACGCAGGGCGATGACCCGGTGGCCCAGGCCATGAAGGGTTTGATCGACCATGCCGCCACACAAGAGCATCAGATCACGCTGCTCTGGCAGGCCATCGAGACCTTGTCCAAGCGGCCGAGTGAGTCGGCCCCGGCAGACTGCGTGCCGCCCGATGCCCAGACGACCGACCAATTCAACGCTGCTGCGCTGAGTCAGCTCGTGAAGTGAAGCGGATCAGTTCGGCGTGGGCCGCAGCGCCGACTTCGGCCTGAACGCCTTGCAAAGCGTCGGGTCGGTTTCCAGGTAGGGTCCGCCGATCAGGTCGATGCAGTACGGCACGGCCGCGAAGATGCCCGGCACCGGTGGCGTGGCCGTGGGCAAACCCTCGAGCGTTTCAGCAATCGATTTCGGCTGGCCCGGCAGGTTGATGATCAAGGCTTGGCCGCGGATCACCGCGACCTGACGCGACAGGATGGCCGTGGGAACGAAGTGCAGGCTGATGCTGCGCATCTGTTCGCCGAATCCCGGCATCACCTTGTGTGCAACGGCGAGTGTGGCTTCCGGGGTCACATCGCGCGGTGCGGGGCCGGTGCCTCCGGTCGTCAGCACCAGGTGGCACCCCGCGTCGTCGACCAGTTCGCACAGCGCGGCGCTGATGCCGGCCTGCTCGTCGGGAATCAGCCGCGTATTCCAGTGCACCGGGTTGCGCACCGCGCGCGTCAGCCAGTCCTGCAGCGCAGGCACACCCTTGTCCTCGTAGACGCCTGCCGACGCACGGTCGCTGATCGACACGATGCCGATGCGCACGATGTCCAGGGCCGCGGCGTCAAGTTCACTCATGGCAGTGTCGACTGGGAGGACTCAACTGCCGTCAGAGGCTGGCGCTGACGGCGTCGGGTATTGCCGGATGAACTTGAACAACTCGCGAAAGGCCTTGCCACTGCGCTGCTCGGGCAGCACCGAGGCGTCCTTGCGCGCCGCGCGGATCAGGCTGCGCAGCTGCTGCACGTCGGCCTGGGGGCGCTCGGCCGTCCATTCGGTCAATGCGTCGTCGCTGGCGATCAGTTCCGCGCGCCAGCGTTCCGCATCGTGCAGCGCGAGGGCGTCCTTTGCATGACCGAGTTGCATCGCAGCGACCGCTTCACGCAGCGGTTCGGGGTCGGTGCGGCGCATCAGCTTGCCGATGTACTGCATCTGGCGGCGCCGACCTTCGTGGGTCTTGGTGCCACGGTACTGGCGGATGGCGTCCAGCAGGATCTCGTCCATCGGCAGATCGACCAGCCGGTTGTCCGGCATCTCTACCAACGCCACGCCCAGGTCCTGCAGATCGTGCGAGTCCTTCTTGCGCCGGGTCTTGCTCGGGCGGGTGAGCCATGCCGGGATGGGTTCGGCGTCGTCGGGGTCTGGTGACTCGTTGTGTGGCATGGGTCGGCTGTGAAAGCGGGGCGAAGGGCGAAGCGCAGACTGCGGTCGCTGGTGAAAAGCCGCTCGGTATCATAGCCACGGGGCTCTCCAGCGACGGTCGCGCCATGCCGCTTGGATGTGACTTCGATTCAGTGCCCCATTTCGCTTTCTGCTGCCTGCGCCGCAATCCAACCGACGTCCCCGACCCATGCCCCCAAAGACCTCGCCGTCATCCGTGTCCACCGGCTTTGCCTATGCCCGTGCCGATTTCCAGCAGTTGGTCGATGACGCGCTGAAGTTCGCAGCCCAGATCGGTGCCACCGATGCCGGCGCCGAGGTGTCCGAGGGCGTCGGCCTGTCGGTGTCCGTGCGCAAGGGTGAGATCGAGAATGTCGAGCGCAACCGCGACAAGTCGATCAGCGTGTCGGTCTACATCGGCCAGCGGCGCGGCAATGCGAGCACCTCTGACTTCTCGCGCACTGCGCTCGAACAGACCGTGCGCGCAGCACACGACATCGCCCGCTTCACCGCCGACGACCCGGCCGCCGGCCTGCCGGACGCGGCCGATCTGGCCCTGGGCGAGGCTGCCACGCGCGACCTCGACCTGTTTCACCCCTGGGCGATTGATGCCGCCGGCGCCGCCGAGATCGCACAGCGCTGCGAGCGGGCCGCCTTGACGCTGGATCCACGCATCACCAATTCCGAAGGCGCCGGCGTGTCGGCGCAGCAGTCGCATTTCTTCGCCGGCAACAGCCGCGGGTTTCGCGGTGGCTACGCCAGCTCACGGCATTCGCTGTCGGTGGCGCCAATTGCTTCGCTGCCCGGCCGCCGCGGCGACGACATGCAGCGCGATGCCTGGTACAGCTCGATGCGCTCGGCCGATCAACTCGCGTCCCCCGAGGCAGTCGGCCGTTACGCGGCCGAGCGGGCGCTGTCGCGGCTGAAGTCGCGCAAGGTCAAGACCTGTGAAGTGCCGGTGCTGTTCGAGTCAACCATTGCTGCTGGTTTGCTCGGCGCTTATGTGCAGGCCACGAGCGGCGGGGCGCTGTACCGCAAGTCGAGCTTCCTGCTCGACAGCCTGGGCAAGCGGGTGCTTGCCAAGCACATCGACATCCACGAAGACCCGCACCAGCTGCGCGGCAAGGCCAGCGCGCCGTTCGATGATGAAGGCGTGGTGACCCGCGCGCGCGATATCGTCAAGGGCGGCGTCGCTCAAGGCTATTTCCTGTCGAGCTACTCGGCGCGCAAGCTCGGCATGCGCACCACCGGGCATGCCGGCGGCTCGCAGAACCTGATGCTCTCCAGCCGGCTGACCCAGCCTGGTGACGATCTGGCGGCGATGTTGCGCAAGCTGGATCGCGGCCTGTTCGTGATCGAGCTCATGGGGCAGGGCGTCAACCCGGTCACCGGCGACTATTCGCGCGGTGCGGCCGGTTTCTGGGTCGAGCGCGGTCGCATCGTGCATCCGGTCAACGAGATCACCATCGCCGGCAACCTCAAGCAGATGTTCAAGGGCATCGTGGCGGTGGGCGCCGATGCTTACACCACGGGTGGAAAAACCATTGGCTCGGTGCTGGTCGATTCGATGAAGATCGCGGGCAGCTGATCCCTCACTGTCGCCCTGTCTTCTCTGCCGAGCGCCTGCGTGCAACGTCGTCGATTCATCCACCACAGCGGACTTGCCGGCGTGCTTGCGGCAGGCACCGCACCGGCCCTCGTCCACGCCCAAGCCAATCTGCGCTGGCGTCTTGCCTCCAGCTTTCCCAAATCGCTGGACACCATCTTCGGTGCGGCGGAGCTGTTTGCGAAGAAGGTCGGCGAGATGAGCGGCGGGAAGTTTCAGATCAGCGTCCATCCTGCCGGCGAACTGCTGCCGCCGTTTGGTGTGGTCGATGGCGTGCAGGCGGCCACGGTCGAAATGGCGCACACCGTGCCCTATTACTACTTCGGCAAGGACGAAACCTTTGCCATCGGTGCGGCCATTCCATTCGGTCTCAACTCGCGCCAGATGTCCGCCTGGACCTTTCACGGCAATGGGCTGAAGCTGATGCGCGAGTTCTACGCCAAGTACAACATCATCAACTTCCCCGGCGGCAACACGGGGGTTCAGATGGGTGGCTGGTACCGCAAGGAAATCAAGTCACTGGACGACATGAAGGGCCTCAAGATGCGCATCGGTGGCTTCGCCGGCCGTGTCATTGAGCGCATGGGCGCGGTGTCGCAGAGCATCCCGGGCGGCGAGGTGTACCAGGCGCTCGAAAAAGGCACGATCGACGCTGTCGAATGGATCGGCCCGTACGACGACGAGAAACTCGGCTTCTACAAGGTCGCACCGATCTACCACTATCCCGGCTGGTGGGAAGGCGGTCCGCAGATTGATTTCTTCATCAACACGCAGGCCTACGCGAAACTGACTGCCGAGTACAAGGCAGTCGTTGAAGCCGCTGCAGCGGTCGCCCACATCGACATGCAGGCCCGCTACGACGCCAAGAACCCGGCTGCATTGAAATCGCTGGTGAAAGCCGGCGTGAAGGTCTTGCCGTTTCCGAAGCCGGTGCTCGATGAAGCGTTCAAACAGTCGATGCAGCTGTACGACGAGCTGAGTGCGAAGAACCCGAACTGGAAGAAGGTCTACGACGACTATTCCGCCTTCCGCCGCGAACAGAACCTGTGGTTCCGATTTGCCGAGTCCAGCTTCGATCGCTACATGCAGAGCGTCAAGCTCTGAGCGGCCGCGAATCCGCACGCGGCGCGGGCTGTGACGTTACTTGCCGGAGGCCTTGCGGTCGGCTTCGACCGACTCCAGCAGCGCCTTCAACGGATCTTCGTCGGCAGCAGTCGGGTCGTGCGATTCGGCTGCGCTGGCCGCGTCTGCAGCGTCGATCGCGTTCTGATCGGTCTGCATCTGCTGCAGCACCGCATCCGCATCGATGCGGGTGACTTCCTTGTCGCCGCGAGACACGAGTTGCGGGAACGCAATGATCAACGCCACCAGCGTCAGCTGGATCAGCACGAAGGGAATCGCGCCGCGGTAGATCTGCCCGATGGTGACCGGCGCCATGCGCTGGCCGGTCACCGCGTCGGTGTACTCCCGCTCGGGCGCGACGCTGCGCAGGTAAAACAGCGCGAAGCCGAACGGCGGATGCATGAACGAGGTCTGCATGTTCACCGCCAGCAGCACTCCGAACCAGACCAGGTCGATGCCCAGCGCCACGGCCACCGGGGCGAGCAGCGGGACCACGATGAAGGCCAGCTCGAAGAAGTCCAGGAAGAACGCCAGCACGAAGATCAGCAGGTTGACGATGATCAGGAAGCCCAGCGCGCCGCCGGGCAACCCGGTCAGCAGGTGCTCCACCCACTTCGGCCCGTCGACCGCCTGGAAGGTCAGGCTGAACACCGTCGAGCCGATCAGGATGAACATCACGAAGCACGACAGCCGCGCCGTGCTGTCCATGGCCTGGCGCAGAAGGCCCATGTTGAGGCGGCGTCGCAGGATCGCCATCAGCAGCGCGCCGACCGCACCCATCGCACCACCTTCCGTGGGTGTGGCAATGCCGAGGAAGATCGTGCCGAGCACCAGGAAGATCAGGGCCAGTGGCGGCACCAGCACCAGCGCCACATGACCATACAGCCGCATCTGTGATGCCCAGCCCGAGTCCAGCGGCCGGCCGCCCAGCGTGCGGGCTGCGGCGGGCATCGCCGGCACCCACTCGGGCCGCACGAGGCTGATGACCAGCACGTACAGCACATAGAAGCCGGTCAGCAGCAAGGCCGGACCGAAGGCGCCATGGTAGAGATCGCCCACGCTCTGCCCGAGTTGGTCGGCGAGCACGATCAGCACCAGCGATGGCGGGATGATCTGCGCCAGCGTCCCAGAGGCTGCAATCACGCCGCTGGCCACCCGACGGTCATAGCCATAGCGCAGCATGATGGGCAGCGAGATCAGCCCCATCGAGATCACCGAAGCCGCGACCACGCCCGTGGTGGCCGCGAGCATCGCGCCGACGAAGATCACGGCATAGGCGAGGCCACCGCGGATCGGCCCGAACAGTTGGCCGATGGTGTCCAACAGGTCCTCGGCCATGCCTGATCGTTCGAGGATCAACCCCATGAAGGTGAAGAACGGGATTGCCAGCAGGGTGTCGTTCTGCATGATGCCGACGATGCGCAGCGGCAGCGCCTGCATCAGCGACGCTGGCAGCAGGCCCAACTCGATCCCGACCAGCGAATAGAACAGTCCGCAGGCGCCCAGAGAGAACGCGACCGGGTATCCCACCAGCAGAAAGATCACCAGCGAGCCGAACATCAGCGGCGCGATGTTGGCGGCGATCAGCTCGTGCATCAACGGGTGTCCTTGCCGGCCACGGTGTCGTCCTGGGCGACTGCCGGATCTGCGGCGAGGCCGCGCAGCCAGGCCACCCGCTTGATCAGTTCAGACAGGCCCTGCAGCCCCAGCAACGCAAAGCCCAGCGGCAGCAGCGCCAGCACTGGCCAGCGGATCAGGCCGCCCGCGTTGTTGGACATCTCGCCGGACGTGTATGCGCGTGCCACGATCGGCCACGACAGCGAGACCACCATCACGACGAGCGGCATCAGAAAGCACAGCACACCCAGGATGTCGATCCAGGCTTGCGTGCGCTTTGAAAGCCGACCCGACAGCACGTCGATGCGCACATGCGCCTGGCGGCGCAGCGTGTCGCCGGCCACCAGCAGGAAAACGGCGGCGAACAGGTACCACTGGATTTCCAGGAAGGCGTTCGAGCTGGTGTTGAGCAGCTTGCGCACCACTGCATTGCCGGCGCTGACAAGTACCGCGGCCAGCACCAGCCAGGCCACCCACCGCCCGACGGCGGCGTTCAACCGGTCGATCAGGCGCGACAGCTTGAGCAGGTTCAGCACCAGGCTCGAATCAGGCTGATATGGCGGCCTGGAACAGCTTGCCCGAGCGGGTGCCGGTGCGGCAGAACGCCAGGATCGGCTTCGGCAGCGTATCGATCAGTTCGCGGAACCTCGCGATTTCGTCCGGGCTCTGGTAGCCCGGCGCGACCGGCAGGTGCCGGTAAGACAGCCCGGCGGCCAGGGCCGCGGCTTCGATGGCCGCGCTGGTGGGCTGATCGGCACCGCCTTCGTGGTCTGGCCGGTTGTTGATGACGCTCTTGAACCCAGCCTGCGCGACCAGCGTCATCGCCGAGGCTTCGAGCTGAGGTGCGGCACTGACATGGGCGCTCAGGGGTTGCAGTGGTGGCAAGCTCATCGGTGGGCTCCTTGCGGGGTGGAAACTCAGCGGGCCAGGGCCTGCTTCACGGCCGCAGACACCAGGCCCATGTCGGCTTGGCCTGCCAGCTTCGCCTTGACCGCGGCCATCACCTTGCCCATGTCGCCGGGGCCGGTGGCGCCAAGTTCCGCCACGATAGCCTGCACCTGGACTGTGATCTCGTCAGCGCTCAGGCGCTGCGGCAGGTAGCCCTCCAGCACCTTCAACTCGGCCGTTTCCTTGTCGACCAGGTCGGTGCGGCCCGCACTGCTGAACTGCGAGATCGAGTCCTTGCGTTGCTTGATGAGCTTGTCGAGGATGGCGATGACCGCTGCGTCGTCGAGGACGATGCGCTCATCGACTTCACGCTGCTTGCAGGCGGCCAGCAGCCCACGAATGGTCAACAGCCTGGGCGCGTCCTTCGCGCGCATGGCGGTCTTCATGTCCTCGGTGATCTCATCTTTCAGGCTCATGGTGGGCGCGTCCGTGGGGTGTTGATCGTGCGGGAAAGTCCGTCGTGCAAAGAAAAAGCCCGCAAAGAGCGGGCCTTTCGGTGGCGCGAGAAGGC
>JAIXYO010000044.1 GCA_027490215.1 Rubrivivax sp.
CCGCTGGTCGCCGTCTCCAGGATCCGTTCGAAACGCCCGGACGTGCTGATCGTCGACTACAACATGCCGCAACTCAACGGTCTGGCGATGCTGGAGTTGCTCAAGTTCGAAGGTATCGTCCCGCAACTGCCCACAGTCTTGCTGTCGGGGCTGGACTTGTCGGAGCTGCGCCTCCAGGCGTTCGAGGCTGGAGCGCTGGACGTGATCGACAAGTCGGTGGCCGAGCAGGAGCTGATTCGTCGGGTCAGCAATTTCGCGTTGGCCGGTCGCAGTACTCTGGGCGATGCGGCGCCGCTGCCATCCAAGACCGTGCCGGCGGCCGATCACGTCGCCACCGCTCACTTGTTGCGCACGTTCGAGCGCCTCAGCGCACTGAACGACGTGCCATCGGGCCTGCACGTGCATCGGGTCGCTGCCTACGCTGCGGCCATCGGCGCGTCCGCCGGACTCGGAGCGCGCGACCTGGATGTGTTGCGTGCAGCCGCGCCGTTACACGACATCGGCAAGATCGGCGTGGCCGATGCGGCGCGCAGGAACGGGCGTGCGTGCACCGAGCCGTCGCTCGAGGACCTGCAGGCGCACACCACGATCGGCTACCACCTGCTCAAGGGGCATGGCTCCCCCGTGTTGGATGCAGCCGCACAGATCGCTCTGACGCACCACGAGAGCTGGGACGGTTCGGGTTTCCCGCTCGGGCTGCGCGGCCCGGACATACCGCTCTACGGGCGCATAGTGGCCGTAGCGGATGCTTTTGAATTGGACACCGTAACTCTCAACCGACCGTTGCACTGGCTGGTGAAACAGGCCCGCGACGTGATCGAGGCGAATTCCGGTGTGTCGTTTGATCCGGACATCGTCTGTGCGTTCGAGTCGAGCGTCGAGGCCATGGTCGACATCAAGCTGCGCATTGATGCCGCAGCGATTGAACCGGACCGCGCGATGCGAGCAGCACTCATGCGTTAGGTCCAGCCGCTTTCATGCCTTGGGAATGCCCGTGTGAGCCTCCTGGACGCACCTTGCGTAGAGAACACGCTCTGCGGCATCTCCGACATGTCCATTCGACTGGCCTCGAACTGGCACGCCGAGAAGTAACTCGACGAGGTGTGCTGCTCAAGATGAGAGTCATCAAGTCGAGCCGAGACAGTATTTGAATATGATTTTTTTTGAATAGAGAGTATTTAAATGAATGATCGATCAAGTGAGGTGGGGTGCATCGTGGTTGGTGAGGGAGTCGCCATTTCAGGCGAGTTTTCAGTCCCTGGGCGCGCTGTGGTCAACGGCTCGATTGTCGGCGACCTGCAGGCCGACGAGCTACTGGTGGGTGAAACCGGAAAAATAACTGGGAGCGTCAGAGTGCGAAAGGCGGACATTCATGGAGAGACGCATGAAAAGCTTTCTGCATCCGAGTTATTGACGATCAGAGTTACGGGAAGGGTAAATGGAAATATCAGTTTCGGGGGGATCGAAATTGAGAGAGGAGGATTGATGCAAGGATATTTGTCACCGACCCAGTATGAGGTTGTCGAATCTCCTGCGAACGAGCCAGACGGTGCGAAGCCGGTCAGCGGAACTAAATCGGCCTGAAGTTGAGTTTATGTTTCCGTCGCCTGGTAGCCTTGGTAGGCTTAGTGGAATTTTAAAGTGGCTTCTGAGTTTTCCGGCGGCCGTGAGGTCGCTATGGTTTCGAGAATATCACGACTCCAGAATAATTCTGGAGCAGAAGGGTGATTTAAGGTATTTTTCGATTGCCGGCGGAATTCAACGGAATGTTGTGAGGGGTGTCATTGTTCTGGGGTTTTCAACTGTTTCTGGTCTTGTCGTCTTGGCATTTGTTTCATTGATATTGATGTTCGGAAATGCAAAGCTTGAACGATCTCATAATGAAGTATATAAGGCCTTGGTTGAAGGTTCGTCGGATCTGCGGGAAGCTGGCGGAAAGGAAATAAATCAGGCTGGAATGCTCGATTTGGCTGGCAGCATACGCGAACGTGATCATGAATTCAGGCAACTCGTTTCCAAGTATTCCATCGCTCTGGTAGAAGAAAACTCGAGTCTGAAGGCGCGTCTGGCGGATTCCAGTTTGTCCGCCCAGGCCATCGGTTTTATTCAGGGGCAGGCGCCCATCGGGGGGTTTGACAGTCCTCGAACCAGAATCGGCCACTCACAGTTGTCTGGCATGTTTTTGGACGAAGCGGAAAAAAATCGCGCGCTGAAGGACGTCTTGAATTCTTTGCCTTCAGTAATGCCGCTGAAGGACTTCTCTCTTTCTTCGCCTTTCGGTATCCGAAATCACCCGTTGGGCGGCCCATCGAAATTCCACATGGGCGTCGACCTGGTACCCGGAGAAAGCGATGAAATCAGGCCCGCGAAAGCTGGAAAAGTAGTTTTGGCGCATGATTATCAGAACTATGGGAATACGGTAATCATTCGCCATGATAGAGGGATTGAGACTTTGTACGCCCACCTCGCGTCGATAAAAGTTACTCAGGGTCAGGATGTCGATCCTGATACTGTTATCGGGCTGGCCGGAAATACCGGCTCAAGCACTGGCAAGCATCTACATTTTGAAATATCTGTCGGAGGATATCCTGTTGATCCTCTGAAAGTGATTGAGGCTGCATATCATGTTCAAAAAAGCACAAAACAATAAACCGGATGCGACATTGTCGGAAGAATCTTTCTCGACGCCCTCGGTCGCATCAGAGGCCGCCGTTCCAAAGCGTGTCTTGCCCAGTGCGGGCGTGCTTGATTCGTACAAGCCCAGCGTCATCAGCGAGGGTTTTGTCCTGACGGGTGATATTTTTTCCAGCGGTATCTTGCATATAGAGGGAAAAATCAACGGGAAAATCAAGGCTGAAAGCATCAACATTGGCCCTTGCGGCCGTGTCGACGGTGATCTGGATTGCGAAACCTTGCACGTCAAAGGCGTTTTCTCGGGTTCGGCCGTATGCGGTGAATTGGTGGTGGCTGACAAGGCGACTGTCCAGGGCCGTGTGACTTACAGGTCCATCACCGTCAGTCGTGGTGCCAACATCCAGGGCGAGTTGCTTTGCAGGCGCGAAGAACACTGAAAAAAGCAGAAGTGCCCAAGGGGATCTCCAGATGATCTTGGCGCACTTCGCCCAGACGAATACTTGGGTCACGGCCAAGAGCGGTCGTCTGCGGACAAGATGCGTCCGTATACCGTCATTCAGTTGCAGGGCGAGCCCATCTGGCGACCCACAGCATGAGGCTGAACCCCATGCGGCTCCACAAGCCCCAAAGACTGTTGCCAAGGCTCACTTCATGAAGGCCCCCCGAAGCGCCTGCCCGCCCGAACTGCGCTGCTGTTGGCCGCATGTGCGCCGGCAGGTAATTGGGTGCGCAACGGCGATGAAGTGATCCAGCAGGGCCGCTCGCCGAGTGGCCGTCCGGGATGGAGAGGGCGCTATCGACGCTGAAGGGACGGAGCGCTGCGCCACTTCTGCAATCCGATCAGGGATGGCACCATCAGATGCCTGTCCGGCCTAAGCCCGGTGGAACTGGCGCAACCCTGAAGGCCGCTATGGATCACGGTCCATCGGCCTTCGCGAAGTTTTGAAGACTTGGCATTTCATGCTGGGACTCTTCGTCCTGGTGCCCTCGCGCTAGCGGCCCCGGTCGCCGCCCTTGTTGTGATCCTGGGCTGGCCCCTTTCCTCGATGGGGCTCCTCTCTGGAGCGCTCAGCGGCGGGTGGCGATTCCTTGAAGCGCGGTTCAGGTGCCCGCTGCTCGTGTTGCGCAGCAGGGGCGTGGTTTGCGGGTGGGCGAGGGCGCTGCGACGGTTGCGGCTTGTGGGTCCTGTCTTGCGAGGCGTCGTCCGCCTGTGGTGTCCAATGGGGCGCCTGTTGTGCAGGTGCCTGTTTGACTTCATGGCGCTGGCGCACTTCGGGTGCGCGCGGCTTGTAGCGATAGTTCTGTTTGCGCAGCGTCTGCTGCTGCTCGACTTGTCGCGGATATCGATCCCCTGAGTACTGCCGCTGGTAGACCGGCAGCGGGGCAGGTGCGGGTGCCGTGCGGTGGTTCCAGCGATCCCAACCGCTCCTGCGCTGCTCCCAGTCACGGCCCCAGCGGTCGCCCCAGCGAGGAGGCGCTTCGCGGCGCCAATCGCGGAAGTAGGCCGGCGGTGCTCTGTAGTAGCGCACCGGGATGCGCAACACGAACAGCGGTACCGACTCGGGCCCGATCAGACCCCACGGTCCGTCGTACCAATCGCTCGCATACCAGTTGTCGTCCTGATACACCCAGTACATGCCGTCGTAGAAGAAGAAATTTGAATCGACCTGCGGCGCGTAGTAGACCGGATAGCCCGGCACGCGGACCAGATTCGGATACAGCGGCACGTTGATCCCGATGCTCAAGGTGACTTGCGCCGATGCCGGCAACACCGTGCAGCAAAGCATCCACATCACCAGGATCAGGTAGCGCATGTTCGGTTCTCCGATCAGGTTGCCGAGCAAATCAGTCACTCGGCGCGGCCGAGGGCTCTGAGCGGCTCACTGACCTTGCACTGTCGAAGCGGCTGTTCGAAGGCGCCATCGGACGACCACGGGGCGCCATGTGGCTGCTGTCCTACGCAACGCTGTCGGCGACCCCAGTTACAAATGCACGCAATTGTCAGTTTAAATGTGCAAATCGCACAGTTACAGTATTGGCCATGCATTCACCCGTCGCAAACGCCGATTCAGGTCTGCCAGGCACCGCCGCCTCGGCCGAGGGGGACGCTTTGCTTCAGTCCATCGACCGTTTGGTGCTGCCGTTGGCACGTCTGGCGGTCGCCAAGGGCATGTCTTTTGCCCTGGTCGACGCGCAGCTGAAGCAGGCCTTCGTGCAGGCCGCTCGTGAAGCGCACCCGCAGCTGCCTGCTCACCGTGCAGTCAGCCGCATCGCCACGACGACGGGCCTGAATCGCCGCGAGGTCACGCGCCTCACGCAAACGAGCGCGCGACCGCCACAACGCCGCCCGGTCGCGGCCGAACTGTTCGCGCACTGGGCCAACGACGCCGCCTATCAGGATGCTGATGGCCGCCCCTGCGTGCTGCCACGACAAGGCGCGGCGCTCAGCTTCGAATCATTGGCCCAGTCGGTGACGCGGGATGTCCACCCGCGCAGCCTACTGGATGAACTGCTGCGCCTCGGGCTGGCGGTGCATGACGCTGAACTTGACTCGGTGTCGCTCGTGCAGGACGCCTTCGTCCCTCGCGGTGATGTCGAGCGGATGCTGGGGTTCCTGAGCGACAACGTCGGCGACCACCTCAGTGCCGCCGTGGCCAATGTCTTGAGCGACGGCCGCGAGCACTTCGAACAGGCGGTCTTCGCGGACGAGCTCTCTGCCGAGTCCATCGCCCGCCTTCGCAGCTTGGTCAGCGCGCAGTGGCGGGATGTGACCGCGGCCCTGGTTCCTGCGATCGAGACTCTGATCGAACAGGATCGTGATGCAGGGCGACTGCAGGACCGCCGACTGCGTATTGGCCTTTACACCTTCACCGACAGCATGGATGGCTCGGCGCCACCCACGCCAGTAGGCCCCTTGACGCTGGCGCCTGCTGGCAATTCTTTGAACCCCTGAGGAGAACTTCCATGCCGACAAAACTTGATCCCGCGTCCTTGCAGCGACAGAACACAACAAGATCCTGGTGGACGCCTCTGGCGAGCCTTCTCGCTGCCGGCCTGGTCACCACGCTCGTCGCCTGCGGTGGCGGCGGTGGTGGCAGCAGTGCAGGCGTCGGCACCGGTGGCACCGGCTCGTTTGCCGTGGGCACCATCAGTGGCTTCGGCTCCATCATCGTCAATGGCGTGCGCTACGACGACAGCAGTGCAAGCATCGTCGACGATGACGACAGCAGCAGCAACTCGAGCTCGCTGGCCATTGGTCAGGTGGTCGAGATTCGCGGCTCGGTGAACAGCGATGGCGTCACCGGCACGGCGAGCAGCATTTCCTACTACTCTGCATTGAAGGGCCCGGTCACGGCCGTCAACGCGGGCGCGGGCACCGTGACGGTTTTTGGTCAGGTGGTGAACGTCACGCCGACCACTCTGTTTGAAAGCGTCAGTGGCCTGGCTGCGTTGGCGGTGGGCAATGTCGTCGAGGTGTACGGATTGCCGGATGCTGGCGGCGCCATCACGGCCACGCGCATTGAGCGCGAGGCGACTTCCATCGGAGCGTTCAGCGGTGATTTCCGCATCCGCGGCGTCGTGTCTGCTCTGGTTGCCACATCCCCAGGCCAGCGGTTCTCGGTGGGCACGGTCACTGTACAGACCGACAACGCCACGCAGATCGAAGGCACGATCGCTAATGGTGCGTTCGTCCGTGTGCGTCTGGACAAGACTGCCATCGCTGCGGACACGTACACGGCCAAGCGTGTCAAGGTGAAGAACCGTGTGTACGAAAGCGGAGTCAGCAAGGCTGAAGTCCAGGGCCTGATCAGCGAGTTCATCTCTTCGTCGGCACCATTCAAGGTCAACGGCTACCCAGCTCAACTGGGCACATCGGTGACGTATGAGGACGGTGCGGTCGGCGATCTGGCCAACGACGTGCGCATCGAAGCGAAGGGTGTCGTGACCAATGGCGTGCTGGTGATCAGCAAGGTCGAGTTCGACGACGATAGCAACGACGGCGGATCGGATGGCAACGACGCACCGTTCGAGTTCAAGGGCGTGGCCGCCTGCAGTGCGACACCATGCGGCAGCCCGACGGGCTCGATCGTTGTGCGCGGCGTGACCGTGCAGTACGACACCGCAACGACGCGGTTCGACGATGGCGTGACGACGAGCAATCTCAATGGTGCGAGGGTCGAAGTCAAGGCCATTGCCCAGGCGGGCTCGGGTGGCACTACCTTGCTGGCCACACGCATCGAGCTCGACAACTGATGCTGCTCAGTCACCGGCCCCGGCCGGTGACGCCAGCCCCAAGGCGCCTGCATCCGCAGGCCTTGGGGCTTTTTTGCTTTGGCGACCGCAGGTGTGCACTTTCCTGCCGCCTCGCTGCGTGCCGATGCAGACGCGATACTTCGAATCGGGCCATCTGGATCACGCCGCGTCGATCCAGACACGCCCGTCTCAATGATCCCCGCCTCGCCGTTGCTGTATGCCGATGACACCCACGCCGCCTCCTCACGCAGACATTGCCGGTCGTTCTCCCCATCCTCGGCGTATCTTCATGCTCGGCGCCACCGGCACCATCGGCCGAGCCACGGTGCGCGCACTGGTGCGGCGCGGGCACGAGGTGGTCTGTTTCGTTCGCCCGCGTGCGGGCGTTGGCGGATCGCTGGCGGCGGACGACAGCGTGCGTCTGCTGGCGGGCGCCTCCGTGAGGTTCGGTGATGTGAGCGACCCCGCGTCGCTCGCACGCGAAGGGTTTCGGGGCGAGCATTTCGATGCGCTGGTGTCCTGCCTGGCCTCGCGCACCGGCGCGCCCAAGGATGCCTGGGCCATCGATCATCAGGCGCACCTGAATGCACTCGCTGCGGCGCAGCAGGCCGGCGTCACGCAGGTCGTGTTGCTCTCGGCCATCTGTGTGCAGAAACCTTTGCTGGCTTTTCAGCACGCCAAGCTGGCATTCGAGAAAGCGCTGATCGAGTCCGGTCTGAACTATTCGATCGTGCGCCCGACCGCCTTCTTCAAGTCCTTGTCGGGGCAGATCGACCGGGTTCGGAAGGGCAAGCCCTTTCTCATCTTCGGCGACGGCACCTTGACGGCCTGCAAGCCGATCAGCGACGACGATCTGGGCGCCTACTTGGCCGATTGCCTCGACGATGCAAGCCGCCACCGCCAGGTGCTGCCGATCGGCGGACCGGGCGAGGCGATCACGCCGCGGCAGCAGGGTGAGCACCTGTTCGCGCTGCTCGGTCAGCCGCCTCGCTTCAAGCAGGTGCCCGTGGCGCTGCTCGACGCCATCATCGCGGTGCTGAGCACGCTGGGGCGTGTGGTGCCTGCCCTGGCAGCGAAGGCAGAGCTGGCGCGCATCGGCCGCTACTACGCTACCGAATCGATGCTGGTGCTCGATCCAGCCTCAGGCCACTACGACGCAGCCGCCACGCCGTCCACGGGAAGCGACACGCTCTTCGATCATTACGCGCGCCTCGTTCGAGGCGAGGTCAAGGACGAGCGAGGCGACCACGCCGTGTTCTGAGCTCGCGGGCCCCGGGGAGTCTCGGCAGCGCCAACCTGTACGGTGGGCAGCCAAGCAGAACGGAAGCCACCGCCGCCCTCAGCCTTGGCCGCGTACATCGCATGGTCGGCGGTAGCCAGCAGTTCGCTCACGCCGTGGTCGTCCTGCAGGTAGCGGCTGATGCCGAGCATTCTTTCGGCCACTCCAAGCAGCACCACGAACCTGAGGCTGAATCAGTGGGCGATTGCCAGGCTGTAGGTGCCGGCGTTGCCGGTGCTGCGCAGCACACGCACCCTCAGCGTGGAAGCCACTGTCCCCTTGTTGGTCAGCGCCACCTTCTGCTGGCGCCCGGTGACCCCACGAACCATCAGCAGTTGCTGACCCGCGCTCGTATAGACGCCAAGGCCGAAGCCCGAGGCTGCCCCTGCGGTCAGCGTGACGGTCACCGTTTTGCCGGGCGCCACCGCGAACTGGTAGTAGTCGGTGTCGGTGGTGGTGCTGAGGGAGCCGGAGACCGTGCTCGGCAGGTCGTTGATCCTTTGTGCAGCGGCCAGAGTGTTGTTGGGCTCGGCTTCCCTCACCTGCGTCACGGTGGGCGTTGGCGCGGGAGCAGGCGTTGGGGCTGGCGTGGGTGTTGGGGTTGGTGTGGGTGTTGGGGTAGGCGCAGGTGGGGTTGTCCCCTTGGCGGCGAGAGCCGCCGTCACCGCAGCATTCGCATTCACGATGCCGGCGCCGCAGCCAGCGCAAAGCGCAGGATAGGCCCGCGCGGTGGATTGCAGCAACGACGCAATCTGGTCGGGTGTCAGCGCCGGATTGACCGACAGCATCAGCGCAGCCACGCCACTGACCACCGGCGTGGCCATCGAGGTGCCCATGTACGACGCGTAGCTGTCGGCGCCCGGTGTGGTCGTACCGGCGTTGAGCGTGGAGACCATTCCTGCTCCGGAGTCGCCGCCTGGCGCTGCCACGGTGACATTGGTGCCGAAGTTGGAATACGACGCCTTGCCGCCGGCCTTGCTGGTGGCGGCCACTGTGATCACGCCGCTGCAGTTGGCGGGTGAATTGCCTGTCGAAGCCGCATTCGAGTTGCCCGCTGCGACGATGACCGATGCACCCCTCGCACGTGCCGCGTTGACGGCGTTCTGCGAGGTGATGTCGCAGGCGCCATTGCCGCCCAGAGACAGGTTGATGACCTTGGCGGGGTTCGGGTTCTGCGGCAAGCCGGTCACCGTGCCACCGGCGGCCCAGACGATCGCGTCGGCGATGTCCGAGGTGTAGCCGCCACAACGACCGAGCGCACGCAGTGGAAGGATGCGTGCCCCAAAGGCCACACCGGTCACCCCGATGCCATTGCCGCCTGCCGCTGCCGCGAGACCCGACACGTGCGTCCCGTGCCATGAACTGTTCCGGGCTGCAGAGCCGGTGCTGCATGCGCCTGCCGAGGCGTGGTCACCCGGGTCAGCGGCGTCGGCATCCCGACCACTGCCGTCAGCGGCGGTCGTTGGGTTGACGATGAAGTCGTAGCCCGGGAGCAGATTGGCGGCGAGGTCGGCGTGCGGGCGAACGCCGGTGTCGATGACAGCGATGACCACGCCGGTACCGGTGGCCTTGTCCCAGGCGTCCGGGGCGCTGATGCCACCCGTGGTGTCCGACAGCGACCATTGCTGCGGATACAAGGCGTCATTCGGCAAGTACATCGGCTGGAGAATGCGGTCGGGCTCGACATATTCGATGCTCGAGTCGCCACTGCGCAGGCTCTGGATCAGTGTGCCCATTTCGTCGCGGTTCATGCGGCGACTGAGTTGCATCACCTGGCTGCCGTTGTGCATCCGCCGAAATGCGGAGACCTGCACACCCTGGCGGTTGCCAGCCACCGTGACGGCATTGCGAGAGCGAGCTGACATCACGTTCGTGCTGCCGTCGCGGTACTTCACGATCAGGCGATCGGTGGTCATCAGCGACTCTGCCGACACGGTGCCGGACGATGCAGACGGCGCGAAGCTTGTCTTCTGCGGTCGAGCGGACCAGGCTTGTGCGGGAGTTGCCGCAACGGCGACGGTCGCCAGGATCAGCGGTGTGATCAGAAAGGTGCGCAATGTCATCATTTGCCTCGTGGGTTGCGAGGCCAACCCGGTGTGCTGGGTTGGCAGCCCCGCTACCGTGGCGCTGTGCGCTGTAGGCCGGAGGCTTTGCGTCCCATGCTTTCACATGGTTTGCGAGTTGAGTCGGATGCAGGCTAATCGCGGCCGGCTCGCCGAACCAGGGTGCGGAGCGCCGATCTCGACGCAACCGAGACTTACTGCTCGAAAGTCTCTGAAGCGGAGGGCATCCAGAGCACTCCAGCGTTGCTTTTGAACCCCGCACAATTCGCGGCATGAGCTCCGCGCGGCCATCGCTTGAATTGACGCCGCCGTCAGCGGTGGGTTTCGCCGAAGCATTGCGCTTCTGGCTGAAGCTCGGTTTCGTCAGCTTCGGTGGCCCGGCCGGGCAGATTGCGATCATGCACACCGAGCTCGTCGAGCGTCGGCGCTGGATCAGCGAGAAGCGATTCCTGCACGCGCTCAATTACTGCATGCTGCTGCCCGGCCCCGAGGCGCAGCAGCTCGCCACCTACATCGGCTGGTTGTTGCACCGTACCGCGGGCGGCCTCGTGGCCGGCACACTGTTCGTGCTGCCTTCTCTGTTCATTCTGATCGGCCTGGCCTGGGTCTACTTGCGCTTTGGCGAGGTGCCGTGGGTGGCCGGCATCTTCTACGGCATCAAGCCGGTGGTGACGGCGCTGGTGCTGCACGCCGCCCACCGCATGGGCGGTCGGGCGCTCAGCAACGCCTGGATGTGGTCGATCGCGGCGGCTGCCTTCGTCGCGATCTTCGCGCTGCATGCGCCGTTTCCTGCGATCGTTCTGGCCGCAGCGCTGATCGGTCACTTCGGCGCCAAGGTCGCACCGCATGTGTTCACGCTCGGCGGCGAGCATGGCCGCGCTCAGAAGAGCTACGGTCGTGCCTTGATCGACGATGACACGCCGCCGCCTGCGCACGCGCATTTCAGGCGCAACCGCCTGTTGAGCGTGCTGGCCGTCGGCCTCGGCCTGTGGGTTGTTGCCATGGCCTGGCTGGTTGCCACCCAGGGCGTTCAGGGCACGCTGACCCAGATGGGCTGGTTCTTCACCAAGGCCGCATTGCTGACCTTCGGTGGCGCCTATGCGGTGCTGCCCTATGTTTACCAAGGTGCGGTTGAGCAGCACCAGTGGCTGAGCGGTGCCCAGATGATCGATGGCCTCGCGCTCGGCGAGACCACACCCGGCCCGCTGATCATGGTGGTGGCCTTTGTGGGCTTCGTGGGTGGGTGGCTCAAGCCGATGTTCGGACCCGACGCACTGTTCACCGCCGGTGCGGTCGCGGCCACGGTGGTGACCTTCTTCACCTTCCTGCCCTCGTTCATCCTCATCCTGGCTGGCGGTCCGTTGATCGAGGCCACGCACGACAAGCTGGGCTTCACGGCGCCGCTGTCGGCAATCACGGCTGCGGTGGTCGGTGTGATCTTGAGTCTGGCTCTGTTCTTCGCTCACCACGTGCTGTGGCCTCAGGGTTTCAGCGGGCACTTCGATGCCGTGTCGGCGCTGATTGCGGCAGCGGCTGCTGTGGCACTGTTCCGTTACAAGGTCGGCGTGCTGCCCTTGCTCGGCGCCTGCGCGACGGTGGGCCTGGCGGTGACGCTGCTGGCGCCTGGCTGGCGCTGATGGACAGCGCAATGCACCTGTTGCCGATCCGCCTGTTGCCCGGCCACGATCTGCGCCGAGCCCTCGAAGCAGCACTGGCCGAGCGCGGTGGCGGCGCGGCCTTCGTGCTGTCGGGCATCGGCAGTTTGGCGCCTGCGATCTTGCGGCTGGCCGGTGCCACGGAGTTGCGGGCGATCACCGCTGATACGGAGATCCTGAGCCTGTCCGGCAGCATTGCCGTCAATGGATCACACCTGCACGCCACCGTGTCCGATGCACAGGGTGCGGTGATTGGCGGACACGTGGCCTACGGCTGCATCGTTCGGACCACTGCCGAAGTGCTGCTGGCCTTGCTGCCCGACTGGCGCTTCAGTCGCGAGCACGATGCTGCGACAGGCTACGACGAACTGGTCGTGCGGCCGGCTGCCTTGCAGCCCGCCACCGGCGACGGTGTCTGAGCGGCCGTCGCGTCAGGAGCCCCAGCCTATGGACCGTGTCGATTGCATCGTGATCGGGGCCGGCGTTGTCGGCCTGGCCTGCGCGCGTGCGATCGCTCAGGCGGGATTGGAGGTGGTGATCGTTGAGCGTGAGACCGCCTTTGGCACCGGGGTGTCGGCGCGCAACAGCGAGGTGATCCATGCCGGGCTGTATTACCCGACCGGAAGTCGCAAGGCGCTGTGGTGTGTTCGTGGCGCGCGGATGCTTTACGACTACTGTGCCCAGCGTGGCATCGCGCATCGCCGCTGCGGCAAGCTGTTGGTGGCGACCCGCGAGGCCGACGTGAAGGCGCTGGAAGCCTTGCGCGCAAAGGGCTTGGCCAATGGGGTGAGCCAACTTGAGTGGTTGACGCGGGCGCAGGCGCTGGCACTCGAACCCGAGTTGGACTGCGTTGCGGCCTTGTGGTCTCCGGCGAGCGGCATCGTCGACAGCCATGGCCTGATGACCTCCTTGCTCGGTGACGCAGAAGCCGCCGGCGCGCTGCTGGCCGTGACCAGCGGCGTGGTCGACGCCACGCGCGAAGGCGATGGATGGCGGGTCACGGTTCGCGAGGCCGACGGCAACGACGGCAGGGCTGCGGCCGATTTCACGCTGGAAGCCCGCTGGATCGTCAACGCCGCCGGACTCGACGCCCAGGCCGTCGCCGCGTCGATGGAGGGCTTCCCTTCGGCCGCGATCCCGCCACGGCACTTGGCGAAAGGGCATTACTTTTCGTTGAGCGGCCGCGCGCCGTTCTCTCGATTGATCTACCCGTTGCCCACAGACGGCGGCCTCGGCGTGCACCTGACGCTCGACCTGGGCGGTCAGGCCAAGTTCGGGCCCGATGTGGAGTGGATCGATGACATCACTGCCGCCGCCGACCTCGGCCGTGACCTCAATTACACCGTCGAGGCAAGTCGTGCCGACGCCTTTGCGGCAGAAATCCGCCGCTACTGGCCGCGCCTGCGCGAGGCCGCGCTGGCACCGGCCTACAGCGGCATCCGGCCGAAGCTGAGCGGCCCGGGCGAGCCGGCAGCCGACTTCTGGCTCCAGGGCCCGGCGGACCATGGCTGCGACGGCGTAGTGCAGTTGTTCGGCATCGAGTCGCCAGGGCTCACCGCGTCGCTTGCGATTGCCGAAGCTGTGGCTGAGGTGGTGACGGGTTCGACTGCAGTTTGATGCTGGGTTTTGTGTGGTGCTGCCGAGGGCGCGGGGTGACCGGCTCCGCTCATGTCACCCGGGCCGGTTCACTGCCCGGGTGCTTCGAGTCGAGTCGATCCGGCCCTCCTTCTTTACTTCGCTGCGCCGGTCACCCCGCGCCCTCGGCAGCCGGCACCATCGCCGCACGCGAAGGCTTCAAAACCAAGACGGCTTCGGTGGTAGCAGGAGCGCTGCGGCGGGCCGCTGTGTGGAGCGAGGTAAAGGAGGAGGGCCTGTCTTTTCGGGCCCGGGGGACACGAGCGCAACACAGTGGCCCGTCGCAGCGCTCACGCACCGACCCCGATTGATTCGATCAGACTGAATGCGATTGACTGCCACCGGCGCGCTTGATATCGCGCAGCATGAACAAGTAAAGCCCTTCGACCTTCTCACGCGCCCACGGCGTCTTGCGCAGGAACTTCAGGCTCGATGCCACGCTCGGGTCGCTGGTGAAGCAGCGCACCGGGATGCGCTGGCCCAGTTCTGCCCATCCGTAGTGCGTCACCAGGGCAGTGACGATGCCCTCCAGCGTGATGCCGTGCAGCGGGTTGCGAGGTTGGGCCGCAGGTGTCTGCGAAGAGGAGGGGTCGGTACTCAATTTGGCACTTGGACAGATAAGCGTAGTGTCGCCGCATCGTCGCGAGTTTGCCGCGGGGCTTTCGTGAGGGCCCTGAAGCCCCGCCATGCCTGGCCGTGTGGTGCCTTCGCGGCTTTGTTTGGTGCACCCGCACATCCCGATAATCGATAGCAGCGAGCGCCCTCCGTGCCCGCGGAGTGACGACATGCGCTTGCTCATCGTTGAAGACGATCCGTTGCTCGGTGACGCCTTGGCCACAGGCTTGCGACAACTCGGGAACGTGGTGGACTGGTTCCGTGATGGCCATCAGGCGAATTCCGCCTTGTCCAGCGCGCCGTACGACGCGGTGGTGCTCGACCTGGGCCTGCCGGGCACCGATGGCATGGTCTGGCTGGAGCGCTGGCGCAGCCGCGAGCAGACCGTGCCTGTGCTCATCCTGACTGCGCGAGATGGTGTCGCGCAGCGCATTGCCGGGCTGGATGCCGGAGCAGACGATTACCTGGTCAAACCGATCACCATCGACGAGTTGGCGGCGCGCCTGCGCGCCATGGTGCGCCGCTCCGCGGGTCGCGCGCAATCGGTGTGGCAGCACGGTGAGCTGGAGTACGACCCCGCGACCAAGCTGGTGCGCTGGCGAGGGGCGACCGTCGATCTGACCGGCCTGGAGATGACCTTGCTGGAAGCTCTGCTGAAGCACCCCCAGCGCGTGCTGTCGAAGACCCA
The DNA here is from genome assembly GCA_027490215.1 of Rubrivivax sp. GTDB lineage: Bacteria > Pseudomonadota > Gammaproteobacteria > Burkholderiales > Burkholderiaceae_C > PBB1. The sequence continues at coordinate 14,824 of JAIXYO010000044.1, forward strand.
CCTGCAGCAGATGATCTACGACTGGGGTGGCGGTGATCCGTCGAGCAATTCGCTGGAGGTGCATGTGCACCACCTGCGCCGCAAGATCGACCCCGCCATCGTGCGCACGGTGCGTGGTGTCGGCTATGCGCTGGGCTCGGGCGAAGCCACTGCATGAGCCTGCAGCGCCGCTTGTTGCTCTACCTGTTGATCTGCGCACCGCTGGTGTGGGGTGTCGCGCTGTACGAGTCGATCAAGCAGGCGCGCGTCGAAGTCAACGAGATGTACGACGCCGAGTTGATACGCCTGGCTCGGCAGGTGCAGGCCACGATGCGTTCCGATGCCTATTTGTCCAGCCTGCCGCAGCCGCTGCCGTCCAAGGGCAGCGCCGAGTCAGGCACGGCCGATGTGAGCGACCTGGCGCTGGCCGTCTGGGACTCGACCGGTTCGCTGGTGTTGTCCGACAACGAAGGCGTCCAGTTGACACGCTATCCGGACGCGGTCGGCTTCCGCAACGAAAACCTGCAGGGCAAGCCCTGGCGGATCTACTACCTGCAGTCGGCGACCGGTGTCTGGCTGGTGGCTGCCGGGCAGCGGGTCAAGGAGCGTGATGAACTGGTCTACAGCGTGACCGCCAGCCAGATCACGCCTTGGATCCTTGTGCTTCCGGCGCTGCTGATCGCCATGGCCCTGGCGGTGCGACGCGCGCTGGCGCCCGTGCGAGATCTGACCGCCGAGCTCAAGGCGCGCGATGCCACGGACCTGCGCCACATCCCGAACAACACCACGCCAGCAGAACTGAAACCCCTGGTCGTTGCGATGAACGGTCTGTTCCAGCGCATCGAGGAAACGCTGGGCCGCGAACGACGCTTCACTGCCGATGCGGCCCATGAACTGCGCACACCGTTGGCGGTATTGCGCGCGCAGTGGGATGTGGTCCGCCGCTGTGCCGGTGGTGTCGAGCGCGAGCAGGCGGAGGCCAAGCTCAGCCAAGGCATGGACCGGCTGGATCGATTGGTCACGCAAATGCTGGCCCTGTCGCACCTGGATTCGGCGGTGGAGCCCAGCGGACAGCTGTCGATGACAACACCTGTGCAGTGGCCTCCGGTGGTGGAACAGGCGATCAGCGACTGCTTGCCCGTTGCCGAGCGGCGGCACATTGAGCTGGCTTGCGAATGGCCGCCGGAAGGTGTGCAGCCGATGCCGCTGATCGGCGATGCCAACCTGCTGAACGTGCTGCTGCGCAACCTGCTCGACAACGCAGTGCGTTATGCACCGGCCGGCTCATTGGTGACCATGCGCGTGCTGTCCGACCGACTCGAAGTCGACAACGATGGTGAGCCACTGCCTGCGTCACAGATCGCGCGGATGGGCGAGCGCTTCTATCGACCCGAGGGGCAGCAGGAGTCTGGCAGCGGCCTCGGCGTGTCGATCGTGCAACGCATTGCCGCATTGCATGGCCTGGCAGTGGTCATCGGCGCACGCGCCGATGGCTCGGGCGTGCAGGTGAGGCTGGTGCCGACCAGACAGTCTGCGGTCAGTGCGACTTGATCCTGGCGATCAGCGCGCGGACCTCGTCGCGTCGCCCTGCATCTGAAATCTGACGGCCAGGGCGCGGCGCGGCCTGCAGCGCTCGCTCCAGGTAGGGCATCGCCTCATCGGCATGATCAGTCTCTGACAGAAGTTCGCCGTAGAAGAAGTTGGCGTCGATGCCCTTGGGGTTCAGCGCGAGCCCCTTTTGCAGCAGTTCGCGGGCCTTGTCCTTGTCGCCGAAGCCCAGTGGCCAGCCGGGTACCTTGTAGTACAGGACCGCCAGGCTGGTGTACGCCGAGCCGTCCAGCGCGTTGCCATCGATCTTGATCGCTGATTCGTACATCGCTTTGGCCTGCTTGGCGAGGCTGATCGCGCCCAGGCCACCCTTGGCCCCCGCCCAGGAGGCGGTGATGATGCCTTCCCAGATGAGTGCCTCGCTGCGGCCGGTGTAGGTATTGCTGACCTGATGCGCCTTGGTGGCCAGCGCTTCGTAGCGCTTTTCGCGCTCTCCGTTCGCACTCTGGTACTTGATGACTTCCCACTCATGCTGCAGATCGACCACTGCATCGTCAACGCTCGCTGCACGGGCCATCAACGGGTGCAGGGTGGTCGCGCTGGCCGCGCTGAAGATGGCAAGCGCGAGCAGCAGTCGACGTCGCGAAGTGTGGGTAACGGCATGCGAGGCGAGAGTGCCAATGTGGTCTGAAGAGGTCATGATTCGGTCCTGGAAGACGGGGTGAGGGTTCTGGGTGGGTTCGGCTGCGCGGGCAAGCCTGAATACGAATTCGCCGCTGGCAAGCTGCTGCGGTGCCGATCGAAGGCGCCGTCCAGCAGACTGGGCGCCAGGCCATTGAGGCGCACCGCCAGCTTTTCTGGAAAGCCCAGATAGCGCTCTGCTGCTTCGCTTTCCAGCAGCTCGAGCAGTGCCAATGCCACCGACTGCGGCGCGTCCGTTGCTGCGCCGGTGGCTCTGTTGTATGTCTCGACGTCGGCCGAATTGAAGCCCGTGCGGGTGCTGCGCGGGCCGAGGTACTGGATGCGGACGTTGCTGTCGCCCAGCTCGCGTCGCAAGGCCTCGGCGAAGCCACGCAAGCCGAACTTGCTGGCGCTGTAGACGCTGAAGCCGGGCAGCCCGATCCGCCCGAGCGCCGATCCCACGCAGATCACCTGGGCCTGGGACAGACGGCGCAGGTGCGGCAGCAGGGCTTGTGTGAGCAGCATCGGTGCCAGCAGGTTGGTGTGGAGCACGCGCTGGATGTCGGCCGTGACTAGCGATTCAAGCCGGCCGAAGCTCGGCACACCCGCGTTGTGCACCACCACGTTGGCACCCCAGGCCACGGCGGCGTCGCGAAGCTCGTCGATGGCGGCTGGATCGCACAGATCGGCGGCATGGCATCGGAGCCGATCGGGTGGTGCCTGCACTGAGCCGGAAATCTCATGGGCCAGCGCAGTCAGCGCTGGCAGCGAGCGGCCCACCAGCATCACCGCAGCGCCGGAGCCAAACAGCGCGTGGGCCATGGCGCGGCCGATGCCGCCGCTGGCGCCGGTCAGCAGAACGCGTGCGTCGCCGGCTTTCATGCTGACACCTCTGCGGCACGGGACAGGTGTCCGCGGGCACCCGAATGAGGCAGTGGCAGGCTGCGGAATATGTCGCCGTACAAGCGAAAGAAGGCACGCGCGGCATGCACGATGTCGGCCTGGTCGCGTGGGTCCTCGATCCGGCCCATCAAGTCCTCGAAGTGCGCGGTGTGTTCGCGGTCGAGCAAGCCATGCGAGCGCAGGTAGCTGAAGGCGGCGTCAGGCAGTGCCAACGGCTGCTGGATCTGCTGTGTCGCCAACAGGGCCAGCGATACGCTGGTGCCCTCGAGCACATGCACCATGCCGAGGAAGCCCAGCGGGTTGCGACGCGCGATGGTGTCGTAGGCATACGCCACCATCACCTCGGTGGCGTGACCGGGTGCGCCGGCACGCGCCGCCTCGGCGTCGCCGCCGCAGGCCCGGATGTCATCGAGGATCCACTCGTCGTGGCCTTGCTCTTCGGCAACGTAATCGGTCAGCGGTTCCCGCAGCCACCGGTTGCGCTCCGGCAGAGCGGCTCGGCACGCCTGAAGCAGCGGCACGGTGTGCCGCACATGGTGGTAGGCCTCGCGCAGGAAGGCCAGATAGCTGGGCAGAGAGACCTCGCCGCGCAGCGTGCCCTGGATGATCGGCGCGCTGAGCAGGCCCTGGCGGGCGTCGGCGGTCTGTTCGAGAAGGCGGGTGTGGAAGTTCATGGGGTGCTTGTCGTGGGGTGGTCGCCGGAGCGACTCAACGGAGGGCGAGGTGATGGATGGCAGTGCGCTGGCTGCGGGTGCCGAGCGCGTTCGCATGGCGTTGCCAGATGGTGGCGCGCTGTGGTCGGCCATTGGCGGTGGCGAGGCCGGAGGCCGCATCGAACGGGTCGCTGGCGCGCACCCAGTGCTGCACCCGGGCATAGTCGGGCAGGCCGGCATTGGCGCTGTCGACCGCCGCTTGCAGACTGGCATCGGTGGCGTCGGCCAGCACCGGCCACAGCACCGCGCTGAGCGCCGGTTGAGCTTCTCCGAACACCACTGCCTGCGCGATCGCATGTTCGCTGCGCAGCGCGGTTTCGACCCATTCAGGCGACACATTGCGTCCGTACGCGGTGATCAGCACGTGCTTCTTGCGACCGCGCAGGTGCAGGTAGCCATCGGCATCGACCTCGCCCAGATCACCGCTCGGCCACCACTCGGAGGCAGGCGCCACATCGCCCAGGTAGCCGCTGAACAGGCTGCCCGCGATCTCGATCTCGCCATCGGCAGCGACGCGCAGCCGGGTGTGCGGCAAGGCACGACCGGCGCTGCCAGGGCGATCCGCTCCAGGCAGATTCAGCGTCTGCACCGAAGCACCTTCCGAGAGGCCATAACCTTCGTAGGCCGGTATCCCCACGGCGCGTGCCGCGAGGATCAGCCTGGCGCCGACCGCCGCGCCACCGACCGCCACGAACTTCAATGAATCAGGTGCGCGCTGGCCGGCCTGCATCAGCTGCGCTGTCCAGGCCCGCAGCATCTGTGGCAGCAGGATCACGCTGTGCGGGCGGTGCTGGGCGACCACAGACTGAAAACGTGCGGCATCGAAGCCCGACGCACCGGTCAGGCCGATCTCGCGCATCGGCAGCGTGATGCAGGTCGTGCCGTGAGCCAGTGGGGCCAGCAGTCCCGCCATGTTTTCCAGCAGCACCGAGTACGGCAGCGCGCACAGGTGCCGGCCGATCGCCAGCGGTGCCATCGCCTGCCGCAGGCCGTCGACCACCCGCTGCATCGCCTCCGAGCTCAGACAGACCCCTTTGGGGTGACCTGTGGTGCCCGAGGTGTAGGTGATCTTCGCCGTGCCGGTCGGCATCGCAACGCTCTGGGCGGAGAGTTGCACAAGCACCAGAGGCTGCTGCGCCAGATCAATCGGAAGACCAGCTGCCGAAGGCCAGGAAGCAGCTGCTTCGCGGCTGGTCAGCAGGCTGTCGACCCCGGCCGAGCGCAGCGCATGGGCGATCTGCAGCGGGGTGAAAAACGCCGGGAGCGGCACATGCACCACGCCCGCCTGTGCTGCGGCCAGATCGGCCACCACCCACGCTGCCGAGTTGTCGAGCAGGGTCGCCAGCACACGCGAGCCCTGCACGGTCAATCGTTCGGCGAACAACTGCACCTCTGCATCCAGTGCGCTGCGGGTCCAGGTGCGCTGGCCATCTGCGAGGCAGATGGAACCTTCCGCGGGAGGCGCGGCGCGAGGGCTGCTGATCACGGGCGCTCCGCATCGACGCGGCGACGAGCCAACTGGCCCAGCGCCTGGTGGAGGCGACCAGCCAGCACGACTGGCTGGTGCTCGTAGTAACGACCCCACTGGTCTGCATCGGCGCCCAGCGAGTCTGGATCGGCCAGCCCCAGCGCCAGTGGTGTGATGCCCAGACGCAAGAACATGTGCCGCAGCCCAGTGGTCATCGTGCTGACCACCCATTCGAACGGCAGCGATTGCAGGTGCA
>JAIXYO010000021.1 GCA_027490215.1 Rubrivivax sp.
CTCACGCAAGCGCGTGACGAACAAGCCAAATTGGCGGGCGAGCAAACCAAGCTCGCCACCGATCGGCAAGCACAGCTCGAGTCGCTGACGCAGGCCAAGGCTGCGGCAGACAAGATCGCAACTGAGCGGGCCGTGGAAAGCGCCCGCCAGGCTACAGCCGAGATTCAACGCTTGACGCAAGAACTGACCGAAGCACGGCAGACCGTTAATCTGAGCGTGAAGATGCAGGCGCTGCGCGAGGCCGATCTGCGCGACCTGCAGGGTCGCTATCAGACGACCCTGCTGGAGCAGCAAAGCCAGCACGAATTACTGACCAAGTTGGGACAGAGGCTGACAACCGCCAACCAGTATTTCCATCAATTGGCGCTGTCGAAGCAGGTTTCGGTTGAGTTGGCGGCGGCAGCCTCGACTGCGTCGGCCCAACCAGGAGCAGCCAAGCCATGAGCAGCAGTGGCGCCTCGCCACCTGACGACCAGGTTGCGGCCAAATTGGCTGACGCCTTGCAGGACGCGGTTCAACTCATGCGTGACGCCGCCTACGCACCGCTGTTGCCAGGTCTGGACGATGTGCCCAAGGCGAGCCTGCTGCAGCAGTGTCTTGATCTGTGCGAACAGCATCGGTCACGGCGCCCGGAGCCGGTACGCACGCTGCACCATTTCGCCTGCACGGGCGGCACGCTGATCTCGAAGTGCCTGGCGGCGCTGCCGAACGTCCAATTGCTGAGTGAGGTAGACCCTCTGAGCGTTACTCATCTGAAGCCCGGGCGGCCCAGCTTTGCGCCAACCGACATGGCAACCTTACTGCGGCAAAGCACGCGGGGCACTCGGCAGGACCTGTTGATCGAACTGTTCCACCGGCAGATCAGTTTGGTACACGAAGACGCACTGCTGCAGGGCCAGCGGCTGCTGATTCGTGACCATGCGCACAGCCATTTTTGCAAGGGGCCAGATGTGCCCCAACGCCCCAACTTTCGAGCGCTGCTGCCGGGGGGCATGACCGTGCGGTCGGTGGTGACGGTGCGGCATCCGCTGGAGAGCTTCGCTGCGTTAGCCAAGAACGGCTGGATTCACTTCGAGCCGGGTACGCTGGACGACTACTGTCGGCGATACATGCTTTTTCTTGACAGCTACGCTGATGTGCCTGTCGTGCGCTACGAGGATTTCGTGCGGCACCCAGAGTCGACGATGCAGCAGCTCTGCGAGATTCTGGATTTGCGCTACGAGGCGCAGTTCACGGACTTGTTTTCGGTGTTTCAGATCTCGGGGGACAGTGGGCGGACAGGTGGTGTCATCAGCCCACGTACTAGCAGGCCGGAAGTAGGTCGCCTCGGGAGTGAGGCGCAGGCCTCTCAGTGCTTCTTGCAACTGGTGGCGCGATTGGGGTATGGGTTGGCGCCGCTGGATATGGCATGTTGATTGCCGTCGACGCACTGAAGGCAGGCCCACGCATGCATTGGAGCCGCATTGAATCCCTGCGCAACCGACACCGTGGTCAGCGCTGCGTGATCGTGGCCAACGGCCCGTCGCTCAACCACATGGAACTCGGCTTCTTGCGGCGCGAGCATGTGATTGGCATGAACAAGATCTTTCTGGGGTTTCAAAAGTTTGGTTTTTATCCGCGCTACTACGTGGCCGTGAACCCGAAGGTGGTGCAACAGTCGGCGGCACAGATACAGGCACTCAACTGCGTGCGTTTCATTGGCGGCCATCCAGACCGCGCCAAGCTCGCCCTGCTGGCAGCGGCTGGCCATCTGCAGACCGGCAGCATGGATGAAGCACGGGCGCACCTGCGGCGTGCCGTCGAATGGGGTTGCAACAAACGGGTGGTCAGTCAGGTTCTGGTGGCCAGCGTGCACAACGTGCTGGGTCGCGCCGCCAGCGTGGCAGGGCACGAGGACAGGGCGAAATTGCACTTCGAGCAGTCGATTGCCGTGGCCAACCCGTCCACCGATGTCAAATTGCTGGGGCATGCCCGCTCAGTGCGCGAGATGACCAGCCTGGGCCTGCTGTCGCAGGCAGCGTCCTATGTCAGCCAAGCCACCGAAAAACTGAAGCAGCCCGAAGTGGTGGCAGCACATGCCCGTGCGCACCAGAAGGTGGTCGACCTGGAAGTCGACTGGCTGCGTGAGCGGGTGGTTCAACTGCAAAAGCAGGTTTATGCGACCAAGGCGCCCGTCACCGTGGTGAAGCCGCCGGCGGACATGAAAACACCATCGCCGTCGACAGCCACGGCACCGTCCGCCGATGCCAAGAAGTTCCATGGCCTGCACGGCCTGGACCGCAAGCTCGCGGCCTACTTGGACTACGACGGCGGCTACTTCGTCGAGCTGGGCGCGAACGACGGTGTCGATCAGTCCAACACCCTGTACTTCGAGCGCGAGCGCGGCTGGCGTGGTGTGCTGATCGAGCCCATCCTGCACAACTTCCTGAAGTGCCAGAGCAACCGCGCGACCAACAACGCCTTCTTCTGCGCCGCCTGCGTGTCGGACGAGTACGTGGAGCCCTACGTCCGGTTGACTTATTCGAACCTGATGACCACACCGCACGGCGTGGACAGCGACGTCGCTGACCCCGCCGCGCACGCGCGCTCGGGCGCTGGGTACCTGCAGCCTGGCGAGAAGCCGGTGGAGGTGATGGCCGTGGCACGCACACTCAGCAGCCTGCTGGACGAAGCGGGCGCGCCCGCCGAGATGGGCCTGCTGTCGCTTGACGTTGAGGGTGGCGAGCTGGAAGTGCTGAAGGGTCTGGACCACCGCAGTCACAGGTTTCGCTACATGCTGGTGGAGTGCCGCGACCCGCAGCGGTTGGCCAACTACCTGGCCGACGCGGGCTATGTCCTCATCGACAAGATCAGCCAGCACGACTACCTGTACGCGTCCCGATGACTCACGCCCATTCGCCCACCGCCGCGCACCCGCCGTACGGCTCCCATGCGGCAGATATCACCGTCTTCACGCCCTACTTTGCGGCGCGCACGCCAGAGCGACAGGCCGAGCTGGACCTGTGCTTGCACATGAACCTGCAGTGCGACGCCGTGACCCGGCTGGTGCTTCTGGTGGACGATGGCCACCAGCCGCCGACGACGCACCCCAAACTCACGGTGCGGGCCATGCCAGGGCGTCCCAGCTACCTGCAGTGGATCGAGCTCAGCGCCGAGTTGCCGCCGGGCGGCGTCTCCATCTTGGCCAACACCGACATCTATTTCGATGACAGCCTGCGCCGCGTGCACGAGACGCTGGCCGCCCCACAGCGCTTCATGGCGCTGTCGCGCTTCGAGAAACTGGGCGCCGAATTCAAGCCACACCCCACCCCGAACTGGAGCCAGGACGTGTGGGGCCTTCGCACAGGCCAGGCCCTGCCGGCCCCGCTGCTGAAGGCGCTGGACATTCCGTTGGGCGTACCGCGCTGCGACAACAAGATTGCCTATCTGTTTGCGGTGCACGGCTGGACGGTGCACAACCCCATGGCCTTTGTGCGCAGCGTGCACGTGCACGAGACGCAGCAGCGCAACTATGACAAGAAGACCGACATGACGGTGATGGGCGGGGTTGCCTATGTCGACCCGTCAGAGACGCTGGGCGCACCTTCGACGCTGGAGTTTGACGTTTGGGCCCGCAACACCCCGATGGTCAAGAGCGTGAAGCTCAACCGCAGCATGGACCACTGGCTGGCCCAAGCCGCGGGGAATGTCGCCGCTGCTGGTGCATCGGTGACGCCGAATCCCGCGCTGGCCCTAGACGCGGCGCCCGTGTGCCTGCCGGTTGACGACTTTCCAGCCATCGGGCGCGCTCTGCACAGGGGCGAGGTGGCTTATGCGTTGCGCGGCCGCTTCAAGGTGTACCAACTGGACGGACGGCACATGGCCGTAGACAGCCTGAGCCCCGCGCAAGCGCAGTGGCTGCGGCCGGCCTTGGCGGCCGGTGACGGTCTGGTGCTGGACGCCCCCACGCTGCTGGCCGCCTTTGTGCCGCCGGTGGTGGATACCTCCCCCATCGCCATCGGCCTTCGCCCAACCGACAAGGCCGACTGCCACTTCTGGCAGTACCCTGCCGCCACCGAGCGTCAGGCTTTTGAGAACCACTTGGGCCTTGCACGCGGCGCGAACATCGATGCCGCAGCTCGGGTGGTGCACACCTACTTGGGCCTGCCTTGGGCCACCTACATCGACAAGAAGCAGTTGCCCGACGAGGTGCTGAAGCTGAACGGGCTGCGTCTTGCCGGGCTACACGCCTTGGCCCAGGCCCTTGGCTTCGAGCTGAGGGTGCATACCGTGTGCCAGCAAATCTATTGGCGGCGGCTGATAGACACTTTCCAACAACTGCGCGTGACCGACCTGCACCTGTCGCACGCCACAACCGATATCGACCCCGCACGCGAGGGCTGGGCACTGCGCATCCACAGTTGGCCGCTGTTCGCGCCCAACATCGAGGCGCCTGAGCGCAGGGTGGGCCTGACCATCGGCAAGCCGGTGGAACAAAAGCGCTACCTAGCCAGCTTTATCGGCGCCCACATGCCGCATTACCGCAGCGATGTCCGGGTGCGCCTGTTCGAGGCAGCCAAGGCCAGCGGGCGCGACGACATCCTGGTGGACCTGGGTAACGAGTGGCACTTCAATAAGGTGGTCTACAAGGAGCAGGTGGAGCACAAGCCGCTGGCCGAGGCCGCGGCGGAGGAGAGCGCCACCCGTCGCTACAACGAGGTGCTGAGCGACTCGGTGTTCTCGCTCTGCCCGGAAGGGGCAGGGCCGAACACGCTACGGTTGTGGGAGTCGCTGGCGGTGGGGGCGATACCGGTAGCGATGGCAAGGCAATGGTCACCGCCCAGAATCGATGGGGCCGAATCCGTACTGAAGGACTGCGCCTTGTTTGTTGAGGATCTACCAGACGCGGCTTTGTTCGCCCGTTTGGCAGCAACACCCCGCACTTTGCGCAGTCAAATGCAACAGCTAGCCATAACGCGCTACGCCCAGATCCGCCAAAAAGCCACCTTTTAATCACTAAGCATGTTCAGCACCATCGCTAGGATTTCAGGACGACCGTTATGACCCACCATCCCATCTTCGAGAAATTCGACCGCGTCACGTCTGTCGGCACCGGCAACCATGTGTTCGACTTCATTGGCTCTTCAACCAACGTCGACTTCCGCCGCGGTTGGCGACAGCACGCCACCAAGGCGGGCGCTGAGGTCATGCCGGCACTGCCACCAGCGAACGAGCACTACTTTGACTGGGTCGCCACGCTATGGGCGGTGGATCGGTGCCGAGGCACGCTGCGCATGGCGGAACTGGGCGCAGGTTGGGCGCCGTGGCTGACGCGAGCCGCACTCGCAGCGCGCCAGCGTCCGGCAATCTCGGGGATCGAACTGATCGCTGTGGAGGCCGACGAGACGCATTTCGCATGGGTCAACGAGCACCTCACGGCCAACGGCGTGCGGGGCCCAGGCATCCACGCGCTGCGGGGTGCGGTTGCGGCACAACCTGGCATCGTTCGATTTCCCCGTGTCGACAATCCAGACGAGAACTATGGTGCCTCGATCCGAGCGGTCGGCGCCCAAACTGACTACGTCGAGGTCACGGCGTTCTCCATCGATCAGATCCTCGACCGCTTCAGCGGCCCGGCCGATCTGGTCCACGTCGACATCCAGGGCGCGGAGTACGACGTGCTGCCTCAGTCCATGCCCCGCCTCAAGCAGAGCGTGCGATCCATCATGGTCGGGACCCACCAGTCGCTGGAAATGCACCGCGGGTTGGCTGAGCAGTTCAAGTCCGATGGCTGGACTGAGGTGCTCAACTTCGATCGCAACGCGCTGTGCGAGACCGAGTTCGGCTCAATCCAGTTCGGCGACGGATTCTTGCTGTTTGACAATCCCGAATACTGCTAGGCCCAGTAGCGCCAGTATTGACGTTCTTTACACAGTCCGAAAGCAATCAGTGCGGCAAAAATACTCCGAGGCTGTGCCGACCAACACCTGACCGAGAAAATCATGAAGGCTACCAACTATCCATGGGAGTCCGCTCTTCGCGCGAAATTCCCCACCCCAGCCACCGAGGGCATTCATGAGTTCTATTTTTCGCTAGATGGCGGTGGCCGAGAACTGATCATTGATGCCATTCGAAGCCACGATGTTCGTCTGATGATCGAAGTTGGCAGCTTTCTTTGTGGCTCCACCCTACAGTGGTTTGAAGCAAGCAGTACCCTCGCCATCATCGGCATCGATCCCTGGAGCGCGAATTTCGCCTCCATTCTTGATCGATATCGTGATAACCCAGTTTTCGACCCCTGCTTTGCAAAGATTGAACACCGTGGCGAATTCATTGACTCCGTCCGTCAGCACGGCCCATTTCTGTCCGCGATGGCTAATGTACGAAAGCATGCTGATCGATTCATTCCCGTTCGCGCGTCATCGCCGGAAGTTCTCGAGGAATTGGCAGCGCTATCTGTCATGCCTGACATGATCTACTTTGACAGCAACAAGCTATTGGATGATCTTAGCGTTGCTAGGCGACTCTTTCCCGACGCTACGCTGTGCGGCGACGACTGGACGTGGGGTGCCGAGCAGGGCTTTCCAGTTCAGGTCGCAGTCAAGGATTTTTGTTCCCGTTTCGGCTTGAACTATCGCGCCCATCGGGCGACATGGATCATCGATAATCCAAAAACTAGCTGATAAGTCATTGATTTTCAAGGTGATATATCATCACTCATCGCCAAATTATTAATCACCATGTGGTACAAAACTTTTCTGCCCAAGCTTCACGAAATAATTAGACCAGCCGGATATGTCGAGATTGGGATTAGGCACGGTTATTCACTGAGCCTGTCACCGATCGCCAATAAGATTGCAATCGATCCGGTCTACGGCACAACAGAAATGCAATTTGACATCAAGAACTGTCGCTTCTTCAAAATGACTTCTGACGACTTCTTTCGGGAGCATGATCTTGACGAGATGCTTCCACAGGGTTTTGATCTGGCTTATATTGACGGGCTTCATCTTTTTGAGTTTGCGCTGCGCGACCTTATTAATCTAGAAAAACATGCGAAAAAGGGCTCGATAATTATTATCGATGATGTTATTCCGCGTACCGAAGCAGAAGCGAACCGAAAAGCCACTGGCGGGCCGTGGGCTGGAGATGTGTGGAAGCTTGTTGACTGCCTGAGCTTGTATCGACCAAGGTTGTTCGAGTCGAGCCTGCTGGCGCGCAGTGAGCCTACCGGATGCCTTGTCTTGACAGCACCTGATCGCCAGGATGATGCATTGATAAAGCATTACGACGAAATTCTCAAAACATATCTTGATCCGTTATATCCAGTGATGCCTGGTCGCCTATTCTCACAACATGCGATGCCGGCTTCGGAGGCTCTGGCTGCTATCGCTGAGAGCAAGGGAAGAAGTCTCACTCAATGAGATTTCACGCACTTGTTTCGCGCTTTAACTGGCCTCATCCTGTTTGGTCGGAGCGTTCGTCTGCCGACTATGAGATTTGGTTGGAATCTCGATTTGAATTGCTAGAGCGCTTCACGATCCCAAGTCTTCGTAATTGCTACCAAAAGCCTTCTGTGTGGATAATTCTGGTCAGCGATGTGGCCACAGATCTTCTTAATCGACTTGAACGAAGTGCACAGATCGCTGGCATTCCCGTCCATCTTCAACGGTATACGGGAAAATCTATTGATCAATCGATTCGAGATGCCGTCTCCAATTATGCGACAGAAGGCGAAATATGGACAACTCGGCTCGACACAGATGATCTTGTATCGGCAGACATTTTCGCTCGCCTACGCAGCACAAATGCGCCCGAATTGCGAGAGCGCGGGGCAATCGCTTTCAGTTTTCCTGGCGGGTGTAACTTCGACTTGCTAGATAATAATTTTTATTATTCATCGTTTGCGGAGAATCCATTTCTAACATTGGCCGAGGAGGTCGACAGGCTTCAGGATCTAAAAACAGTTATGTTTAAGTCACATGTAGAATTGCCGGCATGTGTTGGTCGATTCATATGCCTTCGATCATTTCAGCCGATGTGGGCGTCCGTTATTCATGACTTGAACATCGGGAATCAATCGCTCCGCAAGACGAACAAAAGCCAGATCATACCTAATAAATTGCTCCGGCAGCGATTTGGGATTGGGGAAGTAATATAGAAAAATCTTTCCGGCAGTATTAAAAGTACTTCCTGAGCATCGTCAGTCGCTTGCTGAGGTTGGCGGGCAAGCCCCGTTTTTATAAGGCCAGAACGGTAGAACGCCAAGAGCAGCACGATCACAATGGCCACCTAGACATCGAACAAGGCATAGTGTTCGAATTGATTGCACTGGTCCGCGACCGGATTGCTCAGGTTGAGGCGTTGACCCGTTAGCTCAGATTTACGAGATCCGTTTGTCGTGAACTGCCGACCCTTCGCGGTGCACGACACGGGTACGCTTTGACCAGTACTCCGGTTGGGGCTGATGAATGGGTCTATGGTTGAGCTAAGTGCGTTTTCGCACAGTCAGAAAGATATTGAATGAAGAAGGCACTCATCACCGGCATCACCGGCCAAGACGGCAGCTACCTCGCCGAGTTTTTGCTCGACAAGGGCTACGAGGTGCACGGCATCAAGCGCCGCGCTTCGTCGTTCAACACGCAGCGGGTGGACCACATCTATGAAGACCCGCACGTTGAAAACCAGCGCTTCGTGCTGCACTACGGTGACCTGACCGATTCGTCCAACCTCACGCGCATCCTGCAGCAGGTGCAGCCTGATGAGGTCTACAACCTGGGCGCGCAAAGCCATGTGGCGGTGAGTTTCGAGGCGCCCGAATACACAGCCGATGTGGACGGCACCGGCACGCTGCGACTGCTCGAAGCCATTCGCCTGCTGGGCTTGGCGGGCAAGACCCGCTTCTACCAGGCCAGCACCTCAGAGCTTTACGGGATGGTGCAAGAAACGCCGCAGAAAGAGACCACGCCCTTCTATCCGCGCAGCCCCTACGCGGTGGCCAAGCTCTACGCCTACTGGATCACGGTCAACTACCGCGAGGCTTACGGCATGTATGCCTGCAACGGCATCTTGTTCAATCACGAGTCTCCGCGTCGGGGCGAGACCTTCGTAACCCGCAAGATCACACGCGGCCTGGCCAACATTACGCAGGGGCTGGACAGGTGCCTTTACATGGGCAACCTTGACTCGCTGCGCGACTGGGGACACGCCAAGGACTACGTGCGCATGCAGTGGATGATGTTGCAGCAGGCGCAGGCTGAAGACTTTGTGATCGCCACCGGCAAGCAGTATTCGGTGCGCGAGTTCATCACCTGGTCGGCTGCCGAGCTGGGCAGCACGCTGCGCTTTGAAGGGCAGGGCGTCGACGAAAAGGCCTACGTGTCCGCCATCGTGGGCGACCACGCGCCTGCGCTGAAGGTGGGTGACTGCGTGGTGGCCATCGACGCTCGCTACTTCCGCCCCGCCGAGGTCGAAACCCTGTTGGGCGACCCGACCAAGGCCAGGACCAAGCTGGGTTGGGTCCCTGAGATCACCGCCCAGGCCATGTGTGCCGAGATGGTGGCCGCCGACCTGAAAGTCGCGCAGCGCACCGCGTTTCTGAAGGCCCATGGCCACGACGTGGCCACGGCGCGAGAGGCGGGGTGAACCGGCCAAAGCGGCCCCGGAGCCATTGACATCAAGATGCTAAGATGTTTTTATGCGTACCACGATAGATTTTCCTGACGGGCTGTACCGCGAGCTCAAGGCCAAGGCCGCGCTTGAAGGGGTACCCATGAAAGACCTCGTGCGCCGCCTGGTGGAAAGCGGGCTGTACCGGCCCGCGCCAGCGGCTCAGGGTGGCGCCGAGCGCGCCAATCCGCCCAGCTTGTCGATCGGCCATTCATTGAAGGGCGGCCGCTTCAGCAACGCCGGCCTGTTCGAGTTGCTCGACGATCAGGGCTGAGCTTGAAGCGCGCACCTGTGGCCGCGGTTGCTGCGGCTGGCGATCTGCCTGACGTCAACGTCTGGCTGGCTCTGGCCATCGCAGAGCACCCCCACCACGCTGCGGCGTTGGCGTATTGGCGGCAATCGGCTGCGCCGAGTCTTTGGTTTTGCCGCGTCACCATGCTGGGCCTGGTGCGATTGCTCACGCAACCGCGCTTGATGGGCAGCGCAGCCATGAGTGCGCCCGCCGCGTTGGCTGCTTACGACCAATTCGCCGCTTTGCCCGAAGTGGCCTTGCGCGCCGAGCCAGCCGGCTGCGAAGCCGAGATGCGTCGCATCGTTCAGGCAGACCTGCCGGCCAGGCTGCTGACCGATGCCTATCTGGCGGCTTTTGCGATGGCGGCCGATTTGCGGCTGGTGACTTTCGATCGCGACTTCGAGCGGTTTGACGGGCTCAAGTCCCTGCGCTTGGCCGTGCAGGCCAACTGAACCCCGCAGTCACACAGCGCAGCCCCATGCCCCGACCGATCGACGCCACCCCGTTCGATGAGGGCTACACCCCAGAGTGGCACGATCATGCTCATTAGTGGCACGATCATGCTAAGGTAGAGGCATGTCACTTGCCCAAGCCATTTTTTCTGACCGGCAGGCCCGCCTGTTTCGCTGGTTGTTCGGCCAGCCTGAGCGGTCCTTCTTTTTGAACGAGTTGTTGCGCTTGTCGGGGTTGGGCAGCGCTTCGCTTCAGCAGGAGCTCAAGCGTTTGACCTCAGCCAGTGTGGTGCTGAGCACGCGCAGGGGCAATCTGAGGGTTTTTCAGGCCAACCCGGCCAGCCCGCTGTTCCCAGAGCTGGTGTCGCTGACGCGAAAGACTTGCGGCGTGGAGACGGTGCTCATGCAGTCGCTAGAGCCCTTGCGACCCAAACTGGCCCATGCCTTGGTCTACGGGTCAGTGGCCAGGCAAGAAGACACATCGGCCAGCGATGTGGATGTGATGCTGGTGGGCGTGGACCTCAGTTTGGCCGATGTGCTGGAGCACCTTCAGTCGGCAGAAGAGGCGCTGGGCCGCAAGGTCAACCCCACGTGTTACTCGTTGCAGGAGTTTGAGCGGCGGCGCGCTGATCCGGATTCTTTTGTGAACAAGGTGTTGGCACAGCCGACCATCAATTTGCTCGTTGGGGGGCACGATGGCCGCTGAGGCGTTGGCCAACCTGGCACGCATCGGGCAACTCAAGGTTGAAGCCCGCAACCCCGCAGAGGTGTTGCGGATGCTGAGGCTGGCCAAAACGCGTCTGGCCGACTCACAACTGGCCCATGTTTCTGTGGATGGGCGGTTTGCCAGCAGCTATGGCGCCGCACACGCTGCCGCGCTGGCGGCACTGCGATGGCACGGGTATCGAAGTGAAAACCGCTTCATGGTGTTCCAGTGTTTGCCGCACACGCTGGGTTGGCCGGCGCACCGCTGGCGCGTGCTCGACGCTGCCCACCAGAAGAGGAACCTGGCTGAATACGAGGGCTACCTGGACATCGAAGAAAGCCTGGTGCTCGAATTGACTGCGCTGGTGCGCGACCTGATTGCCGATGTTGAGACATTGACCGGTGCGCGGCACTGAGCGCGTGTGATGTCGCCTGCCGCAGATTCGTTGCCGTTGCCGCTGCTGAGTGTGGTCATGCCATCGCTCAACCAGGGCCGGTTTCTGGCTGAGGCAGTGCGCAGCGTGCTCGACCAGCCGGTGGAAGGCATCGAGTTGGTGGTGGTGGACGGCGGTTCGTCAGACGACACCGTTGAGCAGCTCGCTGCGCTGGCGGCGCAATACCCTGGGCGGTTGCGCTGGACGTCGGGGCCTGATGACGGGCCGGCGCAGGCCATCAACCGGGCGGTGGCTTTGGCCCGGGGGGCGGTGATCGGTTGGCTGAATTCAGACGACCTGTACGAGCCGGGCGCCATTCGGCGCGCGCTCGATCACCTGGCTGGAAAACCCGCCGACGTGATGGTTTACGGCGAGGCCACCCATGTTGATGTGGATGGCGAGTTGATCGGGCCTTACCCAACGCAGGGTCCGCAAACCCCGGTGGCTGAATTTGCCAACGGTTGCTTCATCTGCCAGCCCACCGTGTTTGTTCGGCGTGAGGTCTGGATTGAGGTGGGTGGCCTTGATGAAGGTCTGCGCACGGCGTTTGACTTTGACTTGTGGCTCAAGCTGTTCAAGGCCTACCCAGGCCGCATCGGCTACCTGCCGCAGCTGCAGGCCCGTTCGCGCCTGCATGAGGGCGGCATCACCATGCGCATGCGCGAGCGCGTGGCGCTAGAAGGCATGCAGCTCATTCACCGCCATCTGGGGGCGGCACCGCCCTCTTGGTTGCTGACGCACTTTGCCGAGCTGTGCGCAGAGCACCCCTTTCAGCCTGAGCCGGTACAGCTGGTTGATGCGATGCACCGGCTGGTCGATCAGGCCGCGCCCTGGATGGCAGCCGATGCGGTGCAGATGCTGCGTGAGCGGATTGCCACAGACAGGCCTTTGCGGCTGGCGACGCCTCATGTCTATGTGGATCTGCATCCGGACGGCTGGGCTGGGCGACAAGTTGCAATACGTCTTCGGCAGCCAGCGCAACCGTACTCAGCAGTCGTCTTGCGCTGCAGGCACGCAGCGCCGGCTGGCGCTGCGCTTCGCATCGAGGTCACCTCGCCAGGCCTCGCACCCCAGTGCATTGACCTCAGTGGGCCGGGGGTGTTCAACATCGTGCTGCCGGTGGCCCTGCCAGATCGGGTGACGGATGCTCGTATCACTTGCCACGTGCTTTGCGGGGACACGTTCGTTCCCTTGACGGTTGATCCGGACAGCAGCGACGCGAGGGAACTGGCTTTTCTGATTGAAGGCTGTGACTTGGTGCGTTAGCCGACCCGGGGCTAGATATCCAGTGCTGCAAGGATCACTGCCGCAGCTTGCACTGATTCGCATTGGTGGCCGGCAACCACAACGTCAGCCGCTTGCGGTTCTTCATAAGGGCTGTCGATGCCCGTCATGTTGGCCAACTGCCCGCTGCGCGCCTTTTTGTACAGGCCCTTGGGGTCACGTGCTTCGCACTCGGCCAGTGGCGTGTTCACAAACACTTCAATGAAGTTGGCTTCGCCGATCAGGTCGCGCGCCAGCTGGCGGTCTTGCCTGAAGGGCGATATGAAGGCGGTGATGACGATCAGTCCGGCATCAAGCATCAGCTTGGCCACCTCGGCCACGCGGCGGATGTTTTCAACCCTGCTCGCGTCTGAAAACCCGAGGTCGCGGTTGATGCCTTGGCGGATGTTGTCGCCATCCAGGATGTAGGTGCGCTTGCCCTGGCGGTGCAACTCCACCTCCAGCGCGTTGGCAATGGTCGACTTGCCCGCACCCGACAAGCCAGTGAACCAGATCACCTTGCCCGCATGGCCCGCGAGTTGTTCGCGGTCGTGGCGGGTGACTGAAAAAGTTTGCTGGTGCAGGTTGTCCATGGACCGTCCTGATGGATCAGGCAGTTGCCCGCGCAGGCTTGCGGAAAAACAAAAGCACGCCCAGTTCGCCGCCGTGGTTGGTGAAATCGAGGCTGAACGATGCCACACCGGCGGTTTGCAGCATGAATGCACCAGATCGAAGGTGCCAGTCACGGGCGACACATCAACGCCCACGTAGCGGCAACCCTCTTGACCAGCGGCACCGCCACGTGGCCCACACCGCAGCCGAAATCAGGCGCGCTAGCCGGTTCAAAAGCCAGGCTGATGAAGCGACTTCAGGCTCACTGCTGGGTAAACCTGACAACGTTCATGACGGGGTAAACCACCGAGAACACCATGTTCAGGAACTTCTGCAACTCGGCACTCGGAGCGTTGCTGATGAACAGCACGTCTTTGTTGTTGATGGCGAAGCTTTGCATCACGAAAAAGCTGCTGGGGTTCTTGAGATCGATGCGGTAGACCACGGGCACGAGGCCGTCGGGCGTGGTGGCCACAGGCTGGTTGGGCCAGTCGAGCGCCTTGGGCTGCTCCATGCGGAAGATGAACACGCCCTTGGGGTCGGATCGGCTGTCGAGCAGTCCGCCCGAGCGCGCCAATGCTTGCGCCAGTGTGATGCCCTGGGCCTCGAAGTTGACTTCGTCGTTCTTGCCGGTCGAGCCCAGAGCGGTAAAGCTCAGTGGCTGGAAGATGGCGGTCACCACATCACCAGCGCGCAGCGGCACATTTTGCTTGGGGTCGCGGATCACCAGATCGAGCGGCATCGAATGGAAGTCACTGCCGCGCGTGACCTGCAGCGTCATCTTGTTGATGGGCTGCCGCACGCCGCCGGCGGCGGCCAGTGCGTCAAGCAGCCGCTCGCCGCTGGCGGTGAGCGGCATGCGCAGGCTGTTGGCCACCTCGCCCACCACGGTGACTTTCGACGACGTGTTCTGCACGACACGCACCATCGCCTCAGGCTGGTTGGCCTTGCCCTTGAGCCGCGTGACGATCAGGTCTTCAAGCGCCATGGGCGTCATGCCGGCGGCGTGGATGCGCCCGGCAAACGGCACGCTGATGAAGCCCTGATGGTCGACCACCTGAGCGGGCAATGTGACCGCGCGCGCCGAGCTCGGCGCACCGGCTGCTTCCAATCCACTGCCAAACAGCGCAGCAGGCGGAGCCTCCCAGAGGTTGATCTCGATCGCATCGCCCGTGCCGATGCCAAACGCAGGGTTGACCGCCGAACCCAAGCTGTCAGAAAACAGCCGCTGCTTGCGCTGCGACTGCAGGCGCCTTGCAATGCCGTCGTCGACATCGACGATCTGTATCGCCTGCCCAACCTTTCTGTCGGCGACCTCGGCCACTTCCTTGCGGCTTGGGCCGATGGTGGGCATCTGGCTGCAACCGGCCAACAGCGCCGCTGCAAGACTCATAGGGACTAGGCGAACGGATAGTTTGATCATTTGTGACGATTATCGGATTAAATGACTTTTTGCTTTGTAAGACTTGGTTTCTGCGACTTCGAGGGGACTGACAATCTGGCCATGACCGAACGGCTCCTCGACGTCACTCGCCTGGTGGAGCGCGCGCTTCGCCGCAAGCTGCCGACTGGTGTGGACCGCGTGGCGCTGGCTTATGTGGCGAGCTACCGCGATCGCGCTCGGGCATTGGTGCGGTTTGCCGGCCGATGGGTGGTGCTGGGGCGTGGCGATTCACAGCGGCTGTTTGATGCACTGCTGGAGCCTGCCGAGGGCTTTGCGCGCCGTGTGGTGTGGTGGGTGGGCCGTGCTTTTCTGCTGTCGTGGGGGCTGCCGCGCGGGGTGGTGCTGATCAACGCCGGCCACAGCGGGCTGCACGAGCCGGACTATGCGGCCACGGTGCGGCGCTTTGATCTGCGGCCGCTGTTCTTCCTGCACGACCTGATCCCGATCACCCACGCCGAATACGTGCGCCCCGGCGATGCCGACAAGCACCGACTGCGGCTCGAAACGATGCTGTCGGTGGGCCGCGCGCTGGTGCTCAATTCGCGCGACACGCAGCGCGAACTGGTCGCCCATGCTGCCGCGCTGGGGCTGCCGGTGCCGCCGTTGGTGGTGGCGCCACTGGCTCCGCCCGAACTGCCGCCACCGGCCCAGGCACGCTTGCTGAGCAGCCCTTACTTCGTGGTGCTGGGCACGATCGAGCCACGCAAGAACCACCTGTTGCTACTGCATGTGTGGCGCACGCTGGTGAGCGAACTGGGCCACGCCGCGCCGCGTCTGGTGGTGATCGGCCAGAAGGGTTGGGAGTGCGAGCAGGTGGTGGACCTGCTCGAGCGTTGCGAGGCACTGCGAGGCGCTGTGATCGAGCGCCAGCGCTGCTCTGACGCCGAACTGTCGACCTGGTTGGGCCACGCGCAGGCGCTGCTGTTCCCGTCGTTTGCCGAGGGCTTCGGCATTCCGCTGGTCGAGGCGCTGGCAATGGGCGCGCCGGTGGTGGCCAGCAACCTGCCCGTGTTCAGGGAAATCGCCGGCGGCGTGCCCGACTACCTTGACCCGATCGACGGCGCTGGCTGGCGCGAGTTGATCCTTGACTACGCTCGTCCCGACAGCCCCAGGCGCGCCGCGCAGATCAAGCGCATGGCGGGGTTTCAGGCGCCTACCTGGCGGGCGCATTTCGAGCGCGTGGAGAGCCTGACCTCGAGCGGGCTGGATCGCTTTTGACCCGCCGCAACTTCCTCTTCCTGCAAGGCCCCGCCTCGCCTTTCTTTGCGCGGCTGGCTGATCGCGTCAGCGCGCTCGGGCACGGGGTGTTCCGGCTCAACTTTTGCGCGGGCGATCGCGCTTACTGGGGCACGCGGCCGGCGTGGAGCCATCGGGGCGGCTCGCAGGGGCTGGCCGAGCGGCTAGAGGCGGCATACCGGACGCACGGCATCACCGATCAGGTTCTGTTTGGCGACCGGAGGCCGGTGCACCGCGCGGCGGTGGATCAGGGCACGGCATACAGCGTGCGCACCCATGTGTTCGAGGAAGGCTACTTCCGGCCGTGGTGGATCACGCTTGAGCGCGACGGAGTGAATGCGCGTTCGCCGCTGCCGCGTGACGCTGCATGGTTTGCTGACACGGGCCGGCACCTCGCCGAGCCTGCGCTGCCGCGGCGCTTTGCCTCGCCGTTTCGGGTGCGCGCGGCACACGATGTGGCGTATCACGCGGCCGGGTTGCTCAATCCTGTGCTGTTTGCGGGATACCGCACCCACGCGCCGGTCAGTGCGCCACTGGAGTACGCAGGCTATGTGCGACGATTTGGAACACTGCAGCTGATTGGCGCGCGTGATCGATCCCGAGCGCAGGCGCTAGCAGCATCGGGGCGCCCCTACTACCTGCTGCCGCTGCAGCTCAACGCCGACGCGCAGATCCGCGAGCACTCGGGCTTTGCGCACATGGGCGAGGTGATCGAGCAGGTGATGGCATCGTTCGCGCGCCATGCTCCGGGCGATGCGTGCCTGGTGATCAAGAACCATCCGCTCGATATGGCGCTGATGAACTTCGCGCGCATCGTGCAGGCCTGCGAGCAGCGCTTCGCTCTGCAAGGGCGCATTTCATACCTCGAAGACGGCGACCTGACGACGCTGGTACGCCATGCGCGTGGCGTGGTCACGGTCAACAGCACCGTGGGCCTGGTGGCGCTGGAGCACGGTACGCCCACGCTGGCGCTGGCCGCGGCGATTTACAACCTGCCTGGGCTCACGTTCGGAGGCGCGCTGAATGACTTCTGGCGTGCGCCCGAGCCGCCCGATGCGCAGCTCTTTGTGTGCTTCCGACGCGTGGTGATGCACGCCACCCAGATCAACGGCGGCCTGTATTGCCGCGAAGGCATCGGGATTTCTGTAGGCAATGCAAGCCGCGCCTTGTTGGCCGATCGTTCCCCACTGGAGTGTTTGTCATGAGTCAATGCGTGCTGATCACGGGAGCCACCGGTGGCATCGGCGGGGCGCTGGCGGAGGCTTATGCCGCACCCGGCGTCACGCTGATCCTTCAGGGGCGCAAGGCGGATCGGCTGGGTGAGCTGGCCGAGCAGTGCGAGTCGCGTGGCGCGCGCGTGCTCACACAGGTGCTCGATGTACGCGACCGCGTGGCGTTGGCCACCTGGCTGCGTGCGATGAGCGAGACCCTGGCGCCCGACCTGGTGATCGTCAACGCCGGCGTCAACACCAACATCGGCCCCGACGGACGCGGTGAGCCATGGGACGAGGTCGAAGCGCTGATCCAGGTCAACGTGCTGGCCGCCATGGCCACAGTGGATGCGGTGCTGCCTGCGATGCGCTCGCGTGGCCACGGGCAGATCGCTCTCATCAGCTCGCTGGCTGCGTGGTTCGGCCTGCCGGTCACGCCGAGTTATTGCGCGAGCAAGGCGGCGGTCAAGGCCTACGGCGAGGCGCTGCGCGGCTGGCTGGCACCCGAGGGCATCAGAGTGAGCGTGGTCATGCCGGGTTATGTGGACTCAGCGATGTGCAGCGCAATGCCCGGGCCGAAGCCACTGCTGTGGTCGCCCGAGCGCGCAGCACGCACCATACGCCGAAGGCTCGCACGTAACAGCGCGCGCATCACGTTTCCGTTTCCGCTGGACTGGGGCACCTGGTGGTTGACGGTGCTGCCGGCGGCCATTTCCACCCGCATCGTGGGCTGGATCGGCTACCGTGACTGATGCCTCGGCGGTGTGGCTGGCGTTCGCCTGCGGGCTGGCGCTGTCGGGAGGCATCGAGCGCTGGATGACGCCGCAGCCGCCATGGCGCAGACCATGGGGCAGTTGGGCCATTCAGGCCGGGGTGTACGGGCTGGCGCATGGCGTGCTGGTGCTTCTGCTGGGGCACCCGTGGTTTGCCGCCGCGGTGGTGTGCGCGCTGATGCTGGTGGTGGTGGTGGTCAATAACGCCAAGGTACGCGCGCTGCGCGAGCCTTTTGTTTTCGCCGATTACGAGTACTTCACCGACGCCATTCGCCACCCGCGGCTGTTCGTGCCGTTTCTCGGCTGGGGCAATGCGCTGGCGATCGCGGTGGGCGTGGTGGCCGCTGTGGTGCTGGGTCTGCGCGTGGAACCGGCGCCAGAACAGCGCTGGGCACTGTCAGGGCAGCTCGGTGCGGTGCTCGGACTGATCGCCACAGCGGCGCTGTGCCTGGCGGCCGGCGCACGCCAGGCGGTGCGCCTGAGCTTCGATCCAGAGCGCGATGTGGTCGGCCTGGGGCTCGTCGCCAGTCTGTGGCACGGCGCGATGGCGGCGCGCCGGGCGCCGCCGGTGCTGGCATCGCCGTTCGATGAGGCTTTGATGGCTCAGCCCTTGAACCCTTTGGATCCATCGCCGATGCTGCCGCATCTGGTGGCGGTGCAAAGTGAATCGTTCTTCGACCCGCGGACTTTATGCCCGAGCATCAGGCGCGGTGTGCTGGCCGAGTTCGACAACCTGGCCGCGTCGGCCCTGATGCATGGCACGCTGCAGGTGCCAGCCTGGGGCGCGAACACCGTGCGCAGCGAGTTCGCATTTCTCTCGGGGCTGGACGACGCGCTGCTGGGTGCGCACAGCTTCAACCCGTACCACGCGGTAGCTGGCGGATGGCCGGTTCCCACGCTGGCGGGGTTCCTCAAGCACCGTGGTTACCGCACGGTGTGTATCCACCCGTATCCGGCGAGCTTTTATCAGCGCGACCGTGTCTATCCGCTGCTCGGGTTCGATGAGTTCATCGACATCCGCGCGTTTGCCGAGGCCGATCGCTGCGGTCCGTTCGTGGGCGATGCCGCAGTAGCCGCCAAGATCACCGCGATCGTGGAGTCGTCGAGCGTGCCAGTGTTCGTGTTTGCGATCACGATGGAAAACCACGGCCCGCTGCACCTCGAAAAAGCGACGCCCGGGGATGTGGCCGACCTCTACATCGATGCGCCGCCGCCCGGCTGCGAGACACTCACGATTTACCTGCGTCACCTGCGCAACGCCGACCGCATGATTGGCGCACTGCGCCACAGCCTCGGCCGCAGCCAGCGGCCTGCCAGCCTGTGCTGGTTCGGCGACCACGTGCCCAGCATGCCGGATGTCTATGACGCGCTGGGGGCACCCGCCGGACCGACTGGTTTTGCGCTCTGGTCCACGCGCGCGACACACCAGACCGACCCCGTGGCGCTGGCCGCCCACCAGTTGGCTGTCGAATGGCTGCGCGGTGCAGGGTTGATGGGCAAGATCAGCGCCTGAGGACGGTTGCCGTGTCCCTTACTGCTCGCCTGTTTCCATCTGGTTGCGCCCAGATCGCTTGGCGCGGCACAGGGCGGCGATCGATCGACTGGTCGGGGTGTACTGCAAAGGCAGGCGCCGAGGCCGTACGGCACAGAAGAGATGGGCAAGCTTGCCCGTCGCCCGCGGGCCCGCACCACGCGCGGCTCAGGCAAGAAAAAGCCCTCCACGAGGGAGGGCTCAGACTTGCTGGCGGAGAGGGTGGGATTCGAACCCACGGTACCTTGCGGTACGCCTGATTTCGAGTCAGGTACATTCGACCACTCTGCCACCTCTCCAGCACATTCGATGCTGCCGGTTGGTCGAAACCGGAACTCGGAATTCTAGCTCAGGGCACGGCGCCAACTCCCCCGGCTTCAGGCCTTCAACACCTCCGCGCCACCCATGTACGGGCGCAGTGCTTCAGGCACCGTGATCGAGCCGTCGGCGTTCTGGTAGTTCTCGAGCACGGCCACCAGCGCACGGCCCACCGCGACACCCGAACCGTTGAGCGTGTGCACGAACTCGTTGCGACCCTGGGCCGACTTGTAGCGCGCCTGCATGCGCCGCGCCTGGAAGGCGTCGCAGTTGGAGCATGAGCTGATCTCGCGGTAAGTGTTCTGCGCCGGCACCCACACTTCGAGGTCGTATGTCTTGCTGGAGCCGAAACCCATGTCGCCGGTGCACAGCAGCAGCACGCGGTAGGGCAAGCCCAGCTTTTGCAGCACGGCTTCGGCGTGGCCCACCATCGCTTCCAGGGCGGCGTCGCTGTGCTCGGGTTGGGTGATCTGAACCATCTCGACCTTGTCGAACTGGTGCTGACGGATCAATCCGCGGGTGTCACGCCCTGCACTGCCCGCCTCGGAACGAAAGCACGGGCTGTGCGCGGTCAGCTTGATCGGCAACTGGTCAGCGGCCAGCACCTGCTCGCGCACGCTGTTGGTCAGCGAAATCTCGGACGTGGAAATCAGGTACTGCTCGGGCTGCGTTTCATCACCGCCCCGCGACACCCAGAACATGTCCTCCTTGAACTTCGGCAACTGCCCTGTGCCTTCCAGCACTTCGCGGTTGACGATGTAAGGCGTGTAGCACTCGGTGTAGCCGTGTTGCTGCGTCTGCACATCGAGCATGAACTGCGCAAGCGCGCGGTGCAGCCGCGCGACCGGGCCGCGCATGAAGGAAAAGCGCGAGCCCGACAGCTTCGCACCGAGGTCAAAGTCCAAGCCCAGCGGCGCACCCAGATCGACGTGATCCTTCGGCGTGAAGTCGAAACTGCGCGGGCCGGCATCGTTCGGGCTCCAGCGGCGCACTTCCACATTGGCGTGCTCGTCGGCGCCGACCGGCACGCTGTCCTGAGGCAGGTTCGGCACGGCCATCAAAAGCTCTGCCAGTTCAGTCTGGATCACGTCCAGGCGCTCGGCAGAAGCCTTCAGCTCATCGGCCAGCCCAGCGACCTGGGCCATCACCGCGGAGGTATCTTCGCCCTTGCCTTTCAGCGCGCCGATCTGCTTCGACAGGCTGTTGCGCTGGGCTTGCAGTTCTTCGGTTCGGGTCTGCAACGCCTTTCGTTCGGACTCCAGCGACTGAAAGCGCGCCACGTCCAGGTAGGGCTGCGGGCTCTTGCGTTTCTCGAGGCGGGCAATGACGCTGGGCAGGTCCTTGCGCAGCAGGGTGATGTCCAGCATGGGTGCGTGTTCGAAGGGGGTCGGGGGTGGACGTGAAGCGCCGAATTGTAGGCAGGACCACTGCCGCAGCAGGTATCAGCCCGCGGCCTGCATCGACTTGTCACCCAGCCCCATCGGCAGCGGGAAATGGACAGTCTCCAGCACACCCGGCATGCTGCGTACCGAGACCGCGCCCAGCGAACGCAGCCGCTCGACCACCTGCTTGACCAGGATCTCCGGTGCCGACGCTCCAGCGGTCAGGCCGACTCGGCTTTTGCCGACGAACCATTCGGGCTTCAGGTCCTCGGCCGAGTCGACCATGTACGCATCGGTACCCAGCCGCTGGGCGACTTCGCGCAGCCGGTTGCTGTTCGAACTGCTGAGGCTGCCCACCACTACCACCACATCGACATTCGGTGCCAGCACCTTGACCGCGTCCTGCCGGTTCTGCGTGGCGTAGCAGATGTCCTGCTGCTTGGGCTCGCGCACGTTCGGGAAACGGCGTTTCACCGCGGCCAGGATTTCGGCTGCATCGTCGACCGACAGCGTGGTCTGCGTGACCACCGCCAGTTGGGCCGCTGCACCGACAGGCACCCGTTCGACATCCTCCACGTCCTCGACGAGGTGGATGCCCTCGCTGAGTTGACCGATCGTGCCTTCAACCTCCGGATGCCCTTTGTGGCCGATCATGATGAAGTCATAGCCCTCCTTGCGCAGCTTGGCCATCTCGACGTGTACCTTCGTCACCAGCGGACAGGTGGCGTCGAAAACCGTGAAGCCACGCTCCGCCGCTTCGCGGCGGATCGCCTGCGACACGCCATGTGCGCTGAACACCAGCGTCGCGCCAGGAGGCACCTCGGCGAGGTCCTCGATGAAGATGGCGCCCTTGGTCTTGAGGTCGTTGACAACGTAGGTGTTGTGCACGATCTCATGGCGGACGTAGATCGGCGCTCCGAACTTCGTGATCGCGCGTTCGACGATCTCGATCGCACGATCGACCCCGGCGCAGAAGCCGCGTGGCTCGGCCAGCAGCACTTCCTCAACTCGGATCTCGGCACTCATCACAAAACTCCAATCAGATGCACTTCGAAGGTCACCGGCTGACCCGCCAGCGGGTGGTTGAAGTCAAATTCGACCCAGTCTTCACCGACCGCGCGCACCACGCCAGCATAGGCACCCTGCCCGTCGGGCGTCGGGAACTGCACCACGTCGCCGCAGTGGTACTGCTCATCGGGGTCACCCAGCTCGTCGAGCATCGCACGCTTGACGCGTTGCAGCAGTTCGGGGTTGCGCGTACCAAAGGCCTCACCGGCGGCCAGCTCGAAGGTGGCACGCGTGCCTTCGGGCAGACCGATCAGGCGTGCTTCCATCGCGGGAGCGAGCTCGCCAGTGCCCAGCGACAAGGTGGCGGGCTTGTCGGCAAAGGTGTTGATGATGTCGTTGCCGTCCGGTCCGGCCAGCCGGTAGTGCAGCGTGAGGAAGGAGCCCGCGAGGACAGAGTTCAAGGGCGTGCCCGGTTGAAGGTTGGATAGACTGAGTCGAATTTTACGAGTCGTCGTCGCCAGCCACCCGGCGCGACACCACGGCAAGCATTCATGGTGCTCAAAGACATTCCCGCCGCAGCCCGACCACGCGAAAAGCTGCTGACGCTGGGGCCGTCCGCGCTGGCCGATGCCGAGCTGATCGCCTTGCTGCTGCGCACCGGGCTGCGGGGAACATCGGTCTTGCAACTGGCGCAGCAGCTGCTCGACGCCTTCGGCGGTCTCCACGGCCTGCTGCAGGCCAGTGCAGCCGATTTGAAGCGCATCAAGGGCCTGGGCCCCGCCAAGCGGGCGGAGATCGCTGCCGTGATGGAGCTGGCGCGCCGCTCGCTGGCGCAGCGCCTGGCCCAACGCACCGTGATGTCGTCGCCGCAGCAGGTGAAGGACTTCCTGCGCCTGCAGCTGGCGCACGAGGGCCAGGAGGTGTTCGCAGTGATGTTCCTCGACGTGCAGAACCAGTTGCTGCAGTTCGAGCCGATGTTCCGTGGCACGCTGAGCCAGACCAGCGTCTACCCGCGCGAAGTCGTCAAGCGCGCTCTGGCGGTGCAGGCGAGTGCGGTGATCCTGGCGCACAACCACCCTTCTGGTATCGCCGAGCCGTCGCGGGCCGATGAGTTTCTGACGCAGACGCTGAAGCAGGCCCTCCAACTGATCGATGTGCGCGTGATCGACCATCTGGTGGTCGGCGGCGACCAGGCGATCTCGTTTGCCGAGCGAGGCCTGCTGTGACTCCACCGCGCCGCGTGCGAAGCCTGCAGGACCTGGCCACGCTGAAGAAGACCCTGGCCAAGGATGCTGCCGAAGCAGCGCGGCGCGAAGCCGAAGCGCGTGCGGAGGCCGCACGCGCGCAGCGCGAGCGCCACCTGTTCGAGCACACCGTCGGGCCGGTGCTGCCGTTGCGCCGCGTGGCGGCGATGCCGCTGGCGCGACCGCGCGTTGAACCGCTGCCGCGCCAGCGCGAACGCGATGAGGCGGCGGTGCTTCGCGAGGCAATCTCCGATGAGTTCGATGTCGAGTCACTGCTCGAAACCGATGACGCGCTGTCGTGGCGTGGCGAGGGCATCGGGCCAGAAGTGGTGCGCAAGCTGCGGCGCGGCGTGTGGGCGATCCAGGCGCAGCTCGACCTGCACGGTCTGCGGCGAGACGAAGCGCGCGAGCAACTCGCCAGCTTCCTGCGGGAGGCCGTGCGTCATGGACTGCGCTGCGTGCGGGTGATCCACGGCAAGGGCAATGGCTCACCAGGGCGTGAGCCGGTGCTGAAGTCGAAGGTCAAGACCTGGCTGGTGCAGAAGAGCGAGGTCATTGCCTTCGCGCATGCACGCGCGGCCGATGGCGGCAACGGCGCGCTTCTGGTGCTGCTGAAACCCACCGGGCCGTCCCAATCACCGAAGCCTGAGAGTGCACCGACGCGGCGAACACCCCGCGTGGACGGGCGCTAGCGCCTGATCTCAGGCGCCCTTGTTGCGCATCCAGTCGGCGGTGCCAAAGAACGACTCGGTCAATCGCACCGACATCGCTTCGTCAAAACTCAGTTCGCGCATGGCCTGACTCATGCAGGCCATCCACTGATCGCGTTCAGCGATGCCGATCGCATACGGCAGATGTCGGGCCCGCAGCCTGGGATGACCGAACTTCTCGACGTAGAGCTGCGGTCCCCCGAGCCAGCCGCACAAGAACCAGTGCAGCTTGTCCCGCGAGCTGTCGAGTACGTCGGGATGCAGCGCACGCAAGCCGGCGAATGCCGGCTCGAGGTCCATCAGATCGTAGAAACGGTCGACGAGCTGCCGCACTGCGGGCTCGCCGCCAAGTGCCGCGAACGGAGTGGCACTCACCCGAGCAGTTTGTCGGCCAACGCCCCGACGCCCAGGGCCGCCGGGCTGCCTGGCAAGGCCTCCATCAGCAGCTGGCGCTTCAGGATCGCCTCGCGCACTGCCGGATCGATCGGCACCTCGCCAGCGAGGTCGAGCTTCAACGATTCGTTCTCGTCCCCGAGCATCGGCGACACATAGCGATCGATGACCTGCTGCAACTGGCCGCGAATGGTGCGCCCCTCACCTGCGCGAGCCACCTGGTTCACCACCAGCTTGATGACACGCCGACCCTGCTGGGTTGCCAGCACCTTGATGGTGGCGTAGGCGTCGGTGAGCGAGGTCGGCTCGGGTGTGGCCACCACCATCACTTCATCGGCCAGCGAGACCGCGAACAGCACCACATCGGAAATGCCCGCACCGGTGTCAAGGATGATGCAATCGAAGCGCGGCTTCATCTTCTCGATGATGTCCAGCAGCTGCTCGCGAACGTCATTGGTCAGCCGCGAATACTCGACGAGCCCGGAGCCCGCCAGCAGCACCGAGAAGCCACCCGGCGCCGGCAGGATCGCCGCCTCCAGATCGCATTTGCCGGTGAACACATCGTGCAGCGTGTTCTTCGGGAACAGGTTCAGCACCACATCGAGGTTGGCCAGACCCAGGTCGGCATCGAGCACCAGCACGCGCTGGCCCCGGCGCGACAGCGCAGCGGCCAGGTTGGCCGAGATGAAAGTCTTGCCAACGCCGCCCTTGCCGCTGGTCACGGCAATCGTGCGCGCACGGCGACCGCTGGCTTGCGGGCTGGGTTGGGCGGTGGTATCGGTCGGCGAGGTCATGTCGGGAAAGTCATTCAAGGTCCTGGAACTGGGAATTGCCGAACAGCATCCCCTTCTCTTCGGCACTGACCTGGACCACTGGAGCATGTTCGAGGCAAACGCGGTTGCGGCCCTCGGATTTGGCACGGTAGAGCTGGCGGTCGGCGCGCTCGACCCACATGGCGGCTGAGGAGCGCACCCACTGAGGTGCAAAAGCCCCGCCAATGCTGATGGTGACCGGCACGTCAACACCTGGAGCGACGTTCACGGGGCGCCGCTCGACCTTGGCACGGATCCGCTCTGCCACGTTGAGGCCGAAGGTCGCCGGGCAGTTGGGCAGGATGATGGCGAACTCCTCCCCGCCATAGCGCGCCACGGTGTCCATCGGGCGCACGCAGTCTTGCAACGCTGCGGCCACCACCTTGAGAACCTGGTCACCGGCAGGGTGGCCGAAGGTGTCGTTGACGCGCTTGAAGTGGTCGATATCGGCCATCAGCACGAGCGCCGGCTCCCCGGCACGGGCCACCCGATCGATTTCCCGGGTGATGGTCAATTCGAACTGGCGGCGATTGGCCAGCCCGGTCATCGCGTCACGGCTGGACAGGTCGCACAGCGCGTCAACCACCGCCTGCAGCCACGGCGTCGAGCCGGGCTCTGCATCCACGTTGAGCTCACGGCCGGCCTGCTTCAGCAGCAACAAGGCTGTTTGAAGTTGCAGCTCGGCGGTCAGGTCAGTGGTGGACATCGGTTGGACAGGCACGAATCGGCCAAACAGGCGTTCAGTCTAGCGGTGTCGCAAAACGTAACGGCTTGGTTCAGAGCGGCAAATCCGCGGCAGTTCGGGGGATCAAGCCGCGCGCTCGCCGATTCAAGTCGCCCAGCGCCCTGCCGATAAAGAGCCATGTTTCCCACGCCGCCCACTCGGAGCGCTCGACGATGTCTGCCGTGATGTCTGCCTCTGCACGACCCCGCCCCGATGATGGATCCTCAGCGATTCAGCGCGATCTGGCCTTCGATGGCGCCGACTTCGAACGGGTGCGCAAGCTGATCTACGAGCGTGCCGGCATCAGCCTGGGCACCGGCAAGCAGGCCATGGTCTACAGCCGTGTGTCGCGTCGGCTGCGTGAAACAGGTCACAACTCGTTTGCCAGCTATCTGCAATGGCTGGAGCAAGCCCACGGCGCCGCGGCCGATGCCGAATGGCAGGAATTCATCAACTGCCTGACCACCAATCTCACTTCGTTCTTTCGCGAGGACCACCATTTCACTGCGCTGGTCGAAGACTTGCAGGCCCGCTCGGGTCAGGGCCCGGTCCGCATCTGGTGCAGCGCGGCGTCCACAGGGGAAGAACCGTATTCGATCGCGA
Organism: Rubrivivax sp.; assembly: GCA_027490215.1. Classification (GTDB taxonomy): domain Bacteria; phylum Pseudomonadota; class Gammaproteobacteria; order Burkholderiales; family Burkholderiaceae_C; genus PBB1. The sequence continues at coordinate 26,796 of JAIXYO010000021.1, forward strand.
TGACAGTCAATGAAGCGCTGGGACGCAACCATGGTGCCACGCTCGTCGCCAGCGACATCGATACCAATGTGCTGACCACCGCCGCGACCGGGGTCTATCCACTGGAGGCCCGCGGGCTGTCGCCGGATCGGCTGCGGCAGCACTTTCTGCGCGGCAAGGGAGCGCAATCCGGGCTGATACGGGTGCGCCCGGAGCTGGCCCGGATGATCGAATTCCGCACGCTGAACCTGATGGACGCCCGCTGGTCGCTCGGCGACCCGTTCGACATCGTGTTCTGCCGCAACGTGATGATCTACTTCGACTCGCCGACGCAGTTGCGGGTGCTGGAGAAAATCCACGCGACGATGAAGCCGCGTGGGCTGCTCTACGTCGGTCATTCCGAGAACTTCACCGAAGCGCGCAACCTGTTTCGGCTGCGCGGCAAGACGATCTACGAGCGCGTTTGACACAGCTCTCGCACACGAGACCCATGACCATGTCGATCGCTCCGAACAACAGCACTTCGTCGTCCTTGTCGAGGCCACGCTCGACACCGGTCGGCGGGCTGTCAACACAAAGCTTCGGCACACCGGCCGCGGGCTCGCGGCTTGCGCAATTGCGCGCCAAGGTACCCAAGCCCGGCGAAGCCTCCTTCTTCTTCTACGAAGCCCATTTCAAGAGCGATGCAGTGAAGGTTCTGCCCGGCGAGTACTACGTCGACGATCAGGACCTGCTGATCATGACCACGCTGGGCTCGTGCATTGCCGCCTGCCTGTGGGACCGCAACGCCCGCGTCGGTGGCATGAACCACTTCATGCTGCCCGAAGGCGTTGGCGACTCGGGGCGCTATGGTTCCTACGCAATGGAGCTGCTGATCAACGAACTGCTCAAGCGCGGTGCTTCACGCTCGGGACTGGAAGCCAAGGTTTTCGGCGGTGGGGCGGTGATCAGCGGCATGAGCTCGTTGAACGTCGGCGAGCGCAACACCAGCTTCGTGATGAACTACCTGAAGACAGAACACATCACCGTGGTGTCCAAGGACGTGCTCGACATCTACCCACGCAAGGTCTGCTTCCTGCCGGCCAGCGGCAAGGCGATGGTGAAGCGACTGGCACCGACCAGCAGCGATGCGTTGGTTGCACAGGACAGGGTGGCTGTCGAACGGGCGATCACATCGAGCAGCAGTGGCGGCTCGGTCGATCTGTTCTGACACTGCGGACCTTTCTCAAAACATCTCTGACTGATTCGAGCAGACCATGGCGAAGACACGTGTGGTGGTGGTAGACGATTCGGCGCTGGTGCGCAGCCTGTTGACCGAGATCATCAACAAGCAGCCCGACATGGAGTGCATCGGCGCAGCGGCTGACCCACTCGTGGCGCGAGAGATGATCCGCGAGCTGAACCCCGACGTGATCACGCTCGACGTCGAAATGCCGCGCATGGATGGCATCGATTTCCTCGGCAAACTGATGCGCCTGAGGCCGATGCCGGTGGTGATGGTCTCAACGCTGACGGAGCGGGGCGCCGACGTCACCCTGCGCGCGCTGGAACTCGGCGCCGTCGACTTCGTAGCCAAGCCGAAGATCGGCGTGGCCGACGGCCTGAAGCTGCTCGCCCACGAAATCACCGACAAGGTACGCATCGCCGCCAAGGCCCACCTGCGTCGGGCCGGGGTTCCTGCTGCCGGTGCCGCCGCCAACGCGCCCCGTGTCATCGTGCCGCCAGCATCGATCGGCCGACTGTCCACGGAGAAGATCATCTTCATCGGCGCCAGCACCGGTGGCACCGAAGCGACGAAGGAAGTGCTGATGAACCTGCCGGCTGATTGTCCTGCAGTGGTCATCACACAGCACATGCCGCAAGGCTTCACCAAGAGCTATGCAACTCGCCTGGATGGGTTGTGCAAGGTGCGTGTGGCCGAAGCGCGCGATGGCGAACGCATCCTGCCGGGCCACGCCTACATCGCGCCTGGCGGCCTCCACCTGAGCGTCGAACGCAGTGGCTCCAACTACATCGCCCGGGTACGTGATGGCGAGCCGGTGAACCGGCACAAGCCCTCGGTCGAGGTCCTGTTCAAATCGGCCGCCCGCGTGGTCGGCCCGAACGCGTTGGGCCTGATGCTCACCGGCATGGGCGCAGACGGTGCCACCGCCATGCGCGAGATGCGCGACGCCGGCAGCTACAACTTCGTGCAGGACGAAGCCAGCTGCGTGGTGTTCGGTATGCCGCGTGAAGCGATTGCAGCAGGTGCAGCCCATGAAGTTCTGCCGCTGACGCAGATCGCGTCGAAGCTGATCGAGCGACTGCGCAGCACCTCGGACATGGCGATGACCCGCGTCTAGTGCGGGGCGGGACCTGCTTGCTACGGCACGATCTGCTCGATGAGCTCAGTCGGCTGAGCCGGATGGCATAGCGTGCCCAGACATGCCGGCTTGTGCAGGTGATAGCCCTGTGCGAAGTCGACACCCAATTCGCGCAGACGGTTCATCACTTCGGCGCTCTCGACGAATTCCGCCACTGTCTTCAGGCCCATCACACGGGCCACGTCCACGAAGCTGCGCACAGTCACCTCGTCCAGCGGATCGCTGAGCAGGCCGGTGACGAACTGGCCGTCGATCTTGATGTAGTCCAGCGGCAGTCTCTTGAGGTAGCCAAAGGTTGCCGCGCCGCTGCCGAAGTCATCCAGGGCCACGCGGAGGCCCAGGCCGCGCACAGCGTGCAAGAACGTCCTGGCTTGATCCAGGTTGGCGATGGCCACCGTTTCGGTGATCTCCAGGGTCAAGGCCTGGCACAAGACCGGGCCTGCAGCCTTCAGAACCTCGAGGGCCCAGGCGTGAAAGCTGGGGTCGCCAACCGACTGCCCGGACAGGTTGACGCCAACACGTTTCGCATGGGATGAGGCCAGCTTGTCACGCATCCAGTCCAGGGTGTTGCGCAAGACCCAGCGGTCGATGCGCCCCATCAGATGGAAGCGCTCGGCAGCGGGCATGAATTCGCCTGGCGAGAGCCGCTGGCCGGATTCGTCCAGCATGCGCAGCAGCATCTCGACCTTCATGACGCCGGCATCCGCATGCAAGGGGATCACCAGTTGCCCCAGCAACACGAAACGGTCTTCGTCCAAGGCGCGGCCAATGCGTTCTGCCCAACTCGATGCGCCGCCAGCGGGCTGACTGACATGGGTGCTTGCCGTCCAGGCGACCACGCGATTGCGACCGGCAGATTTCGCGGCGTAGCAGCACTCGTCCACGGCGCGCATCAGCGCCTGCGGTTCGTTCAAGTCCTCGCCCAAGGCCGCCAGTCCGATGCTGGCGCCGACCTGTAGGCGCTTGCCGCGAACTTCGAACCGAAAAACGTCCAGCTGTTGACAGATGTTCCTGGCCAGCCTTTCCGCGGCCGGCAAGGGACACGATCGCAGCAGGATGGCGAACTCGTCGCCGCCCAGCCGGGCGACCACGTCCTTCGCGCGCACGGACTTGCGCAGCAGCTCAGCCATGTCTTTCAGCAGCTGATCGCCGGAAGCATGACCGCAGGTGTCGTTGACCACCTTGAAGTGATCGAGGTCGAGGAAGAGAACGCAGTCGGCCTGCGAAGTGCCCTCTTCCGTCGCAGCCTCAAGGGCCCATTGCAGCTGTCGATCGAACTCGTCGCGGTTGCACAGCCCGGTCAGCGCATCGTGCATGGCACGGTGGGCGATTTCCTGCTCCTTCTGACGGGCCGAGGTCACATCGCGCAGGATCAGCACGGTGCCCTGCTTGCCCAGTGGTGAGGCGCTGCCTTCGATGGCCATCGGCTCTGCGCCCTTGCAAAGCAGTTGGGTGTCCTTTGGAAGGTTCACCGTCTGGCCGGCCGCAACGCGGGTCATCACATCTGCCACGCCGGCTGGCAGCTTGGCGCTGCGCAGGCTCAACAAGGCTTCAATCGATTGCCCGGCAAGCACTGCCAGACCGACGCCCAGCATGCGTTCTGCAGCCGGGTTCAGCCAGGTGACGAAGCCCAGAACATCGGTGGTCACCACGGCATCGGCGATGGCACTCAGCGTGGTGTGCAGCAGTGCATTGCGCTGCTGAAGCTCCAAAGTGGCTTGCCGCCCTTCCAGTGCCCTCGCCGCAGCGTGGGCCAGGCAACTCAGTGCGTAGTTCTGTTGGGCATCGAGTTGCCGGGGCTGGCGATCGATGACGCACAGCGTGCCAACGGCCTGCCCACCCATGACCCGAATGGGCGCTCCGGCATAGAAGCGGATGCCGGGTTCACCCACGACCAGCGGGTTGCCGGCAAACCGGGAGTCGTGGGTCGCGTCATTGACCTGGAACACACTGTCGCCCAGGATGGCGTGGGAGCAGAAAGCCACTTCGCGCGGGGTTTCCTGTGCGCCTTCCAGGCCCAGATTGGCCTTGAACCACTGGCGGTAGTCATCCACCAGGCTGATCAGCGAAATCGGTGTGCCGCAGATGTGGGCTGCAGCGCGCACCAGGGCGTCGAACTCGGGTTCGGCCGATGTGTCCAGCACGTCCAAAGCGCGCAGGGCCGACAGGCGCTGCGGTTCCGAGGGCGGCAGCGGCGCAGGCGTCCAGCCCTGCGCTGCGGGTCGAGGGATGGTGGCTGTCTCGGTCTTGCCCATGTCATTCCCTCGGGTTGGCTGCGAGGAAAAAAACGTTCCTTCGCCTCGACCGGCTACCCCGTCAAGGGATGTCCGATGGATGAAGGCGTTTCGGCTGACCGGATGCGAGCTTGAGGCTCCGATGGCTGGCCAGTGCGATCGGCCATGTTTGACTCATGTTTTCGCGTGATGCGCCGACAAGCCACTCAAGACCCTTTCAGGGACCAATGCTGCCATGCACCCTGGCGGGTTGGCATTTGGTGTGGTGCACAAGGCAGAAGAGGAAGCAGGGCCATGTTCAAGAACTTCAAGATCGGTGCACGCATGGGCCTGGGCTTCGGCCTGCTGCTTGCGCTTCTGATGGTGATGGCAGGGGTTGCCACGTGGCAGATGGGACGCCTGGCAGATGTGTCCACCACCTACACGGTCGACCTGGTTCCATCGGCCCAGGCTCAGCATGAGATTGCGAATTCACTGGCCAGCATCCGGCGATACGAAAACCGGCACGTCCTCATGAATACCGATGCCGAGATGGATGAGGTCGAAGCCAAGATCGAGTCGCTTCGCAAGACCATTGCCGCCAACCTCGACAAATACGCGCAGGAACTGGTCTCAGACGATGCCGACAAGCAGGCGCTGAACAAGTTCAAGGATGCCCTGGGTGCCTACTACGCCGAATGGGAACAGGTTCGCCTGGTCTCGCGCAAGACAACGAACGACCCGACGCAAACCGAGGTAGCAACGAAACTGCTCATCGGCGAGTCAGCACGCAGGTTCGGTGTCGCGACGGAGGCTGTTGACCAGTGGTGGAGCCACACCGTCAAGCTCTCGAATGAACAAAGCGCCACCGCGCAATCGACCTACAGCAGTGCCAAGGCCACGCTGCTGGTCTTGGCGGTCGCGGCGCTGGCCCTGGGCGCAGCAGCGGCAGTGCTGATCACCAAGTCCGTCCTGGCACCCATCCGTCGGGCGGTACAGGTCGCGTCGAGCGTAGCAGCTGGAGACCTGAGTTCGAAGGTCGACACCCAGGGCAAGGACGAGACCGCGCAGTTGCTGCAAGCGCTGGATGGCATGCAATCCAGCCTCAGCGGCGTTGTCGCGAACGTCCGTGCCAACGCCGAAGGCGTGGCCACAGCCAGCGCACAGATTGCGCAGGGAAATCTGGACCTGTCGGGCCGCACCGAAGAGCAGGCCAGCGCGCTCGAGGAAACCGCCGCGTCGATGGAGCAGCTGGGCTCGACCGTCAAACAGAACGCCGACAACGCTCGCCAGGCCAACCAGCTCGCGCAGAACGCCTCGGCAGTGGCCATTCAGGGCGGAGAGGTCGTCGGCCAGGTGGTCGAGACGATGAAGGGCATCAACGACAGCAGCCGCAAGATCGCCGACATCATCAGCGTGATCGACGGTATCGCCTTCCAGACCAATATCCTGGCCTTGAACGCCGCAGTCGAGGCGGCACGCGCAGGCGAGCAAGGCCGCGGCTTCGCCGTCGTGGCCAGCGAAGTGCGTAACCTGGCAGGTCGCTCGGCCGATGCGGCCAAGGAGATCAAGACCCTGATCACCGCCAGCGTCGAGCGTGTCGACCAAGGTAGTGTGCTGGTCGACAAGGCGGGTGCGACGATGACCGAGGTGGTCACCAGCATCAGGCGCGTGACAGACATCATGGGCGAGATCAGCGCGGCCAGCGTGGAGCAAAGTGCCGGTGTGTCGCAGGTGGGCGAGGCAGTGACGCAGATGGACCAGGCCACGCAGCAGAACGCTGCGCTGGTCGAAGAAAGTGCCGCTGCTGCGGAAAGCCTGAAGACCCAGGCGAACCAGCTGGTTCAAGCTGTGGCGGTGTTCAAGCTGTCGCAGCAAGCGGGCTTCGCGGGCGGGTCCTATGCCGCGGTACCGGCAGCGAACGCAGCCAAAGCCGAGCGCCGCAGCCCGGATCGGGCCAAGAACGTCGTACGGCCGAAGTTCAAGGCCGAGCCGCCCGCAGAAGTCGCCCCAACCAGCCAGCCTGTCGCCGCGCCCACCAGGACCGGCACTGACGACTGGGAGTCGTTCTGAGTGCGGTCAGCCGCACCAGCAGCCAACCCAGCAGCCACACAAGCACCTGCGCCAACCCAGAAGGAATCAGTCATGAGCATCGCCATTGAAGACCGCCCAGCGGGATCGACTGTTGCCGAGCGCGGCACGCCAGCCTCGGCAAGCCCGAATACCAGTCATGCGACCGGCACGCCCAAGGAATTCCTCACCTTCCGCCTCGGCGGCGAGGAGTACGGCATCGACATCCTGCGCGTGCAGGAGATCCGCAGCTACGAGGCGCCCACACGGATTGCCAACGCACCCCATTTCATCAAGGGTGTGGTCAACCTGCGCGGGGTGATCGTGCCCATCGTCGACCTGCGCCTGAAACTGAGCTGCGAGGCAGCCCAGTACGACGGATCTACCGTGGTCATCGTGCTGAACGTGCGTGGCCGGGTCATCGGCGCGGTGGTCGATTCGGTGTCTGACGTGATTGCGATCGGGGCCGACAGCATCAAGGCAGCGCCGCAACTGCATGCCTCGCTGGATGCCGGCTACATCATGGGCATCGGCTGCGTCAAGAACGGCGAGACCGAACGCATGCTGATCCTCACCGACATCGAAGCACTGATGAGCAGCGCCGAGATGGGGCTGATGGACGCTGCGCTTTCCTGAGCAGGCGAACTGGCAAGGGGTCCATGGCGTCATCGACAAGGCTGGGCTGGCTGCGCACGGGGCAGCTCAGCGCAGCACATCAGCGCCAGAGATCAGGCTGGCGGCAGGAACAACTCCTGTAAATCGTTGAGCAGGTCGTACCCGCGCGGCGTGGGCTGAATCCAATTCGGCTCGCGCAGCAGCAGGCCCTTGCGCACCGCGTCATCCAGTGCGCGATCGATCGAACTCAGCGGCAGGCCGGTGCGCTCGGTGTAGCGAGCCAGCTCCACACCCTCCCTCAGCCGCAGCCCGTTGAGCATGAACTCGAACGGCAACTGCTTGCGCGCCACTTCTTCGTCCTGCGCGATCGCCCGGCCGGCCAGCGCATTCGTCATGTAGGCAGACGGATCGCGAAAGCGCACCTGGCGCACCACCCGGTGCGGGTAGCTGATCTTGCTGTGCGCACCAGCGCCAATGCCGAGGTAGTCGCCGAACTGCCAGTAGTTCAGGTTGTGCGCGCAGCGGTGACCGGGTCGAGCAAAGGCCGATACCTCGTAGCGCGACAGGCCGACCGCTTCGGTGGCCTGCGTGATGCGGTCGAGCATGTCGAAGGCGGTGTCGTCGTCGGGCACGGCGAGGTCACCGGTGGGAGGGTGCTTCGCAAACAGCGTGTTGGGCTCGATCGTCAGGTGGTAGATCGACAGGTGCGGGGGCTGGAACGACAGTGCCGCAGCCAGGTCGGCCTCCAGTTCGGCCGGGGTCTGTCCGGGCAGTGCGTACATCAGGTCAAGGTTGTAGGTGTCGAAGGCTTCGCTGGCCTCGGCGAGCGCCGCCCTCGCCTGCGCGCCGTCGTGCACGCGGCCGAGCGCAGCGAGCTTGCGGTCATCGAAACTCTGTACGCCGACCGACAGGCGCGTGATGCCAGCCGCACGGTAGCCACGAAATCGATCGCGCTCGAAGGTGCCTGGGTTGGCCTCCATCGTGATCTCGCAGCCGGGCTCCAGCGGCAGGCGGGCGCGGATGTCGGTGATCAACTGATCGATACGTTCGGGCGGAAACAGGCTTGGTGTGCCCCCACCGATGAACACCGTGTGGATGCGGCGGCCCCAGATGAAGGGCAGCGCTGCCTCGAGGTCGCAGCGCAGCGCATCGAGGTATCGGTCAAATGGCAGCGCCTCCGAGCCATCGCCCCCATCGATGGCGCGACGCTCGTGGGAGTTGAAGTCGCAATAAGGGCACTTCTTCAAGCACCACGGCAAATGCACGTACAGCGACAACGGCGGCAGCGCCGCGAGGTTCAGCGTGCCGGGGCGCAGGTAGCGGGCCAGCAGTTGGTTCGGGTCGACGTTGACCGCTGCCGACGCCGCTTCGGCGGAATCGGCCGACACGATCGAGGGCATGGCGGTGCGTTCAGCCAAGGCCCCAGACCTCGCGCATCTGCTGCAGGATCTCGCGCGACGCGAGGCCGCGGTGGCTGCGCTCGTTCTTGTCCGCGGAGCTCAGCTCGGCGACCGTCTTCTCCAACTCGGGGATGTACAGCACCGGGTCGTAGCCGAAGCCGGATTCACCGCGCGGCGCAGGCCAGATCACACCAGCCCACCTCCCCATCGCCACCAGCGGCTGCGGGTCGTCGGCCGAGCGCACGGCGACGAGCGCGCAGACAAAACGTGCGCTGCGCTGCGTCGCTTCGGGAAACGCAGACAACTTGGCGAGCAGCACCCGGTTATTGGCCGCATCGCCCTTCGCCTGGCCGTGGTCTTCGGCATAACGCGCCGAGCGCACGCCCGGTGCGCCACCCAGTGCATCGACGCAGAGCCCGGAGTCGTCAGCGATGGCTGCGCTCCCCGCGTGACGAGCCGCATGGCGCGCCTTCGCGAGCGCGTTTTCGATGAAGGTCAGGTGCGGCTCTTCAGCTTCGGGAATGCCCAGGTCGCCTTGTCGCACCAGCAACAGGCCGAGCGGCGCGAACAACGACTGCAGTTCGGCCAGCTTGCCGGCGTTGTTCGAGGCCAGCACCAGCTTCATCGTGTCACAGCCCGAGCGCCAGGCGCTGCGCAGCCACCAACTGGCGAATGCCCTGGTCGGCGAGTTGCAGCAGGCTGTCCATCTCGGCACGCGAGAAGGACGCGCCTTCGGCTGTACCCTGCACTTCGACAAATCCGCCGGAGCCCGTCATCACCACGTTCATGTCGGTGTCGCAGGCCGAGTCTTCGGTGTATTCCAGATCGAGCAGCGGTGTGCCGTCGACGATGCCGACCGATATCGCCGCAACGAAATCTCGCAGCGGAGATGCGGCCAGCTTGCCTTGCGCCATCAAGCCTGTCACCGCATCGTGTGCCGCCACAAAGGCGCCAGTGATCGCTGCAGTGCGGGTACCGCCATCGGCCTGGATCACGTCGCAGTCGAGGGAGATCGTGCGCTCACCGAGCGCCTTCAGATCGAACACGCAGCGCAGCGAACGGCCGATCAGCCTCTGTATTTCCTGAGTACGCCCGCTCTGCTTTCCCTTGGCCGCCTCGCGGTCGCTGCGGGTGTGTGTCGCGCGGGGCAACATGCCGTACTCGGCGGTGACCCAGCCCTCGCCTGAACCACGCTTGTGCGGCGGCACCTTCTCTTCCACCGAGGCCGTGCACAGCACCTGGGTGTCGCCGAACGCGATCAAGACCGAGCCCTCGGCGTGTTTGGTGTAGTGCCGCGTGATGCGAACCGGCCGCAACGCATCGACGCCGCGCCCTTGCGTGCGTATGAAACTCATGACTGAACCCTCAGGTTTTTTTGGGTGACGACGAGCGCCGGATGGCGTCGTTGATTTCCTTGATCGACCGCTCGATCTCGGCATCGTCGAGATCGTCGATCACATCGTGGCCAAGCACGCTGGCCTGGATCGTGGAGGCGAATACCTCTTCGCCCAGCGCCTGTGTCGACACGCCGGCAGCACCGGACGGGGCTTCGGACGCTTCCCACTCGATGGCCATCACCGACACGTTGTCGCACTTGGGTCCGCCGTTGCGCAACGCCTGCTCGACCAGTTCAGGTACCGACTCGGTGATCAGGTGCTGCGCCAGCTGTTCTGTGATCGACGCGTCGGTGACGGTGCTCCACAAGCCGTCGGAGCAGAGCATCAGCCTGTCTCCGCCTTGCAGCAGAAACGGGCCGGCGGTGTCGATCACCGGCTTGCCCGGGCTGCCCAAGCAGGTGAACAGCACATTGCGGTTCAGGCGCTCACGCATCGGCACCACCGAGTGGAGTGCATCCTGCAGTTCGGAATAGGAGTGATCGCGGGTACGCGCCACCAGCTTGTCACCACGCACGAGGTACAGCCGTGAATCGCCGCAATGCGCCCAGTAAGCCGAGTCGCCCTGCATCACGCAGGCGATGATGGTCGTGCGGGGCGTGTCAGGCAGCGCCTTCTGCGCCGAATAACGCAGCAACTGCTGGTGCCCGGCCATGATCGCCTGGTTGAGGAACGCGAGCGGGTCAACCAGCGTCGGCTTGGCCTCCCGCTGGAACAGCGCTGACATCGTCTGCAATGCGAGCTGAGACGCCACCTCGCCTTCCGGATGCCCACCCATGCCGTCAGCCAACGCGAACAGACCGGAGTCGCGGGTGTACGAATACCCCATGCGGTCTTCGTTCTTCTCGCGACCCCCCTTGCGACTGACCTGGTAGATGGAAAAGCGCATGTCAGTGCGTGCCTGAGCGCCGGGCAGCGCCCACTTGGGGGACAAGAGCGAAGCGACGTGGGAGCGCCATTAAGTTACACCTTGGCGCCGGTGGTCAGGTTTTCAAGCTGCATCTTCAGGCGCTCGCCGAAGCTCAGCTTGGTGTAGCGGCGTTCGGTCTCACGCGCCAGTTCCTTCTGCAGCGCGAACACGCTTTGTGGGCGCGACAGTGGGTCGAGCGACATGCACCACTCGGTCACTTCGATCAGGTTGTCGGAATAGATGTTGCGCAGCCGACTCAGGCTCAGCGCCAGCCGGTCCTTCTCGATGCGCTGCGGCGCGTCATTCGGCGGATAACCCTGCATGCAGGCATAGATGCAGGCGCCGATGGCGTAGATGTCGGTCCAGGGGCCGAGGGTGCCATCGCGGCGGTACATCTCGGGCGCGGCAAAGCCCGGCGTGTACATAGGACGGATGAAGTTGCCTTCCTTGCTCAGCACCTCACGCGCAGCACCGAAGTCCAGCATCACCGCCTTGTTGTCATTGGTGATGAAGATGTTGGCTGGCTTGATGTCAAGGTGGAGCATCTTGTGCTGGTGAACGATGCGCAAGCCACGCAGGATCTCGTCGAACAGGCTGCGGATGGTCGACTCGCGGAACACCTTGTCGCGCTTCAGATCGCGCGCGGTGACGATGAAGTCCTGCAGCGTTTCGCCCTGCAGGTAGTTCATCACCATGTAGACGGTTTCGTTCTCGCGGAAGAAATTCAGCACCGAGACAACGCTCGGGTGCGAGATCTGTGCGAGCGACCGACCCTCCTCAAAGAAGCTCTTCAGGCCCAGTCGATACAGAGGCTGCTTCTCGGGCTTGACCCGGGGTGTCAATTCGCCCGGCGAGCGCTCTGCCAGTGAGGATGGCAGGTACTCCTTGAGCGCAACCATGTGGCGCTGCGGGTCTTCTGCGAGATACACCACACCAAACCCGCCAGCCGCCAGCTTCTTGACGACCTGGTAGCCGCCGACCACGGTGCCAGAAGGCAGCGGAGCGGGCTTCAGCTTCGACATAATCAGCGGTTTTCACGGGTTGACATTCAATGCCAGTCTACAGCATGACCGGCTACGCCAGCGCCACAGCAGGCGCGGCTGAGACGCCGGTTTCGACCGCAGCCAGCGAGCTGCCAGTCGCCCGGCCCACCACACCCTCGCGGGCCAGAGTCACAGTCGAGCTTCGCAGCGTGAATGGACGCTTTCTCGACCTGAATCTGCGCCTGCCCGACGAGTTGCGCGCCCTGGAGCCGTCACTGCGTGAGCTGCTGACCGCCGCCTTTCGCCGCGGCAAGATCGAGTTGCGGCTGAACACCCAGTCCAGCGCCGACACGGCCTGGCCGCAACCGCAGCCGGAACAGCTGAACCGGCTCTCGCACCTGCAAAGCACGATTCGCGGCTGGCTGCCCAGTGCTCAGGAGCTGTCGGTCCACGAGGTGCTGCACTGGTGCAAGACGAGTGCATCCCAGGAACAGCTGGACGATGTGGCACTGGACGCCGCCAAGCGGGCCATTGCCGGCCTGGGCGAGGCGCGTGCACGAGAGGGCAAGCGCCTGGTCGAGGTGCTGATGCTCGGGGTGAACCGCCTTCGGGAGCTCGCCGCCAAGGCCGAGCCCTTGGTGCCGGCCACCGTCCAACGCCAGCAGCAGAAGTTTCTCGAGCGCTGGCAGGAAGCGCTGCAACAAACAGGCGCCGCCCAAACCGTGTCAATCGAAGCGCTGCAGGAGCGGGCCTTGAACGAGGCAGCGGCCTACGCGATCCGCATCGACGTGGCTGAAGAGTTGGCTCGGTTGCGAGCCCACCTCGACGAGATGGCGCGAATGCTCACGGCCGGCGGCGAGGTGGGAAAACGACTCGATTTCCTGATTCAGGAACTGCTGCGCGAGGCGAACACGCTGGGGTCGAAGGCGTCGAGCCTGGAACTCACCACCATCTCTCTGGACATGAAGGTGTCGATCGAGCAACTGCGCGAGCAGGTGCAGAACATTGAGTAGCTTTTCAGGGGGTCCCATGGGGTCCCCAGAAATCAGGTAACCCACTGTCATGTAAGGATATTTTGTCCCGAGCCGTCCCAGGGCGTCGCAGCGAAGCGCGCGCAACCTGTGGGGTTTATTGTGGGGTTTTTGGGGTTCGCGCCGCTTCTGAGGCGTTCATCCGATCAAAAACCCCACAGCCTCACAGGAGCCTATGGGACATGAGCAGACAGCAACGACCGATCACTGACCGCGAGATCAAGGCCTGGCTCGCTGCCGGCGCCGTAGACCGCGGCGTGGGCGAAGGCCTGACCTTCGTCGCCAGCACCATCGCAGCGCGGGCCGGCAAGGCCTCGTGGATCCTTCGCTACCGACTGAACGGACGCTCCAAGGAGAAGGTGCTCGGGCGCTACCCTGAGCTGTCGCTCAAGGATGCGCGCGAGCAGGTACGGCAGGACCGAGCACAGATCGAGCGCGGCATCGACGTCACGGCAGCCAAGCAGGCAGAGAAGGCCCTGCAGCTCGAAGTTCCCACCGTGCAGCGGCTCGGTGAAGTCTGGTTCGCAAAGTACATCCAGCCGCGCTACAAACATCCGGAAGTCGTGGCACGCGTCCTGCGCAAGCACATCAATCCGGTGCTGGGGCCGGTCGCCCCACCCGACGTGCAGCCTGTACACATAGACCGCGTGCTGACGCGCATCGTGGCCGGCGGTGCACCGACAGTTGCCAACGACGCGCTGCGCTACATGAGTCGCATGTTCCGCATGGCCGTGCGCAACCACTGGATCGATCGCAATCCAGCGGCCGACTTCGACCTGGTGGATGCTGGGGGCGACGAGGTCTCGCGCGACCGCTGGCTGACTGTGGAAGAGCTGCAGCAACTCGCCGTGGCCATGCGGACGACACCGAACTACGGGCGCGAGAACGAGCTGGCCGTCTGGCTGCTGCTTGCGCTGTGTGTGCGCAAGATGGAGCTGCTGTCGGCCCGCTGGGACGCATTCGATCTCGACGCCGGCATCTGGACCCTGGCCAAAGAGAACACGAAGACCCGCGCTTCGATCCGTATCCCGCTGGCGGAACCGGTCATTGCATGGCTCAAGGAGGCCAGGGTCTTCTCATTCGGCAAGCCCTACGTCTTTCCCGCCCGCCGGCTCGTCCGTTCGCGCCTGGGTGTGAATTGCAGGAATCGGTACGAGCACGTCGGCCCAGACACCCTCAACGTCGCGCTCAAGCGATTGAAGGTTCTCGACATCGAGCACTTCACGGTTCACGACATGCGGCGGACGGCGCGGACGCACCTCGCCGTGCTCGGCGTCGATCGCTTCGTCGCCGAGCGCTCGCTGAACCACAAGCTGGGCAATGTCGAGGGGATCTACGACCGGCACGACTACTTTGCCGAGCGAGCCGCCGCGCTGGGAGCGTGGGCATCGTTGCTTGCGAAGGTCGAAAGCGGCAAGGTGCCCGCCAGTCCGACCAAGGCGCCCCGCGTTCCAGCGAAGAAGGCCAGGCGTGTGAGCGCGGTGGCGAGTGGTTGACCCTTGCCGACTCAGCCGGTGTCGGGGTGAACGACCACGCAGGATTTCGGCCCGAATCCAGCACGCTGCCAATCCCGCTTGCACCCTAGAGTTGCCGATATGCCTCTCTCTGGAGACAGCCCGTGCAACGCAACCCGTCCGTACCAACGCCCCGCCGCACTGAGGTGGTGACGCCGCTCTTCCTGCGGATGCCCACCGTCATGCGCATGACCGGACTCGGGCGGTCGACCATCTACAGGCTGATCGCGGAGCACAAGTTCCCGAGCCCAGTGCGCCTCGGGCCTCGTGCGGTGGCGTGGAGAAGCTCCGATCTCGACGAATGGAGCGAGGCTCGGCCCGTCGCTGCGCACTGAAAGTACCCCTCTTACGCAGCTGCTGTGGTGCGCTCGAAGTAGCTGCACCTATCGGTGCAGGGCAACGTCAGCTCTGCCGGAATTCGAATTCACGCAGCAGGCCAGGAGCGGTCACCGCCTTCAAGGCGATTAGCGGTCACTCGAGCGCGCCTTTGCCCGAAGCCTGTGCCAGCGCACCTACACTTGCGCATGGACCAGGAAGACGATCAAGAGCGATACGCACGAACGCTGTTCAGGAACCTGCTGGACATGCCACTGTACGTGCCATTGAAGCTCTCAAAAACTGCGCCCAACATGCAGTTGCGGCAGCTTTTCACCTACAGCCCGAACTTCGACGCGTACTGCCCTGAATGCGGCAAGCACACGACGTGGAAAGCGGTGCCGCGCTCGAGTGGCGGTGGTGCTGGGATGAGACCGCGGACTGAGTTCGTGGGTCCGTTCGCGCTCGACATGCAGTGCAGCAGGAATGCTGCCCATCGCCCGATCTACTACTTCACCACCGATCCGGTGAAGACGCCGGTTCTCAGCGAAGAGTTTTCCGACTTCGACGTCTCGATCACCAAGGTGGGCCAGTCACCTTCGTTGACGGATTTTCAGAAGGGCGATCTCTCCGGCTTCGATGACGCGATGTCGAAGGAGCAGCGAACGGAATTCGTGCGCGCGATCAACTGTGCAGCGCACGGCTTCTCAGTTGCCGCCTGCGTGTACTACCGGCGGGTCTTTGAGAGTGTGCTCGTTGAATCACGCGACGCCCACATGAAGTCCGCGGGCATGACTGAGTGGCCCGAGTTCCGCACCGCCAGAACCGACGAGCGCATCAAGTTGCTGAAGGACGAGTTGCCAGCCTTCCTCTCAGAGCACCCTCACCTCTACGGGATTCTCAGCCTCGGCGTCCACGAGTTGAGCGAAGACGAATGTGCTGCCGAGCTGCCGATGTTGCGGCAGGCGATCCAGCTAATCTTCGAGGACAGGAAGATCGAAATGCAGAAGCGAAAGACCCGAGAAGCCGTCTCGAAGATGATCTCGCAGTCCGCGGGCAAGCTCGGCAACAGGGAGAGCTGACGGTCAGTGAACCACGCCGTGGATGTCTGCCTCGGTGAACTCGATGATGTCACCGGGCTCCTTGCCGCAGTACTCGAAGTCGTCGATGTTCTCGAATCCGTTGGTCTCGCCCTTGAACGACTTTTTGTCGATCCCGTGACATCGCGCAGGTCCCAATGACCGCTCCCGCAAGGGTGCTACGTCGCCAACGGGTCGGGAAAATACCATCGTCCAGCCGCCCGACAGCAGATGTCCGTCCCCGCCGACGGCTGCGGCAAGCGATCTTCCCGAGCAAGGCGCCGGATAGCAGGCGACTACTGCGCTCGTCGATCGATAGGTGCGTAACAGGGCGGCACACCACACCGGCATTCGGCACGGCGGGTGTTCAGGCGGTCATCGTGACTTTGAGAACGGCACCGATCAACAGCATCGCCGCCATCACCTTCCCCCAGCGCCAGGTCGTGAACCAGTAACGCTGGTTCACCCAGATGGCGCGATGCAGGCGCCCCAGACCCAGCAGTACCGCCATGGCCGTAACGAACGGGCCCATCAGGCCCACCGGTTCGGGCGCGTGCTGAATCAGCAGCACCCA